>JBBROE010000210.1:0-2042 GCA_038229695.1 Chitinophagales bacterium | reverse complement strand
ATATTGTAAAAAAAAGGTCACGGAAAATAACTGTGGCCTTTTATTTTATCCCGACTTCAACCCATGCATCCCTGCACTGCTTAAACTGAGTTTGCCATGTATCATCCATCTGTCTGGGAAAAGGAAACGTTTTTTGCTCCCCGGGATATCATTATTGCCGGAAGCGGACTGGTAGGGTTATGGAGTGCGTACTGCCTGAAAAAACGTGCGCCGAATTTGAATATCCTCATCCTGGAAAAAGGACTGATCCCCTCCGGCGCAAGCAGTCGAAATGCCGGTTTTGCCTGTATCGGCAGCGCCACTGAATTACTGGCGCATGCCCGCGAAGCGGGTGAGCAAAGTATGCTGGAAATAGTGGCGATGCGCTATGAAGGGCTGAGGCGCCTGCAAAAAGTTTTCAGCAAGAAGGAAATAGGATTTGAAAATTTCGGTGGGTACGAACTCATCAATAAAACCCAGTATGCCAAAGCCAGGCTCCTGAAAAATGACCTGGGCTGGCTGAATATTACGCTGCGAAAAGCCATACGCGAAGACAAAATGTTCCGCATTGCAGATAAAAAAATCGGTGATTTTGGATTCGACAACATCAGCCACCTGGTCCAGAGCCGTGGTGAAGGGCAGCTCCATTCCGGGAAGCTGATCCGGCAGCTGCTGCAACGCGTGCAGGGCATGGGGGTGACGATACTTACGCAGACTGAGGTTACGGGCTACCAGGAGGGAAAAGAGAAACTGACTGTTCAGACCACCGCGGGTATCAGTTTTGACTGTCAAAAGCTCCTTGTCTGCACCAATGGCTTCGCCGGGCAACTGCTACCGGAGCTGGATGTTCACGCAGTACGCGGTCAGGTGCTCGTTGCGGAGCTCCTGAACAAAACTGCCTTTAAAGGGGCTTTCCATTTTGACGAAGGATTTTATTATTTCCGGAATCTTTCCGGTAACCGCGTACTCCTTGGCGGTGCCAGGAACAAGGCGCTCGCTGAAGAAAATTCGGACGAGGCAATTACTACCCATACGGTTCAGCAGGAGCTGGAAAATTTTTTGCGGACTGTCGTGCTGCCTAAGCAATCCTTTACCATCACCGATCGCTGGGGCGGGATTATGGGGATGGGGGGCAGTCGTTTCCCAATCATTAAACGCGTCGCACACAATGTGCACTGTGCAGTGAGAATGAGTGGTATGGGAGTGGCGATTTCCCCTGTTGTCGGCGATATAGTAGCCAGGCAATTGTTATAAGAGCATAGCAGTAAAAAAAACGGGAAGCCCCTGCTTCCCGTATACGATTTAGATTGGTCTTTCTGGTAATAAGGTATAATCAACGCCCAAAGGAATGAGTTCGGGTCCGGCTGATCTGTTCCCAGGTACCCGCGCTACGGCATAAGCTACAATTTGAGGGCCATATTTCAGGCAGCGCCTGGCTGCCTGGCGGCAAAACCGGTTGTTGCTGACCGGGTTGCCGATGGCAGGGTGTACCGGTTTTATGAATTCCCTGCATCTTTTAACGCGGTCTGCCTGTACTTTTGCTGCATCATAATTTCACCGTTGATGAAAAAAATTATCCTGTTCGCGGTCACTGCCGTGGTATTTCTTTCCTGCAGCAACAATAACAACACAGACGTGCAGTCTGCCCAACCTGGCGAAATGGCCCCGCCACTGATTGGGTATACCGTGGTCAACACGTACCCGCACGATACCGGCTTTTATACGGAAGGCCTCGAATTTCATGAGGGTCATTTATTTGAAAGCTCCGGCGCGGGCTCCCCTGAAGAGGACGGCGCAAAGCCCTATCCATCTGCATTCGGTATCGAAGATTTAAAAAGTGGCAAGGTAGATAGAAAAGTCACCCTCGATAACAGTGTCTATTTCGGCGAGGGTATAACCATAATGAACGGAAAAATTTACCAGCTCACCTGGCAGAGCCACAAAGGTTATGTGTATGATGCGAAGACCTACAAAAAAATACATGAATTTACGTACCCGGGCGAGGGCTGGGCGCTGACGCACGACAGTACCCGGCTGATTATGAGCGATGGCAGCAGTAACCT
>JBBROE010000209.1:0-2233 GCA_038229695.1 Chitinophagales bacterium | reverse complement strand
AGGATCAGGTTATTGATGAAAGGCGTAATCTGCTTCCTGTATTGTGCCGGAACAGCTTCACGTAAATCGATAATCATATCAATTCCCGTCTCCACTTTTTCTGTGTTATTTATCGTACCCAGGTAATCCGCAAAGGGCCTAAGGGCTTCAAACTTGGCATCCGATACCGGCAGCGCTGCAAAGTGCCCTGCGATGATGTCGAAATCCGCTTCCCCCGCTCCGCCTTCTATCAGCACCTGCGTTACCACGTTGGCCAGCTTACCCTTCATCGGCTGTCTGGAGAATGTCCGCGCATAGGTCACTGCCGCCTCTCCGTCGAGCCGGGCAAGGGCCCCCAGCGCCTCCCCGGAGACACTGTAGGAAGAATCATTCACTGCCCGCGTAAAAATGGGTTTATAGGCCTGGTTGACGTACTGCCCCAGCAGCCCGATGGCCGCTGCTTTTACGGTCGGCCTTGGATCGCCGGAAGCGATTTCTTTTACCAGCGGTTCAATCTCCTGCTTTACGTTTCCTTTCTTGATATCAACCTCATTGAGTGTATAGAGCCGGAGACCATACCACGGGTCCCTCAGGCCCTTTTTCAGCACAGCCAGGGCTTTGCCATCGTCTGTATTGGCGAGGCAGTATTCAAGCGCTTCCCGCCTGTCCAGGTAATTGCCGGCATTATCATACTGGAACACAAAATTGTCAATCGTTTTATTATCCTTCTTTTCCCAGAGCATCACTTTTTCCGCATCCACATTTATTAAATCAGGGCGTTTTGAATAGTGAAAAGACAAGGTATCCGATTTATGCCGCAGCCACACCGGGTACCGTTGTTTATTTTTTCCTTCATATACATCCACTGCCACCGGCAATTCAAAAATCCGGCTCCCTTCCTGCAGCTGGTTTACGATTACCGTTGCTACTCCGGCCGCGTCGTCATAACTGTAACTGATGTTTACTTTCGGGTTTCCATGGTCAAAGTACCACTGGTTGAAAAACCAGTTCAGATCGCACCCGCTCACCTGCTCCAGCGCAAGCCGCAACTGGTGGGCTTCCCCGGTACTGAACTTATTGGTGACAAGGTACAGGTGCAACCCTTTAAAAAAAACACTGTCGCCCAGGTAAGTGCGCAGCATGTGCAGGATCCGGCCTCCCTTATTGTAACTAACGGCATCGAACATATCCTCTTTATCGGCGTAATGAAACCGCACCAGGTTTTTGTCTTCACTATGGCTGCCCAGGTAACCGGTCATATCCTCATAATTCTTATCGTCACCCGCATCCTTACCATATTTATACTGGTTCCACAACACTTCGCTGTAGTTGGCAAACGACTCGTTCACAGTCAGGTTACTCCAGCTTTCAGTGGTCACCAAATCCCCAAACCACTGGTGAAACAACTCGTGCGCCACATACTCTTCGAATTTATTACCGTCCACCAGCTCGCGTGCATCCTGCTGCAGGGCATCGGTGTGCAGCGTGGCCGTGGTATTTTCCATCGCGCCGCTTACATAGTCGCGACCAGTAATCTGGCTGTATTTAGACCAGGGGAATTCAACCCCGGTAATCTTTGCGTAGAACCCCATCATCTCCGGGGTATTGCCGAAAATTTTTCTCGCCACGGCGGCATATGGATGCTCCACGTAATAATTCACTTCTTTCCCCTTGTAATGATCCTTTACAATCGCATAATCGCCAATACCCATGAAGAAGAGGTAGGGCGCATGCGGAAGTTCCATTTTCCAGGTATCGGTCCGGGTACCATCAGGGTTGTTCTTCTGGCTGGCCAGGATACCATTGCTCAGTGTCACATATTTTGACGGCACCGTCATGGCAATTTCATCGGTGCAGCGCTGATCGGGTTTGTCGATCGTCGGGAACCATACGGAGTTGGCCTCGGTTTCACCCTGTGTCCATACCTGCGTTGGCTTATCTTTCTCTTTCCCCAGCGGGTTGATAAAATACAAGCCCTTGGCATCCTTGATGGCTTCGCTGCCCTTTGTTTTCAACTCATTCGGCTTTGCGGTGTACTCCACGTACACGATATACTTGTCGCCGGCCTTGTATGTTTTATTGAGTTGAATATATAGCCCTAGGCTGTCGTACCGGTATTTCAACGGCACTACCATATTTCCATTCATGTAGCCCAGCTGGTGAATATCCATGCCCTTGGCGTCCAGGTAAAGGGTGTCGGTGGGATAGGCATGCGGGGTAAGCGTGATCCACGCTTTTCCATAGAGATAAGATT
>JBBROE010000208.1:0-2328 GCA_038229695.1 Chitinophagales bacterium | reverse complement strand
GTCGGTGATGTTAAGGAAGAGGAGATACTGCCGAAACTGGCTTTCCTGAACCAGTTACCCAATAGGAAAGTTACCCTGCCGGCGGTCAACGACATGCCCCTGAGCATTACGAAAACAAAGATTTACCTGGTGGATGTACCAAAAGCCGCACAAACAGAATTCAGGGTGGGCTACCCTACAGGGCTGAAGTATGATGCCACGGGTGAATTTTACAAAGCCGGCCTGATGAACTATATCCTTGGCGGTGCCTTCAACAGCAGGCTCAACCTCAATTTGCGCGAAGACAAGGGTTGGACGTATGGTGCCCAGTCTTTTTACGACGGCGATAAATACAGCGGCAATTTCGAATTCAGTTCTGGTATCAAAGCCGGGGCAACCGACAGCGCACTTACCGAAGTGATGAAGGAGCTGACGAATTATTCAGCACACGGTATTACCCCGGAAGAATTGTCGTTCACCAAAAGCGCGATCGGCCAGCGTGATGCGTTGCGGTACGAAACCGGTTTGCAGAAAGCAGGTTTCATCTCCCGTATCCTGGAGTATAACCTGCCAGCTGACTACGTTGACCAGCAGAATAAAATTCTCGCAGGCATGACGAAAGCCGATATGGACAGGCTGGCAAAAAAATGGGTGAAACCAGAGCAGATTAACATCCTGCTGGTTGGTGATAAATCCAAAATATTACCCGGCCTCCAAAAAATGAATTACGAGATAGTGGAGCTGGACAGCGAAGGAAAAACGGTCGAGAAAAAGAAGGCATTCTGATGAATACGTTTCTTGATAAGCGTCGCCCTCGGGCGGCGCTCTTTTTTATGGGCAGCGCCCAACCGGTTGGCGGGGTTCGCGATGCCCAATGCGCAGTCAATCGAAATGAGGGGAAGTAAGCAAGGGTTCTCCACCCGGCTGTACCCAAAAATACCCCCGTTTCCGGGGGTATTTTTTACTCGAATGCGGTGACGGATAACTGTTAAAACCAACTGCCTGCAAAGGCCTCACTTACCCTGGCGCCCACCATCCTTCGGCGGCGTCTTTTTACTTTTATATTATGTCTTATCCAAGCGGCAAACATCAGCGGTATAAAGAGGAAAATCAACGGCGGTATTCCCAGGAAGGAAATCCACTTACCGCCGAACATCCTTCTCATTGGCCGGCGTAATCTTTCGGATATGAGGTACATACCCGGTACCATAAAAAGGGTCATGAAAAATGCAAACGCCAGTCCGAAGATGATGGTCCAGCTCAGCGGTTTCCAGAAGGCGACGTTGTCTCCCCCAAAGAAAATATGCGGGTTGAGCTCGGAGAACAAAGTGAGAAAATTGATATTGAATCCTACGGCAATCGGGATAAAGGCCAGGATTGCTGCGACAGCAGTAAGCAATACCGGTATGATACGGGTCTTGCCCGCCTGTATTACCGCTTCCCTCGTTTTCATCCCACGTGCACGAAGCTCGTCCGTAAATTCGATTACCAGGATACCGTTCTTTACCACGATGCCTGCCAGCCCCACGATACCCAGCCCTGTCATGAGCACTGAAACCTCCATACCGGTTATCGCAAACCCAAGGAGTACACCGATGATACTGAAGACAATCTCGGTAAGAATGATGACGGGTTTGCTGACTGAATTAAACTGGGTTACCAGTACCAGTAAAATCAGCATCAGGGCGATCGCAAGTGCCCTGGTCAGGAAGGCACCGGTTTCGGCCTGTTGCTCTCCCTCCCCCGTCTGTTTGATGGTAACGCCTTCTGCTTTCTTTTTGAACTGGGCGATATCCCTGGTGAGCTCGGCATTCACGGCAGTGGCATTATAGCCCTGGGTAGTGAGGACGTTCGACCGCAGGGTGATTACCCGTTTCTGGTTCTTTCTTTTGATGCTGCCAAGGGTGCTGGTGGGCTCTACGCTCACCAGGGTACTGATGGGAATATTTTTGATGGCCCCGCCACTGGCAATATCCCGGAAGGAGATACGCATGTTCAGCAGGTTGGTCAGGCTTTGCCGCTGCAGTTCATTATTCCGCAACTGGATTTTAAATTCATCTTTTCCTTCTTTAATTTTTGACACTTCCCGCCCGAACAACGCGGTTCTCACCTGTTGCCCGATTTGGGCAGAAGAAACACCTTCGATGAGTGCCCGCTCGCGGTTAACTGTGAGCGTTATTTCGGGATTGGTCAGGTCAACATCCATTTTTAATTCTTCCACACCGGGTACCTGCAGAGAATCAAGATAATTCTTGAGATTGGTGGCGGTGCTGATCAGCGCGCCGAAGTCCTCGCTGGCGATTTCTATGTTTACCGGGGGATCGGTAGGCGGTCCGCCACTTTCCTGGT
>JBBROE010000207.1:0-2338 GCA_038229695.1 Chitinophagales bacterium | reverse complement strand
TCCGCATACGCGCTCCCGTTAGAAAACCCCGGCGCATCCAAACCCCACTCCGACGACCGGTTCGTAAACGTCAAATCACCATTGTTCCGGTACGCATAATTACTCACCGCGTTCGACGGTATCAAATCAATCAGCTTTTTGTATTTCAATTTACCCTTATCCTTCATCAGGCCTGTCATGTTGTCCCGGTTGGAGATATACTGGATATAGTCTTCATTGGTCAGATCCTGGTAGATGCCGTTGGCAATGTAGATATCTTTGAAACCATCGTTATCGAGATCGGTGATCAGGGCGCCCCAGCTCCAGTCGGTGGCGCTTACGCCGGCCAGGCGGCCAATCTCGCTGAATGTATTGTTGCCGTTATTGAGCTGCAGGGTATTGCGGGTGAACTGGTTAAAGTAATCATATTTTAAATCAAGCCGGTATTTATCCCAGTTTTCAAAGGTTGTATTGACTTTCAGGCGGGACTCCTTTTCGGGCAGCATTTCGGTTACGAAAATATCCGGGTTGCCGTCGTTGTTGATATCGGCCATATCTGCCCCCATGGAAGCATTGCTGATACTGTGCATCTGTTGTTCCAGCGCTTCGGTGAAAGTACCGTCATGGTTATTGATGTACAGGTAGTCCCGCTCAAAAAAATCGTTGGAAACATAGATATCGTCCCATCCGTCTTTATTAAGATCGCCAACGGTTACGCCGAGTCCAAACCCGATTACGCTGCCGTAGATATTGGCAGATGCACTCACATCCGTAAAATGACCTCCGTCGTTGCGATAGAGTTTATGTCCACCCAGGGAATCGCGGATATTTCTTTCATTGTGCTGCAGGTTGAAACTACCAATGGGTTTAAAAGAATTATTTAGCAGGAAAAGATCAAGATCGCCGTCGTGATCATAATCGAAAAATGCGGCGTGGGTGGAATAACCCCTGTCCGCCAGTCCATATTCCTTTGCTTTCTCGGTGAAGGTGAGGTTACCATTGTTGATGTATAATTCATTTTCCTTATTGTCGTTTTTTAGATCTCCGCTGTTGCAGACATAAATATCCAGCAGGCCGTCGCCATTCACGTCGGCCATGCTTACACCAGTTGACCATTTTCCTTTTTTAATAATGCCGGCTTTTTCGGTGATGTCTTCAAACTGGAAATTGCCTTTATTCAGAAAGAGCCGGTTGGGAAGCATATTTGCAGTAAAGAAAATATCTACCAGGCCATCATTGTTGATATCCCCGAGGGCAACGCCGCCGCCGTTATAAAAATTGCGGTAGGTAAATACATTGAACTGGTCGTCATAATGCAGCTGATTGATGAAAGCGATGTGCGTAGAATCTTCCGGCATCATTTCGAACAGCGTGGCTACCTTTTTTTGCGCGTGATTGCAGGCCGCCAGCATAAAAACGGCAGCCAGCAGCGTTGCAGTGCCAGGGCGGAACGCACAAGTGACGAAGGAGGGATTGCCTGCCATTGTTATTGCTTTAATTTCTTTTCAACCAGCAAGTCGGTGTAATCGACTTTTACCTGGCGGTCATCAAACCTGCCGATTGTTATCCGCCGGTTGCCATCCACTTTAACGTAGATGGTTCCGCGTTCTTTATTGGTGATCGTTAAAAATGAATTGCCATCCGGGTACCATTTTTTATACATGTGCAGAACGTCGGGCAGCAGGCTGTCCCCGCTCATGTTTTTGTTCCAGGGTGCCCAGCCCCGGTATTCATAAGTCACCCGCATCCTGAAAATGCTGTCTTTGTAGAAGTCGGGATAAAAATTCATGTCTGCCGGGTATTTCAGCTGCCGGTTAATTTTATACAGCACCGTGGTGTTATTATTGCCATTGGTGAAAAGACCCTGTTTATTGAGATTCCAGCAATGGGTATAAAATGCTTTTGCCGGCATGGCGAGGTACATACCGAAGAAAAGGCTGTCGGAACGCGTACCTTTTGCCAGTTCTTTTTTCACCAGGCTGGAATAGGCGCTGCTCCCGGTCCCGGAACAGCCTCCGATCGCCAGCAGGAGGGCGATACCCACGATTGGTAGGGTGGCGTGAGCGGTCAGCTTTATCATGAGTGTACAAATATTATTATGGATTCATTATTTCTTGCGACGAGCACCAGTCTCTTTTTTTTGCATTTCAGGGTTACGATATCGCGCACAGCGCCTTTCAGGAAAAACCCCGATTTGGCGATGGGCACGGTTATAAAGTTTCCTTTACCGTCACCTTTTAACAACAGGCCGTAGCTGGCGTCGTAGATACCCACCTCCGGTTTGCTCTGGTAAAAATTACCCCCCACAAGGATGTCCGCTTTCCCGTCCCCGTCATAGTCCTCCACCGATAGCCCGTAC
>JBBROE010000206.1:0-2532 GCA_038229695.1 Chitinophagales bacterium | reverse complement strand
TGCAGCAGGTGCTGGACCTGGTGCACCTTCGTTACGTAGACCCGGTTTCCATGGACACCCTCGCCAACGGCGCCATCCCGCAGGTGCTGGCCCGGCTTGACCCCCATTCTATCTACATCCCTGCCGCCAGCCTCGGCGAGATCAATGAAGACCTGATGGGTAACTTCCAGGGGATTGGCGTTGAGTTCAACATATTCAGCGATACCGTAAACATTATAACGGTGATGGACAACGGCCCGGGGGCCGCAGCGGGGCTGCGTACCGGCGACCTGATTGTGAAGGTCGGCGACTCCCTGGTAGCGGGGAACGGCATCACCACCGCAAAAATCAAGCGGCTGCTCCGCGGCCCCGGCGCAAGTACGGTTATGCTGACGGTTTCACGGGATCACAACCTGGTGCGTATCCCTGTGCGCAGGGGTATCATTCCCATTGTGTCCGTCGATGCGGCATACATGATGTCTAAAACGGAAGGGTATATCCACCTCAATAAATTTTCTGAGACCACCTACCGCGAGTTCATGACAGCGCTTGAAGACCTGAAACGCCAGGGTATGCAGCAATTGATACTGGATTTGCGTGATAATGGCGGCGGCATTTTACAGCAGGCCGTGGAAATTGCCGATGAATTTCTGAGCGGCACCAAGCTTATCGTTTATACGGAAGGCAACAGCTCGCCCAGGCAGGAGTACCATTGTAAACGCGATGGACTTTTTGAAACCGGCAAACTGGCCGTGCTGGTGAACGAGGGCACTGCTTCCGCCAGTGAAGTGCTGGTAGGTGCCCTGCAGGACTGGGACCGGTGCAGCATCGTGGGCAGAAGAACTTTTGGAAAAGGCCTGGTACAGGAGCAGTACGATCTTACCGACGGCTCTGCCCTCCGGCTGACGATAGCGCGTTACTACACACCGGCCGGCAGAAGCATTCAGAAATCTTACCGCGGGGGCGATGAGGAGTACGCCGGCGACATCATGAACCGCTTTCATAAGGGGGAAATGACCAATGCCGACAGCAACCACGTGGACCGCCTTGGAAAGGCCTATAAGACCATGGGTGGCCGAACGGTTTTCGGGGGCGGCGGGATAATGCCCGACATTTTTGTTCCGGTAGATACTGCGGCAGCTACGCACCACTTTGCGTTGCTGTTTGCAGGCAATACCCTCAGCAATTTTGCCTATCACTACTTCATGCAGCACCGGCAGGGACTTGCAGCCGTTCCCGGCGCAGCAGACTTTTACAGGGAGAATCAATCAAACGACAGCCTGTGGACAGCATTCACCCGCTTCTCCAGGCAGGACAGCCTAAACACCACCGGCATCACGGGAAGCGATAAGGACTTTGCCCGGAAGCGGATCCTCGCGCTGATTGCGCGGCAGCAGTGGCACAGCAACGGCTTTTTTGAAGTCATCAACAGCGGCGACAGTTCCGTTGTCAAAGCTACCCGTGCCCTTGGCCAGTAATTAATGCAGGATTATTTCAGGATAATTTCTTTTTCAGTTCCGCCAGTTTCGCCTGGAAAGGATTGAGGGCTTCCGGCTTTCCCGCAGCCGGCTTTTTACCTGGTACTGGTTTCTGCGGCGGTGCAGCCTTCTCTCCCGTCGTCTTCATCGATAAGGCAATGCGTTTGCGGGGAATATCCACCTCGGTAACGGTTACCATCACCCGCTGTTGTAGTTTCACCACCTGCGCCGGGTCAGCCACAAACGTGTTACTGAGTTGCGAGATATGTACCAGCCCGTCCTGTTTTACGCCGATATCTACGAAGGCACCGAAGTTGGTGATGTTCGTCACCAGCCCGGGGATGGTCATGCCGGGTTTCAGGTCTTCCATGGTTTTGATGCTGTCATCGAATTGAAATACCTCGATTGGCGGACGGGGGTCCCGGCCGGGCTTCTCCAGTTCCTTCAGGATGTCGCTGATGGTATAGGTGCCTGCCGCTTCGGAAACATATTGCTGCGGGTTTATTTTCCTGCGGACAGCCAGTTCCCTGACCAGGGTTTCCACCCCGGTGCCGAGGTCGGCCGCCATTGCTTCCACCAGGTGATAACTTTCCGGGTGAACCGAGGAATTATCCAGCACGTTGGCTGCACCGGGTATGCGGAGAAAGCCGGCACACTGCTCAAACGTCTTGGGTCCCATCAGCACTACTTTCTTTAATTCCTCGCGGCTGCTGAAGGCGCCATGCTTTGTCCGGTAATCAACGATGTTCCGCGCAACGGTTTCGCTGAGGCCGGACACATAGAGCAGGAGATGACGGGAAGCCGTATTGAGATCGACGCCGACAAAATTTACCGCACTTTCCACCACGCGGTCGAGTCCTTCTTTTAGTTTTACCTGGTTGACATCGTGCTGGTACTGGCCCACGCCAATTGATTTTGCATCAATTTTCACCAGCTCGCTGAGCGGGTCAAGCAACCGGCGACCGATGCTGATGGCGCCACGTACCGTTACATCCTGCTCAGGAAATTCCTCTCTCGCCACTTCAGAGGCCGAATAAATGGACGCCCCACTTTCATTTACCTGGAATATGCTCAC
>JBBROE010000205.1:0-2748 GCA_038229695.1 Chitinophagales bacterium | reverse complement strand
TCCTGATTCCAAGCGCACCGGTCTGCCCGTTGGCTTCCAGCAAAGCCAGGGTCCGGCTGAGTACGTCTTCCGGGATTACCGTATCCGGGTTAAGAAACAGGATCACCGATCCGGCAGCCTGCCGCAGGGCCAGGTTATTGGCTTTCGCGAAGCCCAGGTTTTGGTCTGATGCAATGAATGTTACGCCGGGAAAAATCCGGGGCAGTAATTCCATGCTGCCATCCGAGGAATGGTTATCCACCACCAGTATTTCCCCTTCTATACCCCGCATAGCGCGCTGCACCGAATGGAGACAAAGCGCGGTGAAATACCTGACGTTATAATTGACGATAATGACGGATAGCAAAACGACGGGGTTTAATTACCTTAAAAATAGAAGATTTTTAGTCAGCCCGGAGCAGACCATCAGACGAAAAACAGGGCGGTCCAACCAAATGGCAAAACCTGCCGCTAAATTTGCTGTTAAAGATCAAAATCAAGCATATGGAAAACAGGAAACTGGGCTCACAGGGACTACGGGCGTCGGCCATCGGGCTGGGTTGTATGGGTATGAGCGATTTTTATGGTAAAAGAGATGATGCAGAATCGCTGAAAACACTGCAGCACGCACTCGACACCGGCATTAACTTCTGGGATACGGCCGACATGTATGGACCTTTTACCAATGAAGAGTTGGTAGGAAAGGCGATGAAGGGCAAACGCGCGCAGGTTACGCTGGCCACCAAGTTTGGTATCGTACGCGATCCCAATGACCCTAATAAGAGGGGTTTCAACGGTAAACCGGAATACGTAAAACAGGCCTGCGAAGCCAGCCTGAAGCGACTGCAGACGGATGTAATCGATTTATATTACCTCCACCGGGTAGATGCGTCCACACCCATCGAAGACACGGCCGGTGCGCTGGGAGAACTGGTAAAGGAAGGGAAAATAAAAGGGATTGGTTTCAGCGAAATATCAGTGGCCAACCTGAAAAAAGCCCATGCCGTATACCCGGTAACTGCTGTTCAAAGTGAATATTCATTGTGGACACGCGATCCGGAAGACGGCATGCTGGATGCCTGTTCCGATATGGGTATCGCCTTTGTGGCTTACAGTCCGCTAGGCCGCGGGTTTCTGACGGGCCAGTTCAACTCGCCCGCCGATTTTGACAAGGATGATTATCGCCGCATGTCCCCAAGGTTCCAGGGAGACAACTTTAATAAAAACCTGGAGCTGGTCAATGCGCTGAAGGAAATGGCAGCCAAAAAAGGATGCACCGCTTCGCAACTGGCCATTGCATGGACCATGGCACAGGGGAATTTCATTTTCCCGATACCGGGTACAAAGCACATTAAATACCTCGATGAAAACGCGGGCGCCTTTTCGATAAAACTAACCGGCGAAGAGCTGGAAGCCATCGAAACTATCTTTCCTTCGCACGCGGCTGCCGGTTTACGCTACCCGGAGAACATGATGGGCAGCATCGACAAATAAGACCGGCCGGCTGCCTGTCCGCCTGAAAAGTAGGAGTATGGGGTTATCTTTGCCCCATGTTAAAAAATACGCTCCTCAGGGCAACTGAAGCAGCAGCGGCGGTCGTGAGTCATTATTTCAATGGCGAATTCAAGGTGACCAACAAAGAGGGTCTTAATAACCCGGTTACGGAAGCGGACCTGGCATCGGAAAAGGTAATTATTGACATCATCCGGGAAAACTTCCCCGATCATTACATATTGAGTGAAGAGGCAGGGGAAATCATCATGGACAGTGAGTATAAATGGATTATTGACCCCATCGATGGTACGATAAATTTTGCCAACGGCATTCCGATCTGCTGCGTCAGCATCGGGCTCGAACGGGCCGGCCAGGTGATTATGGGCGCAGTATATAATCCTTTTCTCAATGAATTCTTTTTTGCCCAGCGCGGTTTTGGTTCTACGCTGAACGATAAGAAAATTTCGGTGAGCAGCCAGCCCGATGTAAACAAGGCCTGCCTGGTGACGGGCTTCCCCTATACTTACCTCAATACGCCCAACAGCCCCCTGGATGTGTTCTCTTCGCTAATCCGGAAAGGCATCCCGGTGAGGCGACTCGGCTCGGCGGCAATCGACCTGTGCTGGGTGGCTGCCGGCCGCTTCGATGGCTTTTATGAGCACAAGTTGCAGGCATGGGATGCTGCCGCGGGTTTCCTGATTGTGGAAGAAGCCGGGGGCCGGGTGACGGATTACTCCGGACAGCCTTATTCACTTTACCAGCCGCATATTATTGCAAGCAACGGGCTGATCCATGACAGCCTGCTGAATTGTGTGAACGGTCAGCCCTTCTGACTTCAAAAAGTAACAACATGAGCGAAGAGAGAACAGAAATAGCCGCACTCGGTGAGTTTGGCCTTATCGATCACCTCACCCGGAATATCGAACTGAGGAATGCGTCAACCATCGTTGGCGTGGGGGACGATGCCGCAGTCATCGATTCTTTCGGTAAACAAATTGTGGTGACCACGGACTTGCTCATCGAAGGAGTCCATTTCGACTTGATGTACACGCCGCTTAAACACCTTGGTTATAAGTCTGTCGTGGTAAACGTGAGTGATGTGTACGCGATGAATGCCGTTCCCACGCAGGTTACGCTCAGCATCGCATTCAGCAACCGCTTCAGCCTGGAAGCACTGGAAGAATTTTATGAAGGGGTGTATGCGGCATGTGAAAAGTATGATGTGGATCTCGTTGGCGGCGATACCTCCACTTCCAAAAAAGGATTTGTGATCTC
>JBBROE010000204.1:0-2778 GCA_038229695.1 Chitinophagales bacterium | reverse complement strand
CAGGAAGGTAAGGCATTCATTGGTTGCTATGCGGTAAAGCCAGGTATACAGCTGGCTGTCTTCCCTGAAATTCTGCAGTCCGTTCCATACCCTGATAAACACATTCTGCAGCACGTCATTAGCATCTTCATGGTCAACCACCATTCGCCTGATATGCCAGTAGAGTTTCTCCTGGTATTTCCGGACGATGGCGGTGAAACCTTTTTCTTTCGTGGACGGGTTGCGGAATTCCAGTAGCAATTCCGCATCCTGCATGACAACTGCCATAAATAAATGGGTTTGATTCGGAGATGGTTATATCCTGCAAGCGCAGGGCCTCTTTAAACGTATAAAAGGTTAAAATATTGAAGCCCGGGTATGCCCATCTGAGACCTGGGATGTAACTGGAAAACCTGGCTATTGCTTTTTCCTCGCCATTACCTTCTCGGCTGACTGAACTATATGATTGGATGTAAGTCCATACTTTTCAAGTAATTGCGTAGGTGTGCCACTCTCCCCGAAAGTGTCATTTGTACCAACATACTCGATGGGAATGGGTAGATGGCGGGCCGCCACCTGTGCAATGCTGTCGCCGAGTCCGCCCAGTATATTGTGTTCTTCCACGGTTACCGCACAACGCGTTTTGGTTATGGAGGCAATGACCGCTTCAGTATCCAGTGGTTTAATGGTGTGTATGTTGATGACCTCCACGCTGATGCCTCTTTCCTGTAGGATGACACCGGCTTCGATGGCTTTCCATACCATATGTCCGCAGGCGAAGATGCTGAGATCAGTACCCGCTGAAAAAACCTGGGCTTTGCCGATTTCAAAAGGCATGTTTTCGGTAAAAATTGGCCATACGGGGCGTCCGAAGCGAAGGTAAACAGGTCCCTGGTAGTCGGCGATCGCCTTGGTGGCCGCCTTGGTTTGTGCGTAGTCGCAGGGAACGATAACAGTCATTCCCGGCAGCATTTTCATCATGCCGATATCTTCCAGTATCTGGTGGGTGGCGCCGTCTTCACCCAGCGTAAGCCCGGCGTGTGAGGCACAAATCTTTACGTTTTTGTTGGAATAGGCGACCGACTGGCGGATTTGATCGTACACCCGTCCTGTAGAAAAGTTGGCAAAGGTGGTGGTAAACGGAATCTTGCCGCCGATGGTTAGCCCTGCGGCGATACAAATCATATTGGCTTCACCGATGCCGCACTGTACAAACCGATCCGGAAAATCTTTGATAAAGCGGTTCAGCTTCATGGAGCCGAGGAGATCAGCCGTGAGGGCAACAATATTCGGGTTGTCTTTTCCTGCTTCTGCGATGCCATCGCCAAAACCGCTGCGCGTATCTTTCTTACCGGTAGGTTGTATGTCTTTCAGTGCCATTTCAACAGGTTTTTGATGGAGCAAAGTAAAGAATAAACCCGCAGTTTTTTCCAACCAATTTGACGATCAGCAGGGTAGGTGGCACGTTGCTGCTGTCCGCAGGTGCAGGCGGGCTAAAGGACGTAAGGCAACACGATCAATTCAAACCGGCGTTTTGCCGGTTGTACAGCTTCGCATCTATTTTGAGGCGTTGCTCCCATTTCCAGGCGGTGAGCATCATGTCCTCCAGTGAATAGCGGATGTTCCAGCCAAGTTCTTTTACGGCAAGTTCATTGTTGGCGTATATGGCCACAACATCACCGGGGCGGCGGGGCGCAATCACGTAGTTCAGTTTTACGCCGCTCACTTTTTCAAAACTGTTAATGGCTTCCAGAACCGTTACGCCGTTTCCGGTACCCAGGTTGAATACTGTGCACTTTTTGCTGGCCCGAGCTTCCACCAGGTACTGCAGGGATAACGTATGTGCATGCCCGATATCTGATACATGGATGAAATCACGTAGGCAGGAACCATCGCGCGTGGGATAGTCGTCTCCGAAAACTTTCATTTGGGGGAGTTTGCCGACGGCTGTCTGCGTTATGGCAGGCACCAGGTTGGCCGGCATCCCAATGGGCAGTTCGCCAATTTGTATGGAAGGATGGGCGCCTACCGGGTTGAAATAGCGGAGTAGAATTGCCTGCACCGCGTTATTTTTGGAAAATTCGTTGATGATTTGTTCACCCATCTGCTTGGTATACCCATAGGGGGATTCAGCGGGTTTGGGCGGTGTCAGTTCCGTGACCGGTATCAGGTCCGGGTTGCCATATACGGTACAGGAAGAAGAAAAAACGAAATAAGGGATTTTAAATTCCTGCACACATTTCAGCAGGTTGATGAGAGAAACCACGTTGTTTTCGAAATAGAGCAGGGGTTCTTCTACTGATTCGCCAACGGCCTTGTATGCGGCGAAATGAATGATGCCTTCAATATCTTCGTTTTCCTGGAAGATGGCAAAAGTGTCATCATAATTGCAGAGGTCCACTTTATAGTTCTTGACTTTCTTACCGGTTATTTTTTCCACCCCTTCCAGGATGCGTGGAGAAGAGCGGGAATTGTTGTCAACGGAAATCACCTCGAATCCGTTTTCCAGGAGGTCCACAATGGTGTGGGAGCCGATATAGCCACATCCCCCGGTAACCAGAATTTTTTTCATAATATAAATCTTATGGTAAATTTATCAGGCGCAAGATGGGCCCAAATTATTCTTTTTCCAAATTCATGAGGTATTGCCCATAACCGCTTTTCAGCAACGGTCGGGCGAGGTTATCGAGTTGCTCCCGGGTAATAAATTGCTTACGGAAGGCTATTTCTTCGATGCATGCAATTTTGATTCCCTGCCGCTGCTCAATGACCTGTACAAACAGGGAGGCCTGCATCAGT
>JBBROE010000203.1:0-2904 GCA_038229695.1 Chitinophagales bacterium | reverse complement strand
CGCCATCAACATACAGGTTGGGCACAGGTTTGCTGATGACCAGACCCAATGCCCTGACCTGCTGGTTTACCAGGTCGAGCACCAGCCGGTGATAAGCCGTCACCGCGTCCGCCAAGGCCGGGAGATCACGCTGCGCAAAACCGGACTGGCGCATTTGGTCCCCCGAAAAATCAACAGCTTGTTCAGTATCGGTATTTTTCAGTTTTCGGATCACCTGTGGATGAAATGGAATATCCCGGTAGAAGCCTTCTTCTATACCGAAATGACTGGCAATCCGTCGCACTTGTTGTTCATGTTCATACCCGGCAAAAAGCCGGGAAGCCCGGACGGGGTTGCCATCATAGGCGAGATAACACAGGCAGTCCGCCTCCAGTTCACGCAGCGTCAGCGGCTGGTGGTTAAAGGGGTTTAAGCTGATGCACCAGGTGCCGGAAGACAGCAGGATAAAAGGCGTACTGAAGCTGGCAAGGTAGGGAATAATCGCCGCTGAACTGTCGTGAAGTCCGATCCCGCACAGCAGCGGTTGTCCTTCAACGGTAGCATTTACAGTTTCCCCTGCGGGGGACAGAGGCGCCAGCCTGTCAGCAATACCTTCTTCATATATCCAGGGGTGGTAATGATTTTCGGCGAAGTTCCATAATGCCGTATGGCAGCCGACACTGGTAATATCCGAAAATACTTTACCGCTGAACAGGTAGCTGAGGTATTGCGGAAGGTGCAGGGAGCAGGAAACGCGGCTGAAGGCATCCGGCCTCTTATTTTTCAACCAGTACAGTTGCAACCCCGAGTTGAGGTGACCAAGCACCGGAGAAGCTGTGACCAGTGAAAAGCTTTCCTCACCGCCATAACGCGCATAGAAATCTTGTTTAAGTGCAGCCGGAAAGGGCTTCAGGTAATTATAAAGCGGGGCTACCACATTGCCCGACTGGCCCAGGTGTACAAAACTGGCGCCGTACGCGGAAAAATTAACTGCGCGGATGTGTAACCCCTGCAGCCGTGTCAATTCCTTATAGGTTTCTTTCACCCAGCTGATCAGGGCAGCAAGGTCCTCGCACGCATCGCCATCTTCATCTTCTATCTCGTCAATGCGGACCGACTTTTCATAGCGGATGTTATACTTTTCATCGAAGACAAAAACTTTTTTATTGGTTTTACCGATGTCGAAAACCGCGATAGCCGGCAGCACCGCGGGCTTACCCCCCGGCAGAAAATTTCCTGTGCTTATGCTATCGGCCATGTGTTTGAATTACTTTGCTACTTAGCATTCCAGGTTAAACAAGGGCAGCCTTGCCGATTCCTATAGTCCCGTCGCCTTGGTAGCTGCGCCGCGTTCGTTCACCAGTGCCTGGCGGGGTCCCAGTTTCCGGTAAAGCGCCAGCGGTGCGAGTGCAGCCCCTTTCAGTAACCGGACTTCAGCAAGAAGCGGTCTTACATCTGTACGGTAAGCGTCCTGTAGTATCTCCTGCGCCCGGGTTACATCATTTTCATCCTGGGCGGCAGCCAGAGCATCACTGTCAACCAGCAGTGCCTGTGCATAGGCGATCATAATGGCTTCAACCGACTGCAGCAAATCTTCGAGAGGATCCTTAACATTGTGAGAAGCATCAATCATCCAGCCCAGGTCAGTGGCATGATGCATCTGCCGCGCATTCATGCCGTCGACCAGTTCATTAAATATAAGGAATAGCTGGTACGGGTTAATGCTGCCGACCGTGAGATCGTCATCGCCGTATTTACTGTCATTGAAATGAAACCCACCGAGCTTTTTTTCAGCCAGTAGCAGTGCCACGATCTGTTCAATATTCGCATTGGGCAGGTGGTGGCCGAGATCGACAAGCGTAAAAGCCTTCGGGCCGAGTTTGTTGGCGTAGAGCAGTGACTGGCCCCAATCGCCGACCGTCATCGAATAAAAATTCGGTTCAAAGGCTTTGTATTCAACAAACATCTTCCAGTCCGCGGGTAATGCTGCATAAATTTCCTGCAGGCCTTCGAGGGTACGCTGGAATGCTTTTCTGAAATTCAGTTGTCCCGGGAAGGAAGAACCATCGCTCAGCCACACCGTGAGTGACGTGGAACCCAGCTCAACGCCGTATTTTATCACCTCGATATTGTGGTCGATCGCCTGCCGCCTCACCGCCTGGTTGGTATGCTGCAGGGATCCGAATTTATAACTCAGAGCCTGGCCGGGCTGATCCTGGAAGGTGTTGGAATTCATGGCATCGAAACGCAGTCCGTAATGGCGGCAAAGCCGTTTGATATCGTCCGGGTTCTCCGGTATATCCCAGGGTATATGCAGGGAGATGGCCCCGCTTGCCTGGTTGAGCGCATGCAATAATCCCACGTCAGCGATCTTTTCGGGCAGGTTACCCGGTTCTCCCCCGCCCGAAAACCGTCCGAAACGCGTGCCGCCCGTTCCCAGTGCCCAGCTTGGTATGGCCACCTGGAACTCCATCAGCCGATCGAGGATAGCAGCCCGGGCAGTCGCAGAAAGGCTGATACCTGCGAGCTTTTTCCGGTGGTCATCCAGCAGGGAATCATTGTGCGCTGTAACCGTGTTTTGATCGATCTGCATGACAATATCGTTAGGGTAAGTAAAAAACTTCTTTTAAAGGTACTGCAACCGGGGAATGATCCGGGCAGGTCTCCATGATGTCTTCCATATAGCACCACCACCGCTGCATCACCGCATTTTGCGGCAGCCGGGCAAGGCTCTGCTCATCAGCAAATTTCATGGTGGCAAATAATTTCCCCGAGGCTTCATCGAGATAAATGGAGTAGTCGCTGATGCCGGTCGACACGAGCAGGTCCCGCAGTTCGGGCCAAATGCGCTCATGTCTTTGCCGGTATTCCTCCTCGTTCCCTTTTTTTAATTGCATGATAAAAGCGTTGCGCTGCATCAGTACT
>JBBROE010000202.1:0-2910 GCA_038229695.1 Chitinophagales bacterium | reverse complement strand
TGTATAACTTCCAGCAAAGAACGAAAAGCAATAACCTGTTCTCCCCATCTTTCAGCGCTCATCCTGCTCATCGAATCTCCATACGCTGCCAGGAACATCCGGTGTGTGTCGCTGTCCTCCCCACCGAACTGCACCGCGTAGGTGTGTCCCTCGCTGTCATCCTGATCCAGCAGCCGAAGCCATTTTGCCGAGGAAAAATACCCCGTCGCCAGCATCGCGGGTATAAACGTCTCCTGCTGCCATTCTCGCCAATCTGCATCGATGCTGTGGTGCACCTTGGTGGTAATGTTATAGATGATCATAGCATTTCCGAAAATTAGTAATTGTCTATCTCCGGGCTCCCTCCTTCGCTTTCAAGCGCACACCCGTCATGCCTATTTCTTCATCGCCGCCGGATCCAGCTCCAGGTATACCGGGCAGTGATCGCTGTGCTTTATGTGGTGGTAAATATCTGCATCTTTTAAAAACGGGGTAAGCGTCTCCGTTACATTCACGTAATCAATGCGCCAGCCCTTGTTCTGCTCCCGCACCGAGGGAAAACGCTGGCTCCACCAGCTGTACCGGTGCGGTTCCGGATGAAAATGCCGGAAGCTGTCCACCCACCCGGCCGCTATAAACCGGTCGGTCCACGCCCGCTCTTCCGGCAAAAACCCGGACGATTTTCTATTGCCCTTCGGATCATGAATGTCCACTTCCCGGTGCGCAATGTTGTAATCGCCGCAAAGAATCAGCCGCGGGTGCACCACCCGCAGTTCCTCCAGGTAGGAAAAAAAATCATCGAGCCAGCGATACTTAAACTGCTGCCGTTCCTCCCCCGATGTACCGGAAGGAAAATAAGCATTGACCAGCCGCACCTGTCCAAAATCCAGCTGGATAACCCTGCCCTCTGCATCACTTAACGGGTGGCCCGTACCATAGGTCACCGCGTCCGGTTCCCGCTTCGTGAACACGGCCACGCCACTGTAGCCCTTTTTCTGCGCAGGGAACCAGTAATCGTGGAACCCCAGCTCCGTGAATTGCCGGTGGTCAACGTTATCACGCGTGGCCTTGGCTTCCTGGATGCAGATTATATCTGCCGGATCGGTTTTCAACCATTCAATAAACCCTTTGTTTATCGCCGCCCTTAACCCGTTTACATTATAACTGATGATGCGCATACAAAAAATATGAAGCTGCAAGGTAATGAATAGCGGCGTTGCCATGCCACCGGATCCATTACGGTCAACCCTTCCTCCACTGCCAAGCCGGGCACCGCATTGCGCATTTTCATTTTATCCGCTACCTTTATTTGTAATGGTTGAACAGAAAATTATCCCGTCTCACAAACCGCTCTGGCTGGAAGGGCCACGCAGCAGACCTTACGAATTTCTTTTTGCCCTGAAAGTCTTCAAGGAACTGATCAAGGGTATCCGCGCGCTACACTTCGCAGGACCCTGCATCACCGTCTTTGGATCAGCCCGCTTTAAGGAGGACCATCGTTACTACCAGGCCGCCCGGGAAATCGGAAAACGGATCGCTGGTATCGGGCTTACTACCCTCACCGGCGGCGGACCCGGTATCATGGAGGCGGCCAACCGCGGCGCCTATGAAAACGACGGGATTTCCATCGGCTGCAACATACAGCTGCCCTTTGAACAGCAGCCCAATCCCTACGTCAACAGCAGTTTCACTATCAAATACTTTTTTATCCGCAAACTACTCCTGGAAAAATATTCCTACTCTTTCATCATCATGCCCGGCGGATTTGGCACCATGGACGAATTTTTTGAAACCCTTACCCTGGTGCAGACCAAAACCATCCTCCAGTTCCCGATCGTATTGTTCGGCAAAGATTACTACCGGCCCCTGATGGAATACATGGAGTTCATGGCAGCGCAGCAGACCATATCGCCGGAAGACCTTAAACTGGTCCTGGTTACCGACGATCCTGACGAAGCCATCAGCCACATCAATAAATATATAACGACCAACTATAAACGAAAACCGAAGAAGCGGCTGTGGCTGCTCTTTGAACCTAAGCCCAGGAGAAAGTCGGAAACCAAATCTGCGTACCGCGATTCGGGGACCCTGCCCAAACACTAGAAACTAATATTCCTGATATGAACAGCAAGAAAAGTTTCAATACGCCACGTGCCCCGAAAATGAGCGATGCGTTTTCCCAGTGCGTTATTGCCGGAAACCTCCTCTTCCTGTCCGGAACGCCGGGACTGGACCCATCTACCGGGCAGATCATAAGTGCTGACTTTGAAGATCAGGTCAGACAAAGTTTTAAGAACATCGCAACGATTCTTGAAGATGCTGGTTCATCGCTTATCAACGTGCTGAAGACCACGATTTTTATGATAAGCGGAAACGATTTTACTGTGATCAATAAAGTCTATAAAGAATTCTTTCCCGACAATCCCCCAGCAAGAAGTACGCCGCAGGTAATGCCTTTCCCCGCAGGAATTCTTGTGTCGATAGAGTGTGTTGCGCTGCTGTAATCGTCGAGCCCGAACGGGCTCAACTGCCTTAAACGACTTCCCGGCCACGTCTCCCGCAAGGGGACGTTGCGACACCTAAGAGGAGACTTTATTTACGTTAGTTTCTTTTATGTTCTTTTTTGCTTCGCCAAAAAAGAACGGGCAACAGGCGCCCCGAAAACGAAGACGGCCATTTCATTCCCACACTTCCCAGCAACGTCTCCCGCAAGGGGACGTTGCGGTCTAACGTACCCTCATGGTCCCGTAGTCTCACGTCACTACATTTTTACGCTTACTTTTATTTCTTACTGTTCCGTACTTTTTTGCTTCGCCAAAAAAGAACGAAAAAAGGCGCCCCGAAAACGATGACAGCCGTTTTCGGGTGGTCCGCTGTTGATCATTTGTGGATGGAGGTGAAGGGCAGCGGGGCCCTGGTCAGCACCCATCG
>JBBROE010000201.1:0-2973 GCA_038229695.1 Chitinophagales bacterium | reverse complement strand
CTGGATGCCGACAGTGAGGGAGAAGAAGGGAAGTTTTATGTATGGACCAATGCTGAACTTGAAAAACTGCTGGGAGACAAGGCACCGATTTTTGAAGCGTATTATAATTGTACGGCAGCCGGCAACTGGGAACATGGCAATAATATTTTATTAAGAAAGGAGACAGACGCCGCAACCGCAAAGCGGCTTGGAATGACGGAAAAAGAATTGACGACCCAGATTGCTGCAGGAAGACAACGTCTGCTCGCAGAAAGGGCAAAAAGAATCCGGCCGGCCCTCGACCATAAAATACTGACGGCCTGGAATGCACTTATGCTTAAAGGATATGTACAGGCCTACCGTGCATTGGGCGACCAGCAATACCTCGACGCCGCTATAAAAAATGCGGTTTTCCTGGAAAAGCACGCCCTGCTGGCAGATGGCGAAGTCCTCCGCAGCTTTCCTGATGCTAAGCCCGCCGTACATGGCCTGCTGGACGACTATGCCTTTACCATCAGTGCTTTTATCGAGCTTTACCAGGCCACCTTCCAGGAGAAATGGTTGTGGAAAGCCAATGAACTTGCTGCCTACAGCATTTCCCATTTTGCTGATACCACCTCCGGTATGCTGTTTTATACGCATGATAAATATGCCGCACTCATTGCCCGTAAAATGGAAGTGGCCGATAATGTCATCCCCTCTTCCAATTCTGAAATGGCGAATAATTTTTTCCGGCTGGGCCAGTTTTTTTATAAGGACAGCCTGGTGGCCCGGGCCCGCCAGATGCTCGTGAATGTGAAAGAAGACATGGGTAAACAAATTGCCTACTATGCCAATTGGGGAACGCTCGAAATCGGATTTGTCTCACCGCCTTACGAAGTTGCGATTCTCGGTGCAGCCGCGGTACCGTTCAGGCAATCCCTCGATGAACACTATCTGCCGAATGTGCTGGTATCCGGCGGCGCGGCGGAGGCCGGCCTGCCGCTGCTGGCCAATAAACTGATTCCGCAACAAACTACGATTTATGTCTGCAGTAATAAATCCTGCAAAAAGCCCGTGACCGCTGTAGCCGAAGCAGTGGAACAATTACAGGCAGGGCCCGAAAAACATTAGCAAGAACAGCAGTTGGCAGTACCGGTTTGACTCAGGAGGCGTCAACTATTTACTATTATTTTTGTTGGCCCATAGTTTGAAAGTTAGCAATTATGCGGACACCGGTACTTAAAGACGACAGGGCTTTCCGTTACTTTACTTTTTTTTATCTCTATATCATGCAGGGTATTCCTGCAGGCTTTGCGCTGACGGCTATTGCCAATTACCTGCTCGGACGGCATATTCCACCACAAACTGTTGGTGGGTTTATCGCCCTGGTCGGTTTACCCTGGACCGTGCAGTTCGTATGGGGACCGCTTATCGACCGGTTCCAGTATTCGTCCATGGGTCATCGCAAACACTGGATTGTACTTTCTCAGCTGGTAGCCGTCGTAGCTTCACTCGGTCTATTGCTGGTATCGGACGTCATCAGGCAACTTGGCCTGCTGACGGCAGTTTTTTTCGTGCATAGTATATTCGCTTCCATCCAGGTCGCGAGTGTGGATGCGATGGCAATTACCATAGGACCGGTTCACGAACGCGGCAAATTAAACGGCTTCATGCGCGGCGGCTTCCTGCTGGGCACGGCTTTCGGCGCCGCAGCACTCTCCTACCTACTCCACCGCTATGGATTCAGGACGGCGGCATTCGTGCAAAGCGGAATTCTATTTTTTTTTACCGGGCTCTTTTTATTTACCCGGCAGGAACGCGGTGACGTGATCTTTCCCTGGAACAAACCCAGGCGCCCCCGGCAGCAAAGCCAGGAAACCAATCCACCGATGAAAGATTTGTTCCGGCGAATTTACGTGGCCATTATGAGCCGGGAAAGCATGCGGTATTTCGGACTGGTGGCTACCGTGTATATCTTTTCCAGCATATTTATCCGTGCGTACGTCTTCTACCTCATCAACACGTTGCACTGGCCAGACAAAACTGTCTCGCTGCTGCAGGGCAGCTGGGGCAGTCTGCTCACCCTTGCTGCAATAATTGTAGCGGGCATATCAGCGGATCGGGCCGGCCCGAAAAAGATGCAGGTAAAAGTGATGTGGGGCGTTTGTATTTTTTTACTGGTGGTGAATGGAACGTTCTTCTGGTGGCGGCACGACTGGTACGCAGGAACAGCGCTGTTGTTGTGGAACCTGGCGGACCCGTTGCTCAGCGTAAGTATTTTCCCGGTGCTGATGGGTCTGTGCCGGGAAAAAGTAGAAGGATCACAGTTTACCACCTATCTTGCCCTGATCAATCTTTGCGATGTAGTCGGTTCCTACCTCACCGGCTGGGCGGTTACGGTTGTGCCGGCACCCCTGATCGGCTGCACCTGCGGTTTGTTGCTCGGCGTCGTTTTACTGTTATTGAAAAATAAAAACAGCTACGCGGTAATTCCAGGCTGAGAACCGTGCAGCATTGCATCCCGCGCATTAATCAGCAGCTTTTGTATTTCCCCGTCACCAATCTGTTTTTCTTCCAGGTGCCGCAGCAACCAGTGGATAAAAAATAACCTCACCTCGTGGTATAAAACAGGATCGGAGGCAACGGAAGAAACCGATCCATCCCGCTTGCGGTATTTATTATTTGCCGTGCCGGATATAAACACATTTTCCTGCAGGTAGGCTTTTGCCAGGAAAGCCTGGTCTTCGTACAGCTGAAACCTGCCGGAAAATACCGGTTCAAATCCACCGCTCCTGTTATACGCATCCCTGGTGATTACGATGCCGGAAGGACAGGCCGAAGCACCCGGGCCAAGGGGGTATAACAGCCGGTTGAGTTGCCCGGGGGGATAAACGCGATCAGCCGGCGCACCAATGTCTACAATGGGATCTTCGGCCTTATCATCCCTCCAGCTGTACCAGAATTGGGAGGCTTCACAACACAACCCGATCTCAGGATGTGCGGCAAACAGGG
>JBBROE010000200.1:0-2973 GCA_038229695.1 Chitinophagales bacterium | reverse complement strand
CTGGTGACCTGGGTGCGGCCTTTCTCGGGCTGACCCTGCTGGAGCGGGAGAAAAAAATTTTCATCGAGAGCCCCGGTGTGCAACCGGACCTGGAAAACCAGCAGTATGTGATCGGACGGATGTTGAAACCGGAAGCGCGGAAAGATATTATTGAATTTTTTGCGGACAACGAGATCCTGCCGACGGCGATGATGGATGTTAGTGATGGCCTCAGTTCTGAAATTCTGCACATCTGCCGGCAGAGCGGCCTGGGCTGTGTTTTGTATGAAGAAAAGATTCCCATCCATGAAGATACCCGCAATGCCGCTTTCAAATTTGAACTGGACCCCACCGCCTGCGCGTTGAGCGGGGGAGAAGATTATGAGCTCCTGTTTACGCTGGCCCAGTCCGAATATGACAAACTTGTCCTCAACGAACAGATTAGTGTGATTGGCTACATGACCGAGCCTGAAAAAGGAATGAAAATAATAACTAAAGGCGGCAATACGTTTGATATTACCGCGCAGGGCTGGAACGCTTTTTCCTGACGAAGCGCCATTTAGTTAGGGGGAAACCAGGCATGGGGAAACACAACATGGGGAAAGGTATTTCATTTTTACTGATAGCCGGCCTGCTGGCCACCACCACCCTCCTTCCGGGATGCGGAACCCTGCACCAATCCTTTAACCCGGAAAAAAAGTATGCAAAGGGTCAATTACAGGCGGATTACCGGCTTTTCCGGGAGATCCTGGAAGATGCCCATCCTTCCCTGTACTGGTATGAATCAAAAGACTCGCTGGATTATTTTTTTGATACCGGTTACCAGCTTATCCCTGATTCGATGACGGAGCCGCAATTCCGGACCCTGCTGAGTTATGTCATCTCACGGGTGCATTGCGGGCATACGTCGGTCCGCTTTTCAAAATCATATGCAAAATATATCGATACCGCGCGGCAGCCGCAGTTCCCGCTCGGTATAAAGTTCTGGGCTGATTCCGCAGTTGTCTATACAAATGTGAACCGGAAAGATTCCGTCCTTACCCGCGGCACGATCATCACAGCTATTGACGGCCGCTCCATTTCAGCCATCCGGGACAGCCTTTTCCGATATATGGTCACCGACGGGTACAGCCTCAGTCATAAGTACCAGACGCTGAGTAATATTGGCACCTTCGGTGGATTATACCAGGCTGTGTTTGGGGCCAGGGACAGTTTTGACGTGAGCTACCTGGATGGATCAGCCGAAAAGACCAGGAGCATCCGGCTATTCAGTTTTGCCTCAGACACCACTTTCCGTAACTACCTGAAATCTCTGCCGCGGCCGGGCAGGAAGCAACGGAAACGAAACAATCTTTTCAGCGTCAGGAATATCCAGGTAGATACCACGGGGAGTACGGCATACATGACCGTGTCCACCTTCAGCAATGGCAACAAGCTGCAATCTTTTTTCAGGAACAGTTTCCGGGAGTTGCAACGCGCACATATCCGCAACCTGGTTATCGACCTCCGGTTCAACGGCGGTGGCAATGTTTCACTGTCGACCAAACTCACGCGTTACCTGATCGACCATAAATTCAAATTGGCGGACTCGCTCTATGCCTCCCGCCGGCTCAGTCGTTATGAAGGCCATATCCAGAACAGCTTTGGCGCTTTTTTCATCATGCACTTTATGACGCACAAGGAAAGGGACGGCCACTATCATTTCGGTTATTTTGAACGTCATTATTTCAGTCCGAAGGAAAAATACCATTACAGCGGACAGGTATATGTGCTCACCGGCGGCAATTCTTTTTCTGCAAGTACCCTGTTTGTAAACGCGGTGAAAGGACAATCGAACATACATATTGCAGGGGAAGAAACCGGCGGGGGCTCCTATGGCAATACAGCGTGGTTTATCCCCGATGCCACGCTACCCAACACAAAAGTGCGCTTCAGGCTACCGCGTTTCAGGATGGTGATGAATAAAAATTACCCCAAAAACGGGCGGGGTATTTTCCCGGACACCCTGATTTTGCCTTCTTCAATAGCCATAAAGGCCGGTATTGATCCTAAGGTTGAATATGTAAAAAAACAGGTCGCCGCTTCAGCCGGGGCGGTGCATTAACCGGCAGAACGGATCAATAACCAACCACTTCCTTTACGAAGAATTGATCATTGAATCTTACTAATGCGGCACTGTAACCGCTTTCAATTCTTCCGAAGCTATCGGCTGTTCCCATCACGCCGGCGGGATAGGCGGATGCCATACGCAGCGCCTCTTCCAGCGGGATTCCGCAGTGCTGCACAAGATTGGCAACGCCTTTCATCATGGTTAGCGCTGACCCGGACAGTGTGCCATCAGGCATGGTATAGCGGTCTTTGTGAAACACATGAGGATAGTCACCCGCGCTGGTTGCAGTAACGGCATCGGTAATAATAAACAATCTTTCCGCCATAATTTTTTTACTGATCCGCAGGGCGGCAAAATCCACGTGAATGCCGTCTGGCACGATGCTGCACATTACCCGCGGATGATTATAAATCGCGCCTACCATGCCAGGTTCACGATGTTGCAATGCGCTCATGGCGTTAAAGAGATGGGTGGCTGCCGGGATGCCCTTATCAAATGCTGCCAGTCCCTGCGCATAGCTGGCATTGGTATGCCCCGCGGATACCACAATGCCTTCGTCCTGTAACAGCCGGACCACGTCATCACTGCATTGCTCGGGGGCGATGGTCATGATTTTTATTATGCTGCGACCATAATCCAGCAGCGCCCTCACTTCCCGTAAATCCGGCTTTTTAATATATTTTTCAAGGTGTGCCCCTTTTTTTACCGGGTTCAGGTAGGGGCCTTCGAGGTGAAGACCGGGCATGCCTTGTCCGCCCTGTTCCCAATAGGCTTTTACCGCATCGATTCCGCGGTAAAACACTTCCATGGAATTCGTGGCCAGCGTGATATAAAACCGGGCCGCGCCGCCGGCCCGGCAGTAATCGCAGGTAGCGGCAATGGCT
>JBBROE010000199.1:0-2983 GCA_038229695.1 Chitinophagales bacterium | reverse complement strand
GTATCCGGCAGGTTGATTCCTTTCTTGGAGGATATCACGCCACCGAGAATTACTTCTACTTTAACGTCGTTATTTTTTTGGATGTCGATAACTTTCACTTCCAGCTTGCCGTCATCGATCATGATGATGTTGCCGATCTTCACATCCTCGTGGAGGTTGGGATAAGAAACATAGATGCGATCCATTGTACCCACCAGTTTTTCGTTGGTGAAAGTGAGGATGTCACCGGCCACTACGGGCAGGGAATTATTCTCTATTTCTCCCACGCGAAGCTTCGGCCCCTGCAAATCCCCGAGGATGGCTATATTATAGGGAAGTTCTGCGTTGATAGTGCGGATATGGTCAATGATTTTCTGCTTGTCTTCGTGTGTGCCATGAGAAAAGTTCAAACGGAAAACGTTGACGCCAGCTTTTACCAGTTCAATCAGTTTGTCGTAAGTATCGCAGGCAGGCCCAACTGTAGCAACAATCTTTGTGCGGTGAAAGGCATGTTCAATACCCGCCTGTTTGTCCATTGTCTGATGCAGGTATTTCGAAAGATTTTTTGACATTTCTGGTTTTAATATAGGTTAAAATATTGTTTATGAATGATAGTTGTCAGCTCGCAAGAATTTTGACGATACGCATCCACTGGTCACTGATTTTTTGTTTTGCCTTTACCGCTTTTTCCAACGGGGTGTATAAAATTTTATTGTTTTGTATGCCGACCATGACATTGAAGCGCCCTTCCATGAGTGTCTCGACGGCATGATAGCCCATCCTGCTGGCAATTAACCTGTCCAGGCAGCTGGGTGACCCGCCACGCTGGATGTGTCCTAATATACAAACCCGAACGTCTGCGTTGGGCATCCGGTCTTTGATAACCTTGCTCACTTCTTCGGCACCGCCAAATCCATCGCCTTCGGCTACCACGATCATATTGACCAGCTTGCGTCTTTTTTCTTTTTCCAACAGCGACTCCACGACCAGTTCAATGTCTGTTTTCCTTTCCGGGATCAGGATGTGTTCTGCGCCGGTGGCGATACCGCTGTGCAGGGCGATATAGCCGGCATCCCGGCCCATCACTTCAATAACAAAAAGCCGGTCATGCGCGTCTGCTGTATCCCTGATTTTGTCGATGGCTTCCACGGCGGTGTTTACGGCTGTGTCAAAGCCAATGGTGAAGTCGGTCCCCGCAATGTCTTTATCGATTGTGCCCGGCAAGCCAATGCACGGAATATCGAAATCCTGGCTGAACTTAAGGGCTCCTTTAAATGATCCGTCACCCCCAATCACTACCAGCGCGTCAATACCTCGTTTTTTGAGATTTTTGTATGCTTTCTGCCGCCCTTCATATTCATAGAATTCTTTGCAGCGCGCAGTTTTCAAGATGGTTCCGCCCCGCTGGATGATATTGGCCACGGAACGGGATTCCATTTTAACAATATCATCTTCTATCATCCCGCTATACCCCCTCATTATTCCGTACATGTCCAGGCCGTGATATATTCCGGTGCGTACCACAGCGCGGATGGCGGCATTCATTCCCGGGGAATCCCCGCCGGATGTTAGCACGCCTATGCTGCGGATTTTTTTCGGTTGATTCATTAATATAAGAAAATCGGTTTTTTTTAATTCTTTTTAAACGGATACTGGAAACACTTCAATAATATTCATTGAAGGGCTATGGCAAGTGCCAAAAGTAGGGATTTGATCCCATACGACAAGACTTGCCTAAATCAATAGTTTGTTGCGTGCGGTGCATTAAAATGCCCGCCGCCACAGGGGAAGCAACGCACATTTAACGGGCGGCCGGACTGTTTTCGTATACTATTTATTGCCGGGTTCGGGGAAACTGCGGCATCTTTGAATGGTCATTTCTGCAGCATGCATCATGTACTCATTACGGGGGTGAACGGAATCCTCCGTCGTTTCCTGGGCGACCACCTGCTGAAGGCGGGATACGCTGTTACGGGTACCGGACGCGGACCCTGCCGCCTCACCGGCGATGTCTTCAGCAGCATGCATTACTGGCAGGCGATAAATGGCGGTAAGGACTGCGTTATTTTGCGGGCTGGATCCATCAGGTACCCACAGCTACCTATGCCGGTTTATTTTCCCAGCCTGCCAGGCGGCCGCCGGTAACAGGCTTTTATACCGGCAAAGCTGAACGGGAACTAGACTGTGTTCCGATAACTTTTGGGGAAGGCCTGCAGCGATGCTTCCCGGCAGGATTCGGTCACGTACTGAATGATTATTCTTAGCTTAGTAAAAAACAGGGGTATGAAAAATCACCGCTTAACTTATTTCGTCATGACCATCTGCTCATGTATCGTCTTGGCATCGCAGGCCCAGGAAACGCCGGTTGTCATTTCCCTGTGGAAGGACGGCGCACCAGGGTTCACTCAATACAAAAAACTGCCGGAGGAAGCAAAGGACTGGTGGGTAAAGCATGTGCATAATCCTTCCCTGACCGTATACCCTGCCCCGAAGGCAACAGCCACCGGTGCAGCAATGGTGGTTTGTCCGGGCGGTGGTTTTCGGACCCTTGTATTCAATGCTGAAGGCAGGGACGCCGCGACTTACCTGAATAGCCTGGGCATCACCGTTTTCGTTTTAAAGTATCGGCTGTTCCGGGACGATTCCATGTACACGGCCGAGCAGCCGAAAGAAGATATTTTCCGAGCGATGCGACTCGTTCGCAGTCGCGCTGAAGAATTCGGGATAGATACTTCGAGGATCGGCGTCATGGGTTTCTCCGCCGGCGGGGAGGTAGCCGCATGGGTGGGTTACCATTTCAAAGACCGCCATGCACCTGCACCTGACGGGGTGGATGCCCTTCCGGCGCGACCAGCCTTCCAGGTGCTGATCTATCCCGGTCCGCTGGCAGTACCGGACAGCGTACCCGCAGATGCACCGCCCACATTTCTGCTCGTCTCTGATAATGACAAATGCTGTTCAGAGCCGGTTATCAAGTTGCTCCAGCTGCACCGGGCCGCCCACG
>JBBROE010000198.1:0-3046 GCA_038229695.1 Chitinophagales bacterium | reverse complement strand
TTTATTTTGTCAGCGTCATCGGAAGGCCGGTGGTAATCGGGGTGTACCCCGGTAAAGAAAAAAAGAACGGGGATATTTTTGAGGTAGAAAGAAGTATGGTCGCTCGGGCCGGTGCCGCTGCTGTCGAATTTGTTGGTGAACGACGGGTCACTGCGTACGGCCGCAAAAACGTTTCCCCAGGCGGGTGAAGTGCCGTAGCCACCGACAAAGAGGGTTTTGGTACTGTCATTCAGCCGCCCCACCATATCGAGATTGATCATATAATTTACCTGCGACAGGTCAGTCGTGGGATGGGAAGTATAAAATTTTGATCCAAAGAGACCGAGTTCTTCCCCGGAAAAAGCGATAAATAAATAATTGTTTTTCCGGAGCCGCGAGTCCTTCAGCATTTTTGCCAGTTCAATCAGGGCTGCTGTGCCGCTGGCGTTGTCGTCCGCCCCGTTATGCACCAGCTTTCCCGTGCCCCGGTACAGGGAATTGTCATCCTCGCCGTAACCAAGATGGTCGAAGTGTGCACCGCAGATAATAGTTGAAGAAGCGCCGTTATTGATATACCCCACAACGTTATGCCCCGTTCTTTTTTTGTGTTCGAATACGGCTTTGAACCGGAGTGTCAGTGGAGTGCTTTCGTCCGCGAAATACTGTAATGCCGTTGGCTTATCGACGTAAATAACCGGAATCTTAAAAGCAGGGGGTTCAGTCTTGCCGCTGAACGACAAGTCATCTGGTGCTGACCCTGTGTTATACACGACAAGCGCGAGTGCCCCTTTTTTCGCCGCATCAGCCGCCTGCAAGTTAATAAAATCGGCAAGGTCGAAATGCGGGTTGTCTTTGTGAATGGCCAGCATCTCCTTGAGGTTAAGGAACCAGGGCATGCCGGTTTCACGCAAGGCGATAGATGGTTCTGCTTCCACCGCAGTGCCCGGAGAACCCGGAAAGGGAAAAAAATGGGATGAATCGATGGCATGCCCGTTGACCTGTAGGAAACTGCCTGGCGCTATCGACAGCCCCTCGTCGATCGGAAAGGACTGGAACCAGGTTTTGTTATCGCCATAAGGCACCAGCCCGGCCGCCTGGAATTGTTCGGCTATATAATCTTTGGCTACATTCTCACCAGGAGTTCCTGCACGGCGTCCTTCAAGGCGATCCGCCGCGAGAAAATTTACATGCTTCTCCAGTGTGGCGATAACCGCGAGGTCTGCCTTTCTTAATCTTTGTGAAAAACTGATGCAGGGAAGGAAAAGCAACGCAGCAACACAGGCTATGACAGAACGCAACATAGTAAAGGTTTGGTCTCTTCAAACAAAGGTATAGCGGTAAACGGTATTTTATCGGATATGCGCAAATATTGCTTTGCGTCCGTAAATCTTCCCGTTTACTTTGCAATTAACCTGCCATGTTCATTGTGCGGACGGGCCGGCTGTCCTGCAGGTTCCGGTGAAAGATTTCGTCTCCGGTATACTCAGCAGCGCCAATTTTCCTCCCTATTTGTTTCCGTACCTCATTTTTTTTCCTTTACTTTTGCAGATCGGCCTGTAATTCACAGCATGCCGGGCAGTTAACTATTGAGTTTGCAGCCGGGTGAGAAAATAACATAAGCATGGCGTTACCGCACCTTATCAAGTTTGTTTATACTAATGGAACGGATGAAGTCATCCGCAGGGGAAAAAAAATCCATGCAATCGGTTACGCGGAAATGATTGAATATGACGAGTTGATGGGTGCCGTGACTTTCCGGGTAAAGGATGACAGCTACAGCACCTACTATAAAGTGCACATCCAGCACTTCAAAGATCCGAAGACGATGTCGGTGCGCTGCAGCTGCCCCTACAACCTTGGCGACATCTGCCGTCATGAGGCCGGGGCCCTGATTCAGTTGCAGGAATTACTCGATCGTAACCTGCTTAAAGCGGAAGCGATCCAGTACGATCAGCGGCACACCGTGGTTAAGATGAAATACATCGACCTCAAAACAATCCGGTTACTCTGCTCCGCCAAGACGCTGGCCGACGCTGAAAGCTACCTCTCCGAGAAAAAAGCCACCATTGAATACGCCAAGGATGAAATGGTGCGTGCAACAGTAGATGTAGACGACACGCCCTACCAAGTGGTGATTAAAAAAAATGAAGAACGGAATTTCGATACCAGCTGCATTTATGAAGATACCCATCACCCGCTCTGCCTTCCTAAAGTAATTGTGTTGCTGCAACTTTTTCAGAAACACGGCGCACATTATTTTGACAGCATCCGCAACTGGGACAATGAAAAAAATAAGCTCCTTGCTGCTTACGGCTACACGCTGGGAGACGATTTGAAAGGAAAGTTTGAATTTGCCTATAAGGACGGAAAGCCTTTCCTGCGCGTGCTCGATACCACCATCAAAAGGATTAATCCGCCTGCAGCAGTACAACCACAGCCGGTCAGCACTGATACCCAGGAAGTGGAAGATACCCCTGGTACCGCGCTGGTCAACGGCTCCGGGCAGCGCCTCGGGATTGTCTTTAACCTGAACCACCGTTCATTCCCCTTTTTCCTGGTGGAGGTGGTGCAGGGAGAAAGTGACGGAGAACAGCAGAAATTCACCGGCCGCGTGGAAAAAATTGATCTCACGAAATTCGTCAATATTGATTCTCTGAATGAAGCGGACCGCCAGATGATCCCTACGATCCGCCGGATGCAGGAAGCTGAGGTAACGCGATACCTTAACCGGAATTCTCCCTTTAGCGGTATCTGGGAGAATATCATCCATCACGAGAACGATGAATTGCCGGAGGAGACCAGGAACCTGATGATCGAATACCTTCATCCCAAACTGCGAAAGCTTTTCAACGACATCGCCGTTAATCCCTTTGTATTTTACCTGAATGGCCACAAGCCATTCCGTACCGATAACCTTAAGCTGGCCGGGATTGTACCCGAACCGATCGTTCCGTTTTTTAAAGTCGCCCCCAAAAAAAATAATTACGAGATCACCTGCTGGGTAAAGCTGAATGGCAAGGAGCTGTTGTTACAGGAAAATCAGCTCGGGAGCAACCTGATGTTTTTC
>JBBROE010000197.1:0-3053 GCA_038229695.1 Chitinophagales bacterium | reverse complement strand
ATGCCCATGGTTCGGCTTCTTACTTTTTCCAGGGCACCTTCTACCTGGGCCTCCCGGGCCTGGGTCCTTGCCTTTTCGATATCGAGCCAGCGGCGGTAGGCCAGTTCAAACACTTTGAGGAAGCGGGTGAATAGCGTTGATTCGTCGGGTGTGAGGGGCTGGTAGGTGGAAATGCCAAGGGCCCCGGGCCCGAGTGAATGCCAGTAGTAATCCAGCGAGGGTGCGTCGTTTAGGTAGTCGTCAATAAATACGTTGGTGGTGCGCTGGTAATCGATCCAGGAAGCCAGTTCTTCCTTATTGATATGGAGCGAAAAAACCTGCCCGTTTCCCCGTTGCATAGTAGCGGCGAATTGGGCGTGGCGCGGATCGTCCTGGTAGTGTGTTTCGGTGATAAAACTTTGGTCGTGTTTCAGGTAGTATTCGTAGTTCTGGTAGGTGGCTTTACCGTCGCTGAAGATGGCGGTTTGTACATTCCTGATTTCTTTTACGTTCAGCGATTGCAGCTGGCGGGCAATCATTTTGCAGACGTCGGGCATATCCGCTGCGCGGTTCATGCCCAGGGCTACGGCCCGCACCCGTTCGAGGGCAGTCTCCACTTCCAATTCGTGGTTTTGGGTTTCGAGCGTTTTTCTTTTTTGTTCCAGTTCTTCGATGGTTTCTTCGAGTAGAATGCCCGTCGTGCGTTTTACTTTTTCAGTGCGCTCCAGTTTGAAGCGCGTGATCTCAAACTCTTTTTCGGCAGCTTTTACCGCCTGGAGCATCGCTGCTTTTGCTGCATCCGGGATGGTGCCGTCCTGTGCAAGCAAATCGGTGAGGTGCTGAAGGTGCTGGTTCATCATGCAGATTCCCTGTTACTGTTAACCAATTGTATACCTTGTTGATGACCTTTTATGGGCAGCTGCGCAGTGATCCGCTGTACACGAGTGCTACGCCACTGAAGCTGATTCACAGCTTACTGCCGGGCTCAACATTTGATCAGCGATTGCGTTCATGCGGCTCCGTTATTTATTTTTCTTTCAGTGCCACGACGCAGGTGGTGAGGTTGTGCATTTCCAGGTTCCCACCGGTTGCCCGTCCAAGTTCCGCATTGGAAAAAAAGCCGGCCATGGGGGCGTTCCAGACATTTTTCAACCCCTCTATTTCCTGCTGTATCAAGGGGCCGAGTGCGGCCTGCCGCCCGGCACAACTGAAGACAATTACGGCGTCGGCTTCGGGCATTTCGCAGTTCTTCATGTCTTCACAATTGCTGATGACCTTTTCTACCACATCAAAATCGGGCGGCAGCGAAAAACGCACTTTGCTGCCCTGGGGAACAGCGCCGCTGCAATAAAATGAGCGGTCATTCCAGTCGATGAGCAGGCCCGGTCGCATTACCGGGTCACCCTGTTCCCGTTGGAGTTGCAGGGGAAAAGTGGTGGCGATTTCGAACATCAGGTTTTTGTTGTCCGGGGAAACATTCTCAATACCTCCGTATTTGGCCGTGAGATCAAGCACAGGGATATTATCTATGGTGAAAACATGATTCGCTTCACTGTGGGTAACGGTTCTTAAGGTACCGATGGCGTTCCAGCCACAGGTGGCGCGGCCTCTGATTTTTATTTTGTCCTCATCCATCGCCAGTACAATCATTCCCCGGTTGCTCTGCTGGTGGTTGGTAAATACAAATTGTTCTGAAAATGAATAGTTGTCGCCTGCAGCACCGCCAAATACATTGACTGCTGAGCCGATTACATCCTGGAAGCCATGGAGCAGCGCTTCTGCATCCGTTTCGGTGTTGCTGCAGGACAACAGGATAGCGGGATGCTGAAACTGACGGAGGGCCGTTGTTGCAGATGCTCTTGCCGTTTCGCGAAAATTTTTGTTGGGGTATTCCTGCAGGGATAAGGTAAAGTAGGCCCGGGGCATATCGAGCAACAGGATGGCAATGCCTGCGCTCTGGGTTTCTTCATCGATAAACTGTCCGTTAGTGGTGGCGCCGAAAACAGCGATACCCTTGTCATCCAGTATTTTGGCGATGGACAACCTGTCCTGGTCAATGGACACGAAAACGAATGCCAGCGTAGGGTTGAAACCGTGGCCCAGCTCGTCTTCGAGGGCGGCCTGGATGGCCTCTGCGGAATTACCTTTAATGGAATGTGCTTTCATGATGGTAAAATTAGGAGGCCGGTGCCCGGTGGAATCGAATACGACATATAGTTACTGCAATTTAGTAGCGAAAGTCATCCTGGAGCGTACCGGGTAAACCGACTTCTGTTCTGAAATTAAGGAATACCGGTGAGATTTCGGCTGTCCATTCGGGAAAGCGGCAGTGATGACGAACCGGATTTTTGTTCATTTATTTCTTGTGCATGGTCTTGCTGTTGCATCGCCTTACTTTTGTTCGGAAAGCAATCCGCTCTCCCCTATTTGGAAGCAATCTCTTATGGCATGGGGCGTTGCGGTCATTTTTGAAAGACGGTGCTGAACCTCCTCTTTTCTGCTCTTTACCTCGCCTTACCGTTCTCTTGAAAGAAAAGTAACAAAAATTCAAGGCTGCGGCAAAAAAGGCACCACCCGGGCGCTTCCGCGGCAGCGAAAAAGTCATATCCCGGCAGTGGTTCTCATCGCAGCGAAGAATTATGAATAGCTCCCGTACGGCACGGATCTTTTTCGCTGGTGATCGCTGCAGCTGCCCAGAGTTTTTAACGCTTTTTTCCCGAGACCTTTTGAAAACTCTCCCGGGATTACCGTCGATCCGCGCTTCACCTCATCAGTAGGTAATTATTGAATCAGCATAGCCTGGTGGAGTGAGCTGGCAGGGCGGCGCTGACCAATGCCCGCTGCCCTTTACCTCTTTGCACAACAGCTCCTCAATGAACCACCCGAAAACGGCTTTCATCGTTTTCGGGGCGCCTTTTTTCCCTACTTTTTGGCGAAGCAAAAAAGTAGGGAAGAAAAACTTTTGCGAAAGAAAAATCTCCTTAAGACCGCAACGTCCTCTTGCAGGAGATGTTGCTGGGAAGTTGGGGCGGGAGGAAGGTCGGCGGAGCACACGTCTGAACTCCAGTCACTCT
>JBBROE010000196.1:0-3088 GCA_038229695.1 Chitinophagales bacterium | reverse complement strand
CATGGGGGGAAGTTCTTTCATTTTTACCTGTATCGCCATCGGCATCATCCTTAGCGTGGCAACCAACGTAGAACAGCTGGAAGGCCGGGCCATAGTCACCGCGGAAAAACCCCAGGACGATGAATAAAAAAATTATCATAGCAGGCGGCGGTACGGGCGGGCATATCTTTCCTGCCATCGCCATCGCCAACGCTTTGAAGACGCTGCAGCCGGGTATAGAGTTGTTGTTTGTGGGGGCAAAAGGAAAAATGGAGATGGAAAAAGTACCGAAGGCCGGATACCGCATAAAAGGAATTGATATCGCGGGCTTCAACCGCAGTTCGCTGTTGAAGAACATCATGCTGCCGCTGAAATTACTGAAGAGCTATTTCCAGGTGCGGAGCATCATTGCCGATTTCATGCCCGATGCAGTCATCGGGGTCGGCGGCTATTCCAGTTTCCCCGTGTTGCGGCTTGCCCAGTCGAAAGGCATTCCAACGGCTATACTCGAAAGCAATTCGTTTGCCGGGAAAACCAATAAACTGCTGGGGAAAAAGGCCGCCCTCATTTTTGTTGCCGCCGGGGGTATGGAAAAATTCTTTCCCGGCAGGCCGCTTCATATCACCGGTAACCCCGTACGCACCAGTATTCTCAATAACACGACTTCGCGGAGCGAGGCGCTGAAATTTTTCGGTCTTGCAGAAAATAACCCAACTGTACTGGTTACCGGCGGAAGCCTGGGAGCGAAAGGAATCAACGAAGCGATAGATTCGTCCCTGGCATCGTTTGAGCACAACCAGGTGCAGCTTATCTGGCAGACGGGTAGCGCGTATATCGACCGGGCAAAGGCTGCCGCTTCAGGAAAGAAAGGCATCTGGGTAAATGACTTTATCACTAAAATGGAACTGGCCTATGCGGCTGCGGATGTAGTGGTATCGCGGTCCGGGGCCATGGCCATTGCCGAACTCTGTATCGCAGGCAAGCCGGTTGTTTTTGTACCCTTCCCCTTTGCCGCCGAAGATCACCAGACCGCCAACGCCAGACAGCTAGCCGACCGGCATGCAGCCCTGCTGGTGACAGATAGAGAAGCAAAAGACACACTTGTTCCCGCAGTATTGGAACTACTGGCGTCGGAGCCTAAGCGCCAGGAACTATCCGCAGGCATCAGTGCACTTGCGGTAACTGACGCAGACAGGCGCATAGCAGAACTGGTACTCAATATGGTAAACACGGAAACACCCTCATTATAAAACAGGAGTAAAAAATGCCGGCACTGGACAACATAAAAAATATTTATTTGATCGGGATAGGGGGCATCGGCATGAGCGCCCTTGCGCGGTATTTCCAGGCGAGGGGTTGCCGGGTGAGCGGGTATGATAAAACGGATACGGCACTCACGCGCCAGCTGGCGGCCGAAGGGATACAAATTATGTACGAAGATGATCCGGCGCAGTTGCCGGGGGATATACAGCTGGTTGTCTTCACCCCGGCTGTGCCCGCAGCGCACCGGCAGCTGAACTGGTACCGGGATAACGGGACCGAAGTAATGAAACGAAGCCAGGTACTCGGCATCATCAGCGCCGGCAGTTTCAACATCTGCGTCGGAGGTACCCATGGCAAAACAACCATTACCACCCTGGTCGCCCACCTGCTGCGGCACAGCGGTTATGGATGCAACGCCTTCCTGGGGGGTATCTCGGTGAATTACCAGACCAATTTCTGGAGCAGTGACAACAATGTGTGTGTAATAGAAGCCGATGAATATGACCGGAGTTTTCTGCAGCTGAGTCCGGATATCGCCATCATCAGTTCCATGGATCCCGATCACCTGGATATCTACGGCACAGCCGAAGCCCTCGAGGAAGCGTTTATCGCCTTTGGATCCAGGGTTAAAACGGGAGGGACACTGGTGGTACGCCACGGCCTGAAAAGGAATGCCGACCTGGTGGCGGGTCGTATCCTTACCTATAGCCGCGCTGATACGGAGGCGGATGTGTATGCGGATAACGTAACCGTCACTAACAGCGCTTTCCGGTTTGATGTCATTCAGCGGGAGGGTGAAACATTACGCGGCCTGCAACTCAGTATGGGGGGCTTGCACAATGTGGAGAACGCTGTTGCAGCAATCGCCGTTGGCCTGCTGCTGAACATCGTGCCCGAAAAGATAAAAGCTGCTGTTGCGGCATTCAGTGGAATCAGGCGGAGGTTTGAATTTATTGCCGGGGTTACGGCGCAACAGGGAGAGCTGACCTATATCGACGACTACGCGCACCACCCGGAAGAACTGGTGGCCTTAATCAGCGGGGCGAGGAATTTCTATCCCGGTAAAAAATGCACCGTCATCTTTCAGCCCCATCTTTTTTCCAGGACAGCCGATCTGGCAGACGGGTTTGCCGCGGCGCTCGACAAGGCGGACGAAGTCATTCTCCTGCCGATCTATCCCGCGCGGGAAATGCCTGTGCCCGGCGTTACCAGTAACACCATCAGCAGCCGAATGAAGCATGCGGTGGTTCGGCTGATGGAAAAGGAGGTTTTGCCTGACTATATCCGCAGCAGTGTATTGCCGTCTGCAATGACTGGCCGGCCCACGCTTTTGATCACAGCCGGTGCCGGGGATATTGATACGCTGATCACACCCATTAAAAATTTGATTGAACAATATGGCCATTAACCGCAAACTCCGGAAACTACTGTTTTTCTCGCTGGTGCTTGCCTCCGGTGCGGGGTTGCTTGTACTGCTGCTGGCCGCTATCAGCAAGAAAAAGGAGGGCAGCTGCACCGGTGTGGTAGTGACCATCAACGGTCCGGGAGAAACGCGTTTTGTGAGCCGTGACGACATCCTGGGCCAGGTTAACGCAGTTGCCGGTCCAACCCTGCGCGGCAAGCCACTGCTGTCATTCAACCTCAAAACTATCACCGCCGCAGTGGAGAAGAACAGCTGGATAAAAAATGCCCAGGTTTACTTTGACAATACGGGAAAACTGCGCATCGTGGTCGGGGAAAAAATCCCGGTCGCCAGGATTTTCAGTGTCAGTGGGGAAAGCTTTTATGTCGACAGCAGCGGCGAAGAACTCCCGTTGAACAGTAAAGTGGTATTGAAACTTCCCGT
>JBBROE010000195.1:0-3119 GCA_038229695.1 Chitinophagales bacterium | reverse complement strand
ATCCTGCCCGGCCTTATTCACCCAGTACAGATCCATTTCCATTTTAACGAGCGACGGGTCAGTCTCATCCAGCAACACATCGTAGGGATACTTACCATCCTGCTGCTCAAATTCGAAGTCATGGTTGTGGTAGCAAAACTGGATACCTGCCTGTTTGCACACATCACCGGCTGTATTGAAATCCTTTGCCAGTTTTTTATAATGGTCCAGGCCCATCCGTTCCTTGGGTGATAACCAGGCACAGACCATGTACTCGAGCCCGAGCGTATGTGCGTCATCAACCGCTTTCTTCCAGTCGTTCAGTATGGTGCCCTTCATTTCAGTGCCACCGGTATCCTCTCCCAACCGGTAATGGCAGCTGCGCATAACGAGCCCGTTTCCTTTAAGCAGTGCTTTAAATGTTTTCGGATCCATGCCGTAGAAATTTTCAGTGCCGGTATAGGTTGCACCTTCCAACGAATTATACCCTATCTCCGCCACTTTAGCGAGCGTTACTTTCGGATCGGTCTGCATGGCATCCCTCACGGTGTACAGCTGCAGGCCAATGACGGGTGACTTACGCGGCATCCAGGAGGGTATAGAAGGGGCCGCCAGTATGGCCGCAGAATACATGGACGCGGACTTGAGAAAGGAACGTCTGTTTTGCATGGTATTTTTTTTTAGTAACAACCGTTGTTTTCATAAAATTAAGCGAAGCGTAGCGTAAATCTTTCATTAAATTCTCAACGAAATGCAAATAAAGGAAGATGCCGGGTTTCGGCTCCGGGGATGGCGGCACCAGTAAATGGTGAAAAAAGTTATCGGAAGCGAACATCCCGCGAAGCGGAAAATTTTATGTTCCGCCGGTTTGAGCACCTGTACCAGTTATGCAGGGGCGCACCTATGACAGGCGAAGAATATGAACGCTTGAACAAGCCCCCACGGGAGCAGCGCTGGCTGGACTTTTCATCTACAGCAGTTGGCAGTGGCCTATTGAAAATTACGCAACAGGATCGGGCGGGTGTTCATTTCTTCTGAAACACGCGGACATAATCCACTTCGAACCGAGTGGGAAAGTTCGTTGTAGCGGGGTTGCCGCCATTGTCGCCGCCAATGGCCAGGTTGAGCAGCATGTACAGCGGATGATTAAAGGGATTGATGCCCGTATTATCTTTATTCTGGAGCATGCTCAGGCGCACCTTATTCACCAGCAGATCATCGAGGTAAAGGGAAATAAAATCCGGGGCCCAGTCCATCTGCCAGATATGAAATGTATCGGCCCAGGCTTTTCCGCCCAGCGAGTCTGCCGAAAGAAAATTGCTGAACCATTGCGGGCGATCGCCCGGACCCGCACAGGCTATGTTAGCCAGCACGCGGTCACGGTAATATTCCATGATGTCGATTTCGCCGCCTGCAGGCCAGTTACCTGACACACCGAGCATCCACCAGGCAGGCCAGAGTCCACTGTCGATATTGATCTTGCCCCGCATGATAAACCTGCCATAGAGCCAGCTGTGCCTGCCGGAGGTGTTGATACTGGCCGACGTATAATCGATGTTGGCATCCCGCTGCCGCCAGTCGTGGCTGCCGGATACATACAGCGGGTTGGGCTGTTGCTGCCTGCGGGCTTCTATCACCAGCATGCCGTTGCTGGAATAGACGTTACCCCGCTGGTACCATTGGTATTCATGGTTTCTTACCAGGCCCGTTTCATAACTCCAGTCGGCCGTATCGGGCGCGCCATCCCGGCTAAACTCGTCGGACCATACAAGCCGGTAACCTCCTGCGGACTGCTTCGTTAAGGCGCCGGTATCGGGCTGCTGCTGCGCACATAGCCCTGCGATCCCTGCCGGGAAAGCGAGCAAGACGGCTAGTAGATATCTTATCATAAAAAAATATTGCCAGAACCATCGAAGGATATCCGGGAACGGACCACTTTTTAAAATTAGGGATAATTCCCGGGCCCGCCTTACCGTGTTGTGCCGGATTGATTTAGCTTTATCCAGCCCGACAAAAAATAAGCAACACATGATAAACACCCTGAAAAGAATCGCTGTCGTTTTTTTCCTGATGGCAATAATAAGTTCGGACGTACAGGCGCAGGCAAAAAAACAAGTAGCGGTGATATTCGACACCGATATGGGTCCTGATTATGACGATGCCGGCGCCATAGCTATCCTGCATGCGCTCGCCGATAGCGGCGAGTGCCATATACTTGCCACGGTGGGGAGTAACCGCAGTCCCTGGATTGCTGAAGTGCTGAGCGTGATGAACACGTATTTTGGCCGGCCGGAGATACCTGTAGGCATAGTGCATGAACCCGCGCAGCATATTGCTGCTTACCAGAAATGGGACTCGCTGGCCGTGGAAAGATATCCGCACCGGGTCTCCGGCAATGCAGCAGCGTACGATGCCGTACCGCTGTACCGCCGTTTGTTATCCGCCCAGCCAGATAATAGTGTGACGATAGTGACGGTCGGCTTTTTTACCAACCTCGCCAACCTGCTGGCGTCACAGCCCGACAGTATATCTTCGCTGAACGGAAAGGAAATGATCAGGAGAAAAGTAAAATTGCTGGTCAGTATGGCCGGGCGTTTCGACGACCAGATGGGAACATTTAAAGAATTTAATGTAGTGAGGGATGCGCCTGCTTCGGTGAAAGTATTCGGCGAATGGACTTCGCCCATTCTCTTCAGCGGGTTTGAGATTGGCGCCCGCTTACATACGGGCCTGCCCCTGGTAGCGGACAGCAGCATCGTGCACTCCCCGGTGAAAGACATTTTTTCGATCAGCATTCCGATGGATCCCAATGACCGCAACGGCAGAATGAGCTGGGACGAAACGGCAGTGCTGGTAGCGGTTCGCGGCCCCGGTAGTTATTTTACGACCGTGAAAGGGCATATAACAGGCCACACCGACGGCAGCAACGGGTGGGATGCTGCGGGAAGCAGGGATGCCTACCTCGTACAGAAAATGGACGTTAAGGACATGGAAGACGTGTTAAACAGACTGATGATGCACCAGCCAGTTGCCCGTTGAGGAGTATTTATTACTTCTAGGTACAATTACAGCATGGCGCCCAGCGCCATAAGCGACGAAAGGAGTAACACGCATTTCCAGCAGTTCAACCTGCCTGTGGT
>JBBROE010000194.1:0-3120 GCA_038229695.1 Chitinophagales bacterium | reverse complement strand
GCGAGATGATAAGGGAGAATCCGTTCGATTTTGCATGCAGGATACCTTTTTCAGAGATCCCATAGCCTTCGTGGTAGCGGTGGGGAATATAAAAGTCAAGTAGCGCCGGGTCGTACACGGACTGCAGGAACTGGTACATAGTGGCGACGGCTGTGGTGCCGTCGACGTCATAATCTCCGAAGACGAGTATTTTTTCCTGTCTGGTAAAGGCGGTGGTCAATCGTTCCACTGCTTTGTCCATGTCCTTCATCAGGAAGGGATCATGAAGCTGATCGAGCCGGGGCCGGAAATAATCTTTAGCGTCTTCAAATGTAGTGATACCACGCTGGGCAAGCACCTGGCAGAGCGTCTTGTTTATTTTCAGGGCGCCTGCCAGTTCGGTTATGGTTTTTTCCGGCGCATCGAGTAATGTCCAGCGTTTTTGCATATGAGAATAAGTTGGCGGGAAAGCGTCAGTATTTCCTGTCCGTGGTATAACGCACCAGGGATTCGAGGGTTCGACGCACCTCGGAGTCTTCAAAGCTGTAAAGCAGTTCCAACGCTTTGTCGCGGTAGGCTTCCATTTTCTGCTGGCTGTACTTTATGCCTCCGCTTTGCCTGACGGCTTCGATGACCAGTTTTACTTTGTCTTTCCGGCGGTTTTGATTTTTGACAATATAAATCAACTGGTTTTTTTGCAAAGCGCTGCAGTTATTTAACGTATAAATGAGGGGGAGAGTCAGTTTTTTTTCCCGGATATCGTTTCCGGTTGGCTTACCGATGTCATCCTGGCCATAATCGAACAGGTCGTCTTTTATCTGGAAGGCGATACCGACCCATTCCCCGAACTGGCGAAGGCGGTCGGCGACAAGGGGATCACGCGAGGTCGAAAATGCCCCGGCTGCGCAGGATGAAGCCAGCAGGGAGGCGGTTTTATTGGTGATGATTTCGAAATAGATGTCCTCATCGAGGTTCAGGTTCCTGGCTTTTTCAATCTGGAGGAGCTCGCCTTCGCTCATTTGTTTGACTGCCCCGGAGAGTATTTTAAGGATTTCAAAATCATTGTTTTCCAAAGAAAGGAGCAGTCCTTTGGACAGGAGGTAGTCGCCGACGAGGACCGCGATCTTATTTTTCCACAGCGCATTGATGGAGAAAAATCCCCTCCTTTCATAAGATTCGTCAACAACATCGTCGTGAACGAGGGTGGCGGTGTGCAGGAGTTCCACCAGGGAGGCTGCGCGGTAGGTCTGGTCGTTTACCTCTCCCGCGAGCTTGGCCGACAGCAATACAAACATGGGCCTCAGCTGTTTACCCTTTCTTTTGACGATATACCGCATAATGGTATCCAGCAGGGAGACATGGCTTTTGACGGATTCTTTAAAGACTTTTTCGAAGATCTCTAATTCCGGGGCGATAACTGGCGGTGGAAATTTCATTTCAGGTATACGGCAGGCAAATTACATTATTCCCGATTTAAAATGCGACTGTGCAACTTATTTGACGCGGCGGCTGTCTCAAAACTATGAAATGCAACAACATAAGTAAGGGTGAATCGCGAAAAAAATTTGGTATATTTTAACTAAATGATATTTTTGCACGAGCAATGGTATTTGTATTCGTATTTAAATCTTCATAAAAATCAGTTATGGCAAGCAAAAAGAATGTGATTTTATCGGGCATCGTATGCCTCTTTGCATCGGCTGCGATGGGGCAGGTGCAGACAGGTTACGACGTAAAAGATTCTTCCCTGATACCGGCCTCCAGACAACCACAACACAATGAATTTTTAAATAACGCCTACCCTTTTCCGGCCAAACCCCGCAACCAGTGGGAAATTGGAGTTAAGGGCGGAGTTTCCAGTGTTGCAGGCGATGTGCGGTCAGTATTTCCTACGGGAGGATTTGGTATACATGTCCGTAAAGCACTGGGTTATGTGTTCTCTTTGCGTGCGGAATATACCTGGAACAGGGCAAGGGGGCTGAATTTCAGCTCATCACAGGGGTACACCCGCAACCCGGCCTGGTTAGCAGCTGGTTATACGCCGGGTGTGGACAAGGTTTTTTACAATTACAAAACTACTATCCAGGATTTGAGCATCCAGGGTGTCGTAACGTTGAACAACGTCAGGTTTCACAAGGCAAAGACAGGATTCAACCTGTACGCATTTGGCGGTATCGGCGGAACAATTTACGATACTTATATAAATGCAAAAGACGCCTCGGGAAATCCTTACAAGACGTTGTTTAACAGCACAGCATCAGGCACTTATAGCAACAGGAAAGATGTGAAAAAGGCACTGAAAGCGGGTATGGACAAGAGTTATGAAACTCATGCGGAAATAGACCCGCTGCAGCCGAAATTATTTGGCAAATCATTCAAACCTTCTTTCCAGCTTGGCGTAGGCATGGCCTTCAAACTGTCCAATAAATTTAACCTGGCGATAGAAGAGCGGTTTACCGCAGTGAAAACTGACCTGCTCGACGGTCAGCAGTGGCAGGAAAACACCTATGTGGCTGCAGGCGGCCAGGTAGGCGTGAATGTACCGGCCCAGACCCGGGATTTCGATTCTTATAATTTCTTTTCCGTCGGTTTGAATTATAACATTGGTAAAAAGGCTGTTGAACCGTTATGGTGGGCCAATCCCCTGGATTACGCTTACAACGAAATCAACGCTCCACGCCACATGAAACTGCCCAAACCCGTTCTGGATGATGCAGATGGTGACGGTGTTACTGACCAGTTTGACCGTGAACCCAATACCCCAGCTGGTGCGCCGGTTGATTCTCATGGTGTAAGCCGTGATACCGATGGTGACGGTGTTCCTGATTTCAAGGATAAAGAACTCATTACTCCTACACAGTGCCAGCCCGTAGATGCTGATGGTGTGGGAAAATGTCCTCCGCCAGCCTGCTGTGCTGAAATGAGCGCCAAAATGGACAGCATGATGGTTAGGGCACGTGGTTGTGGCATCGGAGATTTGCCCAGCGTATCTTTTACTGGCCGTTCCGTTTCGCTCAGTAAAGACGCACAGGCTGTACTGGCCGCCGTTGCAGCGAAAATGAGGAATAACCCGAATTGTAAGGTTGCGGTTAGCGGTTATGGCGAAAGCAGCAAATCTGCACAGCAGCTTAGCTGGGATCG
>JBBROE010000193.1:0-3127 GCA_038229695.1 Chitinophagales bacterium | reverse complement strand
TGGCATTGCCTGCACCCATTACTACGGAGATAACGGTCCAGTTGCTGCCATCAAAGCTGCGCTGTACTTCGAAGTTGTTGTTATTGAATTCCTGTGACGTGCTCCAGGTAAGAGTGATATCGGAACCATTGGCGGTAGCAGCGAAAGCGGTAAAGGTAACAGGCAGGGTAGAGAGCGTGGCGAACCCGGTGGGGTAACTGCCGGTAGAGGAGTTCGCTACCATCGGTCCTGTAATGATATTGCCGGCTCCCTTTAACTTGAAGGTGTTGCCGATTTTAATCTGGTCACTCGGGTTATTGGTTATGATGATGCCGCCCGTGAACACTTCGATAGTAGAGTTATTATCGAAAGCCAGCTTACCGTTGGTAAAATTCAATTTGCCATGGACTTCCAGGGTAACATCATTGAGTGATATATTATTCTGAACCAATACGGTGATGCCTGAGGGAACAACGATAGTGTCATTATCCTGCGGGCGGCGATTCAGGTTCCAGGTAGAATTGGTGTTCCAGTCGCTGCTCGATACCGCGGTAATGGTGGTGGCAAAAAGGGAAACAGCGGTAATCATCAGGGCCAGGGTAAGTTGTAACTTTTTCATGTGTTCGGATTGTGCACACGGGAATTTGCAAGCTTAGTACCATGCCAGAAAAAAACGGGGCTACGGACCTTGCTAATGCCGGTATCCTGGCAATCAAAGAAGTAACGTGCTATCAATCAAAGTGAAATCTGCCAGCATGATTTTGAAAAAATACGTCGGGGGGCAGGGCTGATGATGGCCGCAGGTCAGGATATTTCCATTTTTGGGAGAGAAAAAAGCTGTTTGGGAAAAAATCCATTCGGGGAAGAATAAGGCGCGGGGAGTTGGCTATTCTTCCGTCTTGTCCAGCAGTCCTAATTTTTCGACGGCGATCTGCGCGGCAATCTGGCTGGCGTCTTTTTTATTATAGGCTTTGCCCTCAGCGAGCAGTGTGCCATCCACTACGGCACCGATAGTAAACAATCTTCTGCCGCCTTCCAGCCGTTCATCCATGGTTTCAAACTCCAGGTTTTTGCCGTTTTTGTTGGCCCAGCCGTAGAGTTTGTTTTTATGGTTGATTTCCAGGTTTTCCAGGTCTTCCATAAAAAGATGCGGCAGTATGATGCGTTCCATCACCCAGAGTTTGGTCTTGTTAAAACCTTTATCAAGATATACTGCGCCTACTACTGCCTCCAGCGTATTGCCGAAGATCTGGCTGATCCGGAGAGAGTTGTCGAATTTATTGAAGTTGGTGATTTTCTTCACTCCCATTTTCAGCGCTATTTCATTGAGCGTGGTGCGGTTGACCATCTTGCTGCGCATTTCAGTGAGGAAGCCTTCTTCTTTGTAAGGGTATTTTTTGAAGAGGAAGTCGGCCACTATACTGCTGAGGATAGCATCCCCGAGGTATTCGAGCCGTTCGTTATTTTCGTCGGCCATTTCTTTTACCGAGCGGTGCGTAAGTGCAGCCTTATACAGCGCGGTATTTCCGGGGGTGAACCCAAGCACATTGCGGAGCTGTTTCTTAAACGATGGTGCTTTTTCAGCGCTGGAAATGAATCTGTCGAGGAATGCCACAGGTTGCAAGCTACAAATTTTTGCTGACACGGATGAACCGCGGATGGCGTGGCGGGCGGGGGAAAAAACCGGTAGCGGTTAAGCGGCCTTGTATTTCTTTACGATGACAGCTGCATTATGGCCACCGAAGCCAAAGGTATTGCTGAGGGCTGCCCGTACGGTTCTTTTCTGGGCTTTGTTAAAGGTGAAGTTCAATGCCGCGTCGAGCGCCAGGTCATCGGTGAAATGATTAATAGTCGGGGGGACGATGTCGTGTACTGTAGCCATGATGCAGGCGATCGCTTCGATAACGCCTGCCGCGCCGAGGCAATGCCCGGTCATTGATTTGGTGGAACTGATATTCATTTTATAGGCGTGGTCACCAAAGACGTGCAGGATGGCTTTGGTTTCCGCGCCGTCGCCCAAAGGCGTGGACGTGCCATGCGTATTGATATAATCGATGTCTTCTGGTTGCATGCCGGCATCGTCCAGTGCGGCCCGCATCACATTGCGTGCACCGAGGCCGTCCGGATGGGGAGCCGTGATGTGGTAAGCATCCGCGGTGGCGCCGCCGCCCGCGATTTCGCAATAGATCTTTGCTCCCCTGGCCAGGGCGCTTTCGAGCGTTTCAAGGACCAGTATGCCTCCTGCCTCACCCATTACAAAACCGTCGCGATCCTTGTCGTACGGCCGGCTGGCTGTCTTGGGATCGTCATTTCTTTCGCTCATAGCCTTCATGGAATTGAAGCCCCCGATGCCCGCTTCAATGATGACCGCTTCGCTGCCACCGGCTAACATGATATCGGCTTTGCCGAGGCGAATCAGGTTGAATCCTTCGATGATGGCGTTGGTGCTGGTTGCGCAGGCGCTTACTACGGCAAAGTTGGGACCGCGCAGGTTGTGGCGCATCGAGATGTGACCCGCTGCGATATCCAATATCATTTTCGGAATAAAGAAAGGGCTGAAGCGGGGCGTACCGTCGCCCCTTGCAAATTCTATGACCTCGGTTTGGAAGGTAGTGATACCGCCGATACCGCTCCCAAAGGCAACTCCCGTGCGGTCGGGGTTAATATTATCCTTGTTCAATCCCGCGTCTTTCATCGCTTCGTCGCTCGCCACTACCGCAAACTGGGAGAACCGATCTAGTTTGCGGGCCTCTTTCCGGTCCATAAATTCCACCGCGTCAAACCCCTTGACTTCACAGGCAAAGCGGGTCTTGAATTTGGTGGCGTCAAAAAGGGTGATGAAGTCGGCTCCGGAAACACCATTGAGCAAGCTGTTCCAGTAGTCTTGTGTATTGTTCCCTATTGGTGTGATTGCGCCGATGCCTGTTACCACTACTCTTTTTAACTCCATAAGACTGTGCGGGATTAATTAAGTGATAAATCCGCCTTCCTGCTTACGCTGATGAAAGGCGGATCATTCGTTCATTAGTTCCTCTATACAAGTCGGAAAAAAGTCTTACTTGGCGTGTTCTTCCAGGTAAGCAACAGCCTGTCCAACAGTAGTAATCGTTTCGGCCTGCTCATCCGGAATAGAAATATTGAATTCCTT
>JBBROE010000192.1:0-3152 GCA_038229695.1 Chitinophagales bacterium | reverse complement strand
GATCAACCCGATGGTGACCAGGCTGAGCAATACCAGGCCAGGCAATACGACGAAGGGGCTGGTCGCTTTTTTGGGGGCATCGTCCGGTACCAGGCCCAGCACTTTATTATTCGGGCCAACCACATATTTGTGGTGGAAAAGTACCTGTACGAGCACACTCACCAGCATACCGATGCCACCCACCAGGAAGGCCCATTTAAAATCAGCCGGGTTACCGGTATCGCCTGCCAGGCCGCAGGCAAACGGGCCAAGCGCCCCGCCAACATTGATACCCATGTAAAAGATGGTGTAAGCCGCATCCTTGCGGGTATCATGGTCGGGATACAGCTGTCCGACAAGCGAAGAAATATTTGGTTTGAAAAAACCATTTCCGGCAATCATCAGCCCGAGGCCGGAAAAAAACAGGAGTGAGGAAGCTGAAGGGGCCGACTGGTAAAGACTTCCGCAGAAAAATAATACGAATTCGCCGAGCGCCATCACCAGTCCACCAGTGATAATGGAGCGGTGATTGCCCCAGTAACGGTCAGCGATAAAGCCCCCGAGCAGCGGGGTCAGGTAAATCAGCCCGGTATAACTTCCATAGAGATTGGAAGCAAATGCCTTATCAAACAACAGTGCTTTGGTCATAAACAGGACCAGGATGGCCCGCATGCCGTAATAATTGAACCGCTCCCACATCTCGGTAGCAAAAAGAATGTACAGTCCTTTGGGATGCCCTTTCGCGGGCAATGCAGCAAGGCGGTCAGTCTCCGGCATAAAGTATTTTTACGTTATCTGACAAAATACAGAGAATATGTGAATGCGCGGCACATCAGTATTATAAAATTGAAGGTAGTTTACGATATTTGCCGGAACGGTAATCTGAAATCCTGTACTAAAGCAAGATTCCTTAATCCGAATACGTAAATCCAAACATGAAAATACTATTACTGGGTTCAGGTGGAAGGGAACATGCCCTTGCCTGGAAGATGGCGCAAAGCGACAAATGCAGTCAATTGTTTATTGCCCCCGGAAACGGCGGTACCGCACGGTGTGGTCAAAACGTGGCACTCTCTCTCACTGACTTTTCTTCCATCAAAGATTTCTGTCTCCGGGAACAGGTTGAACTGCTGGTTGTCGGCCCGGAAGAGCCGCTGGTAAAGGGTATCGTCGATTTTTTCAGAAACGATGATGAACTGAAAGCCATCCGTATCATCGGTCCTTCGCTGCATGCGGCCCAGCTGGAGGGGAGTAAGGCATTTGCCAAGGCCTTTATGGATCGTTACGATATCCCAACAGCCGGCTACCGGGAGTTTGATGCTGAAAATTATGAGGAAGGGGTTCGGTTCATCCAGCAGCACAGCCTGCCGATTGTGCTTAAAGCCGACGGGCTGGCGGCAGGAAAGGGCGTATTGATTTGTAACAATTATATCGAAGCGGGGGCTGAGTTCGAGTTAATGATCCAGCGCAATAAATTCGGTGACGCCGGCCGAAAAGTGGTCGTCGAAGAGTTTCTCGACGGCATTGAGATGAGTATGTTTGTTTTAACTGACGGCATCAACTACCTGATTTTGCCGGAGGCGAAGGATTATAAAAGAATAGGGGAGGGCGATAAGGGGCTGAACACCGGTGGAATGGGGGCAGTTAGTCCCGTGCCGTTTGCCGACGACATTTTTATGCAGAAGATCGAAGACCGGATCGTAAAGCCGACCATCGAGGGCATTCGCAGGGAAAACATGGATTACCGGGGATTTATTTTTATCGGTATTATCAAAGTGAACGAAGAGCCCTACGTAATAGAATACAATTGCCGTATGGGCGACCCGGAAACGGAAGTAGTGATCCCCCGGTTGAAAAATGACCTGGTCGACCTTTTTTGCCGCACAGCCGACCAACAGCTCGACACGGTCACGGTGGATTGCGACGACCGGTATGCCTGCACCGTTATGGCAGTGAGCAGGGGATATCCCGGGGAGTATGAAAAAGGTTACGAAATAAGCGGGCTGGAAAACGACTTCGGGGAGGATTGTCATGTTTTTCACGCAGGGACAATAGCGGCCTACGGCGCGGTAATGACTAACGGGGGGCGTGTGCTCTGTGTCACGTCTTTTGCCAATTCGGTGCCGGAAGCGGTAGAAAAGTCGATGGATGTGCTGGAACAGATATGCTTTGAGGATATGTATTACCGGCGCGATATCGGGTATGAATTTGCCTGAATGGGAAGCCCCTGCCATCGGTTTAGCTAACGGCGATGGACACTTGAAAAAATAACGTCCTCCTTTCGGGTACCCGAGACCGCCCGGGATCAGGAATGGTCCGGAAAAAGGGCTGACGGGGATATAAAATGCAGGTAAACCGGTTTTCCACAATATTCGTGTTTCCGGGCACGTTTAGCACTTTGGGCATAATTTAATGGCTCCCTTGATTTCGGGCTTTGTTTATTCAACTTATTTACGTGAATTTTGCACCCATTATATCCTGTTCAAAATCTGAGACTTAATACATCATGGGACTTTTTAATTTTTTTACGCAAGAGATAGCCATTGACCTGGGTACGGCCAATACCCTGATCATCTACAACGATGAGGTGGTGGTGAACGAGCCTTCGATAGTCGCCCTGAACCGGAACAATCCCAAAGAAGTGCTTGCCGTGGGCAAAAAGGCCCTCATGATGCACGAAAAGACCCATGAAAGTATCCGCACTGTAAGGCCGCTGAAAGATGGGGTAATTGCTGATTTCAACGCGGCAGAGCTGATGATAAGGGAGATGATCAAAATGATCCATCCCAAAAAGCCTTTATTTCCGCCGAGCTGGCGGATGATGATTTGTATTCCTTCTTCCATTACCGAGGTGGAAAAAAGGGCGGTGCGCGACAGTGCCGAGCAGGCCGGTGCTAAAGAGGTGTACCTGCTGCATGAACCGATGGCCGCAGCGCTTGGGATTGGCATTGACGTAGAAGAACCGGTTGGGAATATGATTATTGATATTGGAGGTGGAACCACTGGTATTACGGTGATAGCCCTCGCGGGTATTGTGTGCGATCAGTCAATCCGCATTGCCGGCGATGAATTTACCGCCGATATTATGGAAGCCCTGCGGCGGTATCACAGCCTGCTGATTGGCGAACGGACCGCTGAACAGATCAAAATCAATATTGGGGCTGCTATGAAGG
>JBBROE010000191.1:0-3242 GCA_038229695.1 Chitinophagales bacterium | reverse complement strand
TGAAGGGCTCGACCGGTTGCTGCTCGGACGCAATCCAAACAAAATCTACAGCGCTCCCGGAGTAAAGGATTTTGGCATACTCCTGAGGCGGGTCAGCCTTAGCGACGACATCGCATTCCGGTTTGGCAGCCCGCACTGGAGCGAGTTTCCGCTCACCGCTGAAAAATATGCCGGTTGGATCCATCAACACCGCGAAGCCACGACCATCAATATCCTGCTTGACTATGAAACGTTCGGCATCCATAAGAAACCGGATACCGGCATTTTCCAGTTCCTCGAGAACCTGCCCGCGGAAATCCTGAAAGACAATCAATGGATTTTTATGACCGCATCGCAGGCACTGAACGCGGGCAATGCGGAAGATTTTTACGATATTGAAGAGACGATATCATGGAAGGACAAAGAAATTGAAAGCTGCGTGTGGTGTGAAAATACCCACCAGAACAATATGCTGAAAAAAGTTTACAGCCTGGAAAATATGGTCCGGAAAACCGGGACCGAAAAAGACATGGACAACTGGCGTCACCTGCAGACGGCGGACTATTTTTATTATATGTGGGGCAACAAGCGGACTGATGATGATGCCTACCAATACCTGAATCCGTTTATTTCGGGGGAGGAGGCTTACAATAATTACCGGAATATCATCACCGGCTTTGAAATTCAACTTATTGAAAAGGGGTTGTCGGCCTTCAAAGAAAAAAATCCTGCGTCAAGCAATTCTTCCATCTATTAAAAATGAAGTATCATGGATAAAAAATTACAGGATCAGGTAGCCCTTATTACCGGTGCAAGCAGTGGAATCGGTGCAGGCGTGGCCAGGGCCATGGCGGGTGCCGGCGCCACCGTTGTGGTGAATTATCCGGTTCCCGCCGCGAAATCCGATGCTGAGGCCGTACTGAAATCTATTACTGATGAGGGCGGGAAAGGAATGGTGTGCCAGTGCGATGTAAGCCAGGAAGACGAAGTGATCAAGATGTTTGCTTCTGTCGTGGAAAAGTTAGGGACGGTAGATATCCTCGTCAATAACGCCGGCCTGCAGCGCGATTCACCTTTTACAGAAATGAGCCTGGAAAAATGGAACTATGTGCTCGCTGTAAACCTCACCGGGCAATTTTTATGTGCCCGCGAAGCGATCCGGGAATTCCTGCGGCGCGGTATGAACGAAAGCCGGAGCAAAGCACTTGGTAAAATCATCTGCATGAGCAGTGTACACCAGGAAATACCCTGGGCCGGCCATGCTAATTACGCCGCCAGCAAAGGGGGCATTAATATGATGATGAAAACCATTGCGCAGGAATTTGCACCCAAAAAAATCCGTATCAATTCCATTGCGCCGGGTGCCATCGCCACACCGATTAACCATGATGCCTGGGATACAGCGGAACACCTTCAGAAACTGCTGACACTTATTCCGGAAAAACGAATTGGCCAGGTGGAAGACATCGGTAAAGCAGCCGTATTCCTGGCGAGCGACGATGCCGATTATATAAATGGCACCACCCTTTTTGTAGATGGCGGAATGACCCTGTACCCCGGTTTTGAGGGCAACGGCTAGTTGCGGCCAAGTGATGCGTATCATCTCTCCGCGCTTTACCTTTAACCATCTCACCTAAACCTACATTATGGGAACAGAAAAGGAAAGGCTGCTGCAGCCAGGCTGGCCAAAGTGGGGACCGTATCTATCCGATCGCCAGTGGGGATCGGTGCGGGAAGACTACAGCGCCGACGGCGAAGCCTGGCGGTATACCACCCATGATATGGCGCGCAGCAAGGCCTACCGCTGGGGTGAAGAGGGCATCGCCGGATTTTCCGACAGTTCCCAGCAACTCTGCCTCGCCTTCGGTTTCTGGAACAAGCAGGATCCTATTCTTAAAGAACGCTATTTCGGGCTCACCGGCCACCAGGGCAACCACGGTGAAGATGTGAAAGAACTGTACTACTTCCTGGATGCTGTCCCCTCCCATGCCTACCTTAAAATGCTGTACAAATACCCGCAGGCGGCTTATCCCTATGACGATCTGATCAGAAAAAATGAGGCGCGGGGAAAATTGGATCCGGAATATGAACTGATTGATACCGGCATTTTCGACAACAATAAATATTTTGACATTTTCGTAGAATATGCAAAAGCCGGAACCGATGATATCCTCGTTAAAATAACGGCGCATAACAGGGGGCCCGAAGCGGCGCCCCTTCACATACTGCCCACCCTCTGGTTCCGCAACACCTGGTCCTGGGGATACGACAACTACAAACCCGGGATGAGTGCTACCAACCGGGGCGACATTCTTATCAAACACCGGCAGCTGGGCGAATATACCTTTCACCTGGAAAACCAGCCAGGCCTTATGTTCTGCGAGAACGAAACCAACATTCCCAAACTCTATGGGGCCGATGCCGCCAACCAGACTTTTAAAGACGGGATCGGGGAATGCCTCATCGGCGGAAACAAGCACGCCGTCTGCCAATACCAGCAGGGCACGAAAGCCGCGGCCAATTACGAATTCATGATTCCTGCTGGTGAACACGTGGAGATCCGGATGCGGCTGGAACAGAACCTGCTGATGCACCCCTTTGCAGACTTTGACAGGATTTTTGATAACCGGAAAGAGGAAGCAGATTCCTTCTACGCCGAGCTGCAGCAGGGTATCGACGAAGCGGACAAGCGCCTCGTACAGCGGCAGGCTTTTGCCGGCATGATTTGGTGCAAACAATTCTATTATTACGATATCGAGCAATGGCTCAAAGGCGACCCTAGCCAACCATCCCCTCCACGGGAACGCCTGACCGGCCGCAACCATGAATGGACCCACCTCAACACCGGGGATATCATATCGATGCCGGACAAATGGGAATATCCCTGGTTTGCTGCCTGGGACCTCGCATTTCACTGCATCAATTTTACCGTGCTGGATGCTTCTTTTGCCAAAGGACAGCTGCTGTTGCTCACCAAGGAATGGTATATGCATCCTAATGGTGAGCTGCCTGCCTATGAATGGTCTTTCAGCGATTCCAACCCGCCGGTGCATGCCTACGCCACCTGGCGCGTCTACAGCATCGATAAGAAAAATAATAATGGTAAGGGCGATCTGCCTTTCCTGGAATCGGTTTTTCATAAGCTGCTCATCAACTTTACCTGGTGGGTAAACCGTAAAGACAAGGAAGGCAACAACATGTTTGAAGGTGGTTTTCTCGGCCTGGACAATATTGGCGTATTTGACCGGAGTGCCATTAACCCT
>JBBROE010000190.1:0-3748 GCA_038229695.1 Chitinophagales bacterium | reverse complement strand
GGAACGGGAAAACCTGAATATGATAAATGTGTGGCCATCTCTACCGATGCCTCTATTAAAAAAATGATGCTCCCCGGTGCCATCACCATCATCACCCCGCTCATTATCGGGTTTGCATTCGGACCCGAGGTGCTCGGTGGTTTCCTGGCCGGTGCAACGATAAGCGGCGTGCTCATGGGAATGTTCCAGAACAATGCCGGTGGCGCGTGGGATAATGCTAAGAAATCGTTTGAGAAAGGAGCGGAAATTAACGGCCAGCTGTATTTCAAAGGGTCTGATCCCCACAAGGCTTCAGTTACCGGCGATACCGTGGGTGATCCATTCAAGGATACTTCCGGTCCTTCCATGAACATCCTTATTAAACTGATGTCCATCGTTTCGCTCGTTATTGCGCCTACGCTCGCAACAATGCACCACCAGTCGCCCGATGCTGCCATCAGGCAACAGACCATTGAACTGAAAATGGATGGTCCGACTGCCGTCACTGCCACAATCGCAGCTGATGCCCGGCCGGGGCAGGAGTTACAGGGACTCATCGCGGCGATGAAGCACGATCATCTCGATTTAAATGGCAACCTCGCCGTCGCTATGAAGGATGGCGTGTTGTCCATCAACGGTAAGGAACAGCCGGCTGCCACCATGCAGAAATACAGTGCTTACCTCACGGGGAAAAAAGCCGGAAATTTTTCTATCAATATAACAGAGAAATAATATATTCGCAACGCATTAATCAGGTACATAATACCGGTAAGCCCGTTGTTTCTACATCGGGCTTATTTTATGCCCGGCCGCCTAGGCAGGATCCATATCGGCGATCACCTGCACCATCCTGAAGGCTTTTTCCGCATGCAGTAAGGCAGTAGACGTATACAACAGACCCCGCGACTGCTGCAGCAACGCCGCGTCTTTTGGCAACTTGCACAACAATTCCATCAAATACATATTCCTCACTTTATTCACCACCGGCGCGGCCGGTCCAATGAGGTAAGCGCCCAGCCAGGGGTGAATTGATGCAGCGAATGATTTCGCAGCAGCCTGTACCGTAGCCAGGTCTTTGTGGCGGAACCGGATATTGATAAGCCGCGAAAAAGGCGGGTAAAAAAACTGCCGGCGGCCTTCTATCTCTTCTTCATAAAAATGCCGGTAATCGTGTTGCTGCACTTTCAGTAAAACCGGGTGCTGCGGGTTGCGGACCTGTATCAGCACCAGACCCTGGCTCCCCCGTCTCCCCGCCCGGCCGCTTACCTGTTCCATCAGCTGGAAGCCACGTTCATTTACCCGGAAATCGGTGAACCCCAGTATCGCATCGGCGTCGAGGATACCGACGAGGTCCACTTTTTCAAAGTCGAGCCCCTTTACCACCATCTGTGTTCCCACCAGCACATCAATCTTACCCTGTTCAAACAATTGAATCAGGGCGTCATGGCCATGTTTTCCTTTGATGCTGTCGGCATCCATCCTTGCAATGCGCGCCTGCGGGAGGATTTCCTGCAGCGCTTCCTCAATCCTTTCGGTGCCGAAATTCTGCTGCGCAAAGTCGTGGTTGCCGCAGGCCTCGCAGCTGGTTACCAGCGGGTAGACGGTCCCGCAATAATGACAAACCAGCTTACCCCTGGTCTTATGATAGCTCAGTGATACATCGCATTGCCGGCAATGCGGAATCCAGCCACAGGTCTGGCAGACCTGGTAGGGCGAATAACCGCGTCGGTTCTGGAAAAGGATAACCTGCCTGGAGGCCGACAGGCTGGCCGCAATGGCGTCGGCAAGCCGGGGTGAAATGATCACTTTTGCCCGGCCCGGAAGTTTCACTTGCGTGGTGTCTACCAATTCTATGGACGGGAGCGGCCAGTCGCCGTACCGCTCGGACAGCTCCACCAACCCATATTTGCCCTGCTGCGCATTGAAATAACTTTCGATGGACGGTGTGGCACTGCCAAGCAATACTTTGGCGGGAAACAGCGATGCAAAATAAATTGCCGCATCACGGGCATTGTACCGCGGCGCCGGGTCGTTTTGCTTATAGGAACTGTCATGCTCCTCGTCGCAGATGACCAGTCCCAGGTTGGAGAAAGGAAGGAATAAGGCAGACCGGGCACCGAGAATAACCCGGGCTTTACCCGATTTTACACTGTTCCAGATTTCGACCCGCTCATTCTGGCTGAATTTGGAATGATAGACCAGGATATAGCCCCCGAAGTGCTTTTGCAATCTGCGTATGATCTGGGCCGTTAGTGCAATCTCAGGCAGGAGATAAAGCACCTGCCGGTTCTCCGCCAGCGCGGATTCCATCAGTTTAATATAAATTTCCGTTTTACCGCTGGAGGTAACCCCGTGCAAAAGGCATACATTTTTCTGCGTGAAACTTAGCCGCACTTTATCAAGTGCCGTTTGCTGGGCTGCACTGAGTACAAAATCAATGGTGACGTGTTCTGCCAGCTGCTTCATCCGGTTGATTGAAATTTTTTCTGCAATCAACACCTGCTTGTCAGTAAGTCCTTTCAGCTGTGCGGCGGAGGCGCCAGATTTTTTGAGCAGGTCGGCCTGCGTTACTGATTCCTGCGTTTTCGACAAATGCAGGTAGGCCAGCAGCAATTCCATCTGCCTCGGTGCACGCCCCCAGTTGTTCAGTAGTCCGGAGAGGGCTTCCTCCCCACTGTACTGAGGGGCAAGCCGAATATGAGTTTCTTTTTTTTCCCGGTACGTATGATGTAGTGCTTCCCAGACAAAACAAACCTGCTTGTCGAGCAGCCGCTTGATTACGGGGTAAACATGCGTGGCATCCAGGAGCTGCTGCACCTCATTGAGCCTGAGTTCTTTTTTTACGAGCAACGCTTCCGCCACCAGGTATTCATCGTCATCAAGCCCGTTGAAGTCGCCCCCCGCTTCATCGTTGTACAGCAGGATGGTTTCGCTGCTCAGCTTAAAATGAGTGGGCAGGGCCGCCTGCATCACTTCACCTTCACTGCACAGGTAATAATGGGCCACCCATTCCCACAACTTCAGCTGCAAATCAAAGATCAGCGGCTCCTGGTCGAGCACATTAACGATATCGCGGGGTTCGAAAGCCGAAGGCGGCTCCTCGAACAGCCGCTTCACGATGCCGGCATATTTTTTATTTTTCAGCTGCACTTCCACCCGGCAGCCCGGCCGGAGCTGATCCCAGCATTCCCGCGGCACCGCCCAGGTATAATTCCTTGGCAGCGCAAGTGGAATGATGACCTCCGCGAAAAGCCGTTGCGGTGCTTCAAATAGACCGGTATTATGGGTGAGGGTATCTGTCGGCATGTATTTCCTTCCTGCAAAGATCAGGAGTTGAGTAATGTGGTGGCTGTTAATTTGGTGAACGGGCTGTGTTTTTCCAACGCCGTCTGCATGGCCGCGTACACGGTGGATTTTAGCTGCGGGATGTCGTCGGCCGATAAACCGGCGACCTGCACCACGTCCAGAAAGATGGCCCGGCAGCGACCAGGCGTAAAGGTAAACAGACTATCGTAGTGAAGCCTGTTCACCGTATCGGGGAAAATGACCGGGAGAATTGCGGTCTGTGTTTCAATGGCTATCCGGAACGCGCCATCATAAAAAGATTTCAGCGGGTTACCGGTGGTATTGAAAGTCCCTTCCGGAAAAATGAATACCGAAATTCCCTTTCGCAGCACGGACGCAAGCTGGCGGACGCTTTTCTTACGATCGGAGGCACTTTCGCGATCCACCAGGATAGCTCCATACCGGTACAGCAACCCGAACAGCG
>JBBROE010000189.1:0-3764 GCA_038229695.1 Chitinophagales bacterium | reverse complement strand
TACTCCTTTCGGAGATGATGATGTAGTCTTTGACCGTCTACCACCTGAAAGTATACCCGCCCACGCAGCTCAACGCCACCCAGAATTTGCTTTACCAGCAACAGGCACAGGACATCCTGTACACTACCACACTGTAGTTTCAAAAGCTCTACATCCATAACCTCCAGAGCGAATAGTTCCAGCAACTGGCCTATGAGATGCAGGCTCAGAACTACAATCTGTCGCTATCGACGGGGCAAATTATTCTTATTGACTTCATCTGGCAATCGACGTTAATGCTCAATCCCTCAGTGACCACTTTCATGATGGACAATTTCGGGATCGTCCAACTGATGAGGGACCAGATAGCTGAGCTAGGACTGTACATCTCAACCTACAAACCATACGTGGTGATGTCCAATGTGCTGGGATACAGGATAGGATTTCTGGCAGTCGTACTCTACGGAACTTTCATAGGCTGTACATACCCGATCGAAAAGACACTGGGCGATGTGAAATTCATCCAGACCAATTTCGGTTTTGTAATCGGCGACCCTACGCAGTGGCGCCTCAAGAAAGACATGGCCGGTGGCGGCCCGCTGATGGACGTGGGTATTTATTGCGTGCAGGCGGCGCGTTACGTAACCGGTGAGGAACCGATCTCGGTGACCGCGCAATACGGCCCGGTTACCGATCCGGCCGTATTTAGCTCGGTGGAGCAGTCGATTTCGTGGCAACTGGAGTTTCCGGGTCATGCCACGGTAAATGGATTTTCTTCCTACCGCTCCAATATTGAACAATTGTACGTGTCGCTGTCGAAAGGTTGGATACAACTGAGCCCGGCCTACAGCTATGGCCCGATCGTGGGATCGACCAGTGCCGGTCCGCTCAACCAGCCCGTTGTTCATCACCAGACGGTGATGATGGAGGCGATCTGCAAATCGTACCTCGACACGGGAAAATTCCCCGCCCATATTTCCGGCGAAGAAGGCCTGCGGGATATGAAAATTCTCATGAAAATTTATGAAGCGGCCGCTACAGGTAAAAAGCTGGACCTGGTATAAGTTAAGGAGAATTAAAAACGGGGAAACGTTACCCTGTTAACGCGCCAGCTGTGCGTTAATCACCAGGAACTCCGGCGGCTCCGCTATCTGGCGCAGCATTTCACTGTATTTTTCTTTCAGGGCTCTTTTGAAGCTGCCCAGGTAACCCGGGCGGGGTATCCACTCCTGCTCCAGCGGAATCGCTTCTATCAGGTCGTTGCCTACGAACATCATTAATTTCATCTTGAGTAGGATAAGTTGGTTTGTTGCCAGTTCAAATGTAAAACAACATCATTTTTGGATGCTGTCCAATACCAACAACTACCCGATTTTGAAAGTACATTTACGGTATCCCGCATTTTTATTATCAGGCTCAACAGGTATTTTATGATGCATATTTCCGTCCGATTTTTACACCGCTTCCCGCTGCTGGTGCTGTGTGCCCTCCTCCTGCCCGGGGTTAACCTGGCACAGTTACCCGCCGGTTTTGTAAATGGCGATGCCCTGCCCGACGCGCCGGCACTGGCCGCGCGCGGACCCTTTTCGGTTGGCGTGCGGACCCTCACCTGGGTACATACCGGCCAGCCGGACATCCTGCACGGCAAGGGCAGCAGCGTACCGGTTTACGACAGGCCGCTCACGGTCGAAGTATGGTATCCCGCAAAAATTGCGGACAGGGAAAAAAAATTGACCGCCTACACGGATTACCTTGGATCTGCTAGTGATAGCACAAGGCCCCTGCATGCATTTACCTTCCCGGGCAGGAGTGCAAGAGACGCCGAGCCCCTCCGGACCGGGACACCTTACCCCCTCGTAATCGTTTCACACGGCTACCCCGGTTCCCGCGTACTGCTAACCTATCTCACCGAAAACCTGGCTTCCAAAGGATACGTGGTAATCGCTATCGATCACACCGAATCAACCCACCACGATATGGCAGGGTTTGCCAGCACCCTGCTAAACCGCGCCACCGATATTCTTTTTGTGCTCAACAAGGCCGGCCTGGTGACATGCGACAGCACCAGGCATTTCCTGTATCACCTGGCCGACCCTGATAACACCGGCCTGGTCGGATATTCCATGGGCGGGTACGGCGTGCTAAACGCGGCCGGAGCCGGGTACAGCGCAGCGCTGTCCGGTTTTTTCGGAACCCTGACCGGCGGCAGCACGGCCATGAACGGCCGGCTGGCAGGTAACGACCAGTTTATTGCTTCGCGGGACAAACGAATAAAAGCTGTGGTGGCCTTTGCACCCTGGGGTATGGAACGCGGCATCTGGGACAGCAGCGGCCTGCAGGGCCTTACCGTACCCACATTTTTTATAGCGGGCAGCAAGGACGATGTATCGGGGTATGAAAAAGGGACAAAGGCGATATTTGAAAAAGCAACTCATGCCGACCGTTACCTACTTACCTACGAGAACGCCCGTCACAACACCGCACCTAACCCGCCGCCCCCGCAAACCATGGAACCCGGTATGAAGATGAATGATTATTATCACTATGCCGAACCGGCGTGGAATGAACGGAAAATCAATAATATCAACCAGCACTTTGTGACGGTCTTTCTGGGCATCTGTTTGCAGCATCAGGAGTACGGCTCCTTCCTTGATATCCCGGAAGTTGCCGGTGCTCCCAATTGGAAAGGATTTGCGCCGCGCAGCGTTACAGGTATCACTTTAACACATCTTACCCCGAAGCGCTGACTGAAATAATGAGCACTCTTGTTTAGCCAGCCGGCGGTAAAATAACCTGTTCACTAAACAATCGGCTGCCCGACGTGGCTACGGGGAAGTTGTCACTGTGCAACAATCTCCACATCCGGTAATTTTTGTACTGGATTTCGCTGTACTGGCCTGGTGGCATTAAAATTGACCATCTCGCAAACATGAAACAACATATACTTACGACTGCTGCCGTTGTACTCGTCAGCATTTTCACAGGTTTTACCGCTAGTGCGCAGCGCAATACTTCCTCCGGCCCTGTGGGCCCGATGCGCGTCGGTGCAGTCACTTTGAATCTCGGCCTTGGTATTGGTGCAGATTACAAAGGAGATTATTACAATTCACCGTTTGGCGTAAAAGGTGCGGTGGAATGGGGACTATGGCATGCCGGCCCGGGTACCATTACGCTGGGCGGAGAAATGGGTTCCTCGTTTTCAAACGGGGGCTACTATGATGGATACCGCAACAGCACTTTCGTGGTCGCCATTCGTTCTGCCTGGCATTATGGATGGAAAGTACGCGGGCTGGATACCTATGCCGGACTTTCAGCCGGCCTCGGCTTTCACCACTATTACTACAAGAATAACAGAGACTACTCCGACAACCAGGTTATTCCGGCTCCAGGCATTTTTATCGGCGCCTCATATTTCGTTGCACCGCGCTTCGGATTTAATATAGAAATGGGTCATGACATCACCGCCTTCCAGGGTGGCGTGATATTCAAGCTGAGGTAAGAACACCTCATAAAAAGAAAATAGTATCGGGCAGCTCATCAGCAGGTGAGCTGCCCTTTAATTTTTACGTTAGCGCTTTTGCACGGTGCTAACCGTAAATGGTTAAACACAAAGGGTTAATCCATATCTTTATCGGGCTGGTATAAAATCGAACGCCCATGTCAATCCCCATGCACCGCAGGAATTTTATAAAAGGCACTGCTGCGGCCCTCGCACTGGCCTCCCTGAAAAATAACGTTGACCCTAATTTCACATATTTCGCAGCTCCTCCCCGCGTGGCACTGAT
>JBBROE010000188.1:0-3778 GCA_038229695.1 Chitinophagales bacterium | reverse complement strand
TACCGCGCACCCTGGCAGCACCCGGAGCAGGGCCAGGTTTAGGTGTTTTACGGCAATGCCCGCCCGGGAAAAACAATCCGGGTGTGTTTCAGCCTGGAAAGCCCGCCCGTCGTGGTTTACATCGTTAAGACTGAGCAATATCTTCCCCACCACTGACCTTAAAATTCCCGAGGAAAAATTCTTTGATTTGTAAACATTAGCAACCGCTTGTTTGTAATAAGAAAAAAATACAACACATGAAGAGTATGCTTTCCATTTTTCTCCTGTTCAGCCTTGCGGCGTTTTCACAGGAAGAGAAATATCAAATGGATTTCCCGGATATGTCGAGAGGTCTTGGCGTTAGTTTCCAGAAGTTTAATGGGCTTAACAACAGGATTGCGAATTATCCGCAGTACAAACAGGTAAAAGATGCGACAGGCGTGTTGCAGCTGGGCTGGTTTAAAGAGAAGAAACAGTTTATCACGCAGGGTTTATTGATGGGAGGCAGCAGCATGAGCGGCGACCGTGACAAAAGAAGCAGCACTATCCGCTATCTCGGGGTTTCTTTCGATATCGGGTACGATGTACTGAAAAATAAAAAGGTTTCGCTTTACCCCCTCGCAGGTATTGGCTACCAGGCCTACCAGGCCAGGTTTTATAAGGACAACTCCACCGTTGATTTCAACGATGTGCTTCAAAATCCCGTGGTACAGAACAGCACCCGCCCGCTTGATTTGAGAAATAGCTTTGTGAATTATCGATTTGGTCTCGGTTTCGCAGCGCGCTCGCCCAAACACAATTGTTCCATTGGCGTGCAGGCCGTCTATACCGGAAGCTTTAAAGATCATTCCTGGAGAAGTGCAGACAATCAACTGCTCGCCAATGCGCCAGTTGATGGCCTCAGCCAGATCTATGCAGGACTTGTTTTCACCTGCCGTCCCTTCTTCATGATGCATAAACACTACGAATAATTTTTATTGAAAAGATGATTATGAAAAACCGCAGCCGAAAGCTGCGGTTTTTTTACAGCGTTCCTTCCGGCAATGGCGGATCCGCTTCCCCCTCTCCCACCTCTTCGGCCAGTGTTTTAATACCGTTCTCCATGGCCTTTCCAGTAAATAACAGGAAGACCGGTTGCTCGTTACGCAACAGATCGAGGCAATTGGCATAATGCCTCAAATGATAATACAGGTACACCTGGTCGCCAACCAGCTGATCGCCGGGTAGTTTGGCATCATCTTCCAGGAAAATGAGCTGCCCGATATATTTACCGACGTTTTTTAGCCAGATGCGCGGAGGAAAAGCGTTCGCAGAATACATCACCACGTATTCGCTGATGGGGGTAAGTGCCATGACCAGTCCTTTTTGACGAAATACCAGGCAAAAAACGACCCGGAATCCGGGCCGCCTGGCACATGCAGGGCCGGCGCCCTCCTAAGCGGAGAACCTGTTACCGGTTGATGCCCGGGAATTTATGATTACACTTATCTTTATCACTTATGGCTTTATTTACAACACCGGGAAACATCACCATCACCTGTCACAAAAGAGTCACTCCTTATCTCGCAGCAGAAACAACTGCCCTCGGGTTTGCCATAACGGAAACTTTTGTAACCGGTGTAAAACTGGAAGGCAGTCTCAATGACTGCATCAAACTGAATTTGCAGCTCCGCTGCGGAAGCCAGGTACTGTACAGCCTGAAGCAATTTGAAGCAAATCATCCAGACGACGTTTACCACCAGGTTACTGCATTTCCCTGGGAAGACCTGTTACCGGAAGGCGGGTATTTTTCTGTGACCAGTAATGGGCAGCATGAAACCATCAACAACAGCATGTTTGCCAACCTGCGCGTGAAAGATGCCGTGACCGACAGGTTCCGGCTCAAAAAGGGGTCAAGACCGGAAACCGGTGCTGAACTGAAAGGTGCCGTCATCCACCTTTTCTGGAAAGAAGACCAGGCCGAAATTTTTATTGATACTACGGGGCCGTCGCTTGCGCGGCATGGGTACCGGAAAATACCCGGGGAGGCACCTATGCTGGAAGGTCTTGCCAGCGCCGTTATTTACGCGACGCGCTGGGACAGGCTCACCCCGTTTGTCAATCCCATGTGCGGATCGGGAACACTGGCAATCGAGGCAGCCATGATTGCCACCAATAGGAAGCCCGGGCTATTCAGAACCACCTACGCGTTCATGTACCTGAAAGAATACGACGACGAATTATACCGCCAGGAAGATGCCCTCCTCGAAATCCAGGTCACCGAAGCCAGTAATGAGTTATCAATCATCGCCACTGATTACAGTGAGCGGGCGATTGACAATGCCAGGAAAAATGCAATAGCCGCGGGAGTCGCTTCCCTGATCGATTTCAGGGTCTGCGATTTTGCTGATACCCCGGTGCCTCCTGGCGAACCGGGTATTGTGATATTCAACCCCGAATATGGAGAAAGACTCGGCAATATCGCTGAACTGGCAGCAACTTATGCCCGTATGGGAGATTTTTTGAAACAAGCCTGCCGGGGCTATACCGGGTACATTTTTACCGGCAACCTCGACCTGGCTAAGAAAATAGGATTGAGAGCATCCCGCCGAATAGAGTTTTACAACAGCACAATCGACTGCAGGCTCCTGGAATACGAGTTGTATACGGGTTCCAAACAAAGTGACCGGATGGAAAAAGCGGGATGACCCGATGGCGATATGATAAAAGAAACAATTAACTACCGGTTAGGTACAACCGCTGACGCCGCCGGCCTGGCAGCAGCCATCAGCACCGTAATTTCCCAGTCCATGCATTACAACGCCCTGGCGAGAACCCACGAAACCAAACGGTACAACGCCCTGTTTCTCGCGGAAAAAATGGCGGAGGATCCCTGTTCGGTCATACTGGCAACTGATGGTGACACGATTGCGGGATTTTGCCTGTCCAGGTTCGACGATTATACAATTTGGCTCGAGTGGTTTGGCGTACTCCCCGGCTACAGGAGCCGCGGCATTGCTGCCAGGCTGCTTGATGAGCTGGAAAACTATGTAACCGTTCGTCAGTGTCATAAAATATGGTGCGACTGCCGTACGGACAACAACGCGGCCATTCATCTCCTAGCCCGTGCTGCCTATAAACAGGTCGGAACGCTACAGCATCACTGGTACGGCCAGGATTTTTTTATTTGGGATAAACCGGTCGTACCGGAAACATTCAAAAATTATGGCACGGATGAATGATGCACTTGGTACCGCTATCGCTGCGTATCAGCATACCAAATCTGCAGCAACCTTGTGGATCCATAATAAGTATGGACCCAAAGAATCCATGCCCGTGAACACCTATTTCAGGGCTTATGATGCGATGCCTGAGCTGGAGCACGCAGCCCTGAAGGCATGCACTGGTAGCATACTGGATATTGGTGCGGGCGCAGGCAGTCATACCCTGGTCTTACAGCAATGGCAGCAGGAAGTCACCGCGCTGGATATTTCTCCCTTGTGCTGCGACGTTATGCGGCTACGTGGAGTAAATCACGTTATTTGTGCAGATGCCCTGGCTTTTGCGCCCGCCAGCCGTTATGATACCCTGCTGATGCTGATGAATGGCATTGGCTTTACCGGCACCCTGGCGGGCCTGCGATCATTTTTGCAGCATGCTCGTGTCCTGCTTAACCCCGGCGGCCAGCTGTTGCTGGATTCTTCCGACGTAGCGTACGTGTATGAATTCGGCCTTCCCGACCCCGCACATTACTATGGAGAAATTGCCTACCGGTACCAGTATGGCAGCCTAAAAACAGACTGGTTCAACTGGTTGTATG
>JBBROE010000187.1:0-3870 GCA_038229695.1 Chitinophagales bacterium | reverse complement strand
ATTTTCACCCGGTTTCCCGAGACAGAATTGCTGGCGGGTGTGGCAACAGCCGGTATCGCCTGGGGTGCGCTGAGTGCCGATCAGCTGAAGCTGCCGTATGTATATGTGCGCCCTAAACCCAAAGAACACGGCCTGGGAAACCAGATAGAAGGTTTTTTTGAGAAAGGACAGCAGGTGCTGGTGGTTGAAGACCTCATTTCCACGGGCAAAAGCAGCCTGCAGGTGGTGGAGGTGCTGCGGACGGCCGGGCTGGAGGTAGTGGGCATGGTGGCTATTTTCACCTATGGATTCCCGGAAGCAGACAGGGCTTTTGCCGCGGCCGGCGTGGCGCTGGTGACACTTACCAATTACAGCACCCTGCTTGGCCTCGGTCTCGAAAAGGGAAATATCAATGCGGAACAGCACAGCATTTTGTTAAATTGGCAACATGACCCTGGCAACTGGACAGGAGTTTGATTATTTTTACCAAAAATATCATGATGAAAAAAGCATTCCTTCTTGTCGCTTTTGCCGGTATGGCCCTGCTTACCCAGGCCCAGAAAGCGACTACCGTAACCATTAAGACCCCCACCGTGCAGTGCGAAAGCTGCAAAGAACGTATTGAAAACATGCTGGCCCGTGAAGAAGGGGTGGCTAAGGCAACTGTTAATTACAAGAACAAGACGACCAAGGTTACCTTCTGGAATGAGCGCACCAATATCGAGAATGTGAAAACGGCGATTGCCAATGCAGGATATGATGCGGATGATGTGAGCGCTAACCCCGAGTCATATAAAAAGCTCCCGATGTGTTGTAAAAAGCCGGACGACGGCGGCGGCGAAAAGAAGAAATAAGAAGATTTACCGGTCAATATATTTACGGGGTGCCACAAAGGCGCCCCTTTTTTTATGCCCCCAGGTCAAGGCGGGTTGGACTTACAGGTGTATATCTATTTTCTGCCGGCCTTCGTAGCTGATCGGTACCCGGAACGAAAATGCCCCCTTCGATAATTTGGCGGATCCCGCCAGTTTAATATTCACCTCTTTATTCAGGACCAGGTCGAGCGCGTTCGAAAAAATCTGCTTCATATCCACTTTCATGGAAACTGGTATACTGAAATTTTCGCTGGCGGGGATGACGGTCATCGTGTCGAGTGTCGTCTTGCCGATATACCGGTCGTTGATGTAAACATCCATCTCGCCCGATTTGATTTTCATGGAATAAGCATTGGGATTGTAATATTCGAGGTCTGCCGAAATGGCGGAAGAGGCGAGGCCTGGGTTCTCAACCCGAAGATGGGTAAGACCTCGGTATTCCGGGGCAACCGGCCGCGCACAACCGGTTATGGTCAGTGCGGCGAAAGCCACCAGGAGGGCAGGAAGGAAAGCTGATTTCTTCATGATGCTATTTACTGAAAAATTTCCAAACTAGGCTGCACGAAGCCGGGCGGGCTTCAGGCCGTCATATTTCTATGACTAATTATTTTGGTAATTCTGGAATTAAGTAAAGACTTCAGCTAATTTTTTTTGGTCAAAATATTTAGTATGTTGAATTGAATTTATTTCTATATTAATGTGCATTTTACAAATATCATTTCCTATTATAATTAATATTTTATTTCAATATCTATAAAGAAAAAATAATCGACAATCTGAATTTTATAAAATTAAAATAATATCAAAAAATTTCATTTCAATAGTTGTTTATCAATTTATTAAGTATTTAAATTGAATAAAAAATAATAGTATTTTTCATATTTACCGAAATAGTCATATCAAATTCGTTAAAAATTACCCGCCCTCCACTCTGCACCCAGGACCTTCCCTACTTTAGAGCAATTTATTTTCGCGGCACCGTTTTATGGGTGGAGCCGCAGCGACCGACCTTCCGTGATACGCGCGTCTGTCTAGGCGGTAATCGGTATCCTCCTCACCAATCCCCCCAACAGTCCGTAACTGTCATTATGTCTTTAAGTCAAAAATTTTGGAACGAAGATTTTAGGTTGGTCAAACCGCCGGTTTGCAAATGCAGTTTTTAAACAACATCTTTGTGTACAACATTCAGTTGTCCGTCTCACCACCTTCCAACCGCCAAATCCTGGGAAATAAATCGTTTAATTAACCAGCCTCTAACCGGGGGTTCTGCTATATTGCCGGCTGTTCATGGTGACTGCTATGAGGAATTATCTGCTTGTGCTGTTATTGCTGCCTGCCATCCTGCACGGGCAGGATTTTACCAATAAGGGAAAGGATTTCTGGATTGGTTACGGGAACCATGTCCGCATGTTTTCCAATAACGGTCCGTCTACAGTACCTGAGCAGATGCAGTTATATATCACGGCCGACGGGGCAACCTCGGGTACCGTTACGATACCCGGTATTAGTTTCTCCCAGCCGTTCACCATCGCGGCTAACCAGGTTACCACCGTTGATATCCCGCGCAGTGCCGCCCTGCTGAATGAAGGAAAGTACAACCTCGGTATTCACGTTACCGCGATCAAGCCGGTGGTCGTATACAGTTTTATCTATGTAAATGCGATATCCGGCGCAACTGTCTGCCTGCCCACCAGCACGCTCGGCAAAGAATATTATTCGCTTAACTACACCCAGGTATCTAACGAACCGAACTCCTACTCTTATTTCTTTGTCGTGGCCACCGATACCGGCACCACCACCGTTGCCCTCACACCTTCCCGCAACAGCCTTGGCGGGTTGCTGGCTAATACCACCACCACCGTCACCCTTACGCAGGGACAGGTTTACCAGGTACTGTCGCCGCTCGATCTCACCGGATCCTATATACAATCTGTCAGCTCGGGGCTGACCGGCTGTAAAAAAATAGCCGTCTTCAGCGGCAGCGGAAAGATTGCTATCGGATGCGGCAACCAGCCCGGCACATCCGACAACCTGTACCAGCAGATGTACCCCGTGAGCACCTGGGGGAAAGAATATGTGACGGTGCCCAGTATTAACACGGCGGACCGGTCGGGACAAACCAATTTTTACCGGATACTCACGTCGGATCCTGCCGCCAACGTGCGGGTCAACGGGATCCAGGTCAGTTTTGGCGGCCTGGGCTACTACGAATTCTCCAACAGCCAAACCAATTATATTCAATCCGACAAACCCATACTGGCGGCCCAGTACTTCACTTCGCAGGGTTGCAGCGGTAACAAGGGCAGTGGTGACCCGGAAATGATTTTCCTGAACCCGCTGGAGCAGACGGTGGCATCGGTGACCCTTAATTCTATGCAACCTTCCAGCGGAACCAATATCAACGAACACTACATTAATGCCGTGCTGCCGAATTCGCCCGGGGCGATCAACTCCTTCCGGGTAGATGGGGCTGCGGTCAGCAATTTTATGCCGGTCACCCAGCACAGCAACTACGTGTTTGCCCAGATTCCTGTGTCGCGGGGGACGCATAATATTACCTGTGATTCGGGTTTCAATGCCATAGCGTATGGATTCGGCAATGCAGAGTCTTACGGCTACAGTGCCGGTACCAACCTCAAGGATCTTTACCAATTTATTTCCGTCAGCAATAAATATGCGGTGGTCAATTTCCCGGCCGCCTGTAAAAATTCACCGCTGGCATTTTCCATGACATTTCCTTACCAGCCGCTGCAGATCAAATGGCAGTTCAGCGGGTTGTTCCCGGATACAACGATTGCCGCACCGGTATATGATTCGGTCTGGACGGTAAACAGCAAAACGCTGTACCGGTATTCGCTGAATAAGTCGTACTCGGTTACTGCTACCGGCACCTACCCGGTAAAAGTGATTGCCACGAGTCCGGGCGTTGATGGTTGCGGTGGCGAACAGGAAATCAATTATGACCTGCAGGTGTTTGACCGCCCGGTGGTAGCCGTCAGCTACACGAATAATGGCT
>JBBROE010000186.1:0-3888 GCA_038229695.1 Chitinophagales bacterium | reverse complement strand
CCCGGCCGAGGTCGGCTACAATTTTTACTGATTTAAACCCTGAAGGAAGGGTTAGCGAAACATCGGGTGCAGGAGATTTACGGACGGTGCGGGTGGTATCTGCAGCGGCGGCAGTGAGCGCCAGTGAAAATATACTGCAGACCAGGAGGCAATACTTGGTATAACGCATAGCAATTTTTTTTGAAGCATTCATAAACAGGAAATGAAGAGAAAAGTTCACCTCCGATGTGCCGTGCGGAAGATACTGCGAAGCTACCGGCACAGGCTATAAAATTAGTTATTTTACAAAGAACGTTCCGATGTTTTTGAGCAGTGCGTCATTTTCCGCAGGTGTACCAATGGTGATGCGCAGGCAGCCCTCGCAGAGCAACACTTTGCTGCGATCGCGGACAACGATTCCCTGGCTGAGCAGGTGCTGGTATAAGCCGGCGGGGTCATTATTTTTTAAGAGCAGGAAGTTCGCTTCGCTGGGGTATACTTTTTCAATACCGGGCAGGGCTGCCAGCCCGGTGGCAAGTCTTTCCCTTTCGGCAACCAGTATTTTAATCATGTCATTAACCTGGCCCACCTCTTCCAGCGCAAGAAGTACCAGTTCCTGGGTGGGCTGGCCGATGTTGTACGGCGGTTTCACCCTGTTGTAGACCTCTATAATGGCCTGGGCTGCGAACGCCATGCCGAGGCGGAGGCCGGCAAGGCCCCAGGCTTTGCTGAGCGTTTGCAGGATGACGAGGTTGGGATAGTCCTGCAATTGTGCAATGAACGACCGGTAACGTGAAAAATTAATGTAGGCTTCATCGATCACAACAAGCCCGTGGAAATTATTCAGCACTGTTTCCACATCTGCGGGTTGGAGGGCGTTACCGGTGGGGTTGTTGGGGGAACAGAGCCAGATGATCTTGGTATGCGGGTCCACGAGGGTCTCAAGGTGTACGAGGTCGAGCTGGAAATCCGGTAACAGCGGCGCGCGGCGAAGTTCGATGTCGTTAATATGAGCACTCACTTCATACATGCCGTAGGTAGGCGGGCAGATGATGACATTGTCTTTCCCCGGATTGCAAAAAGCGCGGAAGAGCAGGTCGATGCATTCGTCGCTCCCGTTGCCCAGGAAAATGTGTTCCGGCGAAATGCCTTTGATTGCCGATAATTTCTCCTTGATTTTATGCTGGAGCGGATCCGGGTAGCGGGTATACCAGCGCGCTAGCGGCGACCCGAGGCTGTTTTCGTTGGCATCGAGGAAAACGCTGGCTTCGCCCGAGAACTCGTCGCGGGCGGAAGAGTAAGGGACAAGATTCCTGATGTTGTCCCGGAGTAAATTATCGAGCAGAAATTCCATGGTATTCATTTTAGCGATCGGTCAGGATTCAATGGCGGCGGTGACAGGCTGCGGTGACAACCGGAGGGCGACTGCATTGCGGTGCGCGCCGAGTCCTTCTGCTGCTGCCATCTCCATAACGGCGGGGCCGATTTGCTGTAGTCCTTCACGGGTGAGTTGCTGGTAGGTTATTTTTTTTACGAAGCTGTCCACGCTCACACCGCTGTACGTGGTAGCATATCCGTTAGTAGGCAGGGTATGGTTGGTGCCGGTAGCATAGTCGCCTGCACTCTCCGGTGAATAGTTGCCCAGGAATACCGAGCCGGCGTTCACCACCATTGCCCCGGCGGCGGCGGAATCCCTGCAACTGAGGATAAGGTGTTCGGGCGCGTAAGCATTGAGCAGGTCCATCGCTTCGGCCGTGTTTTTTACGATGAAGATTTTACTGTTTTCCAGGGCCGCGCTGGCAAAGGCCTGCCTGCCAAGCGTGGATAACTGGCGGGTGATTTCTGCCTGTACCGGTGCCAGCAGGGTCTCGTCTGAAAGCACGAGCACCACCTGGCTGTCCGGGCCGTGTTCGGCCTGGGAAAGCAGGTCGGCCGCTACGTAGGCGGGCACTGCCGACGCATCCGCATACACGGCGACCTCGCTGGGCCCGGCGGGCATATCGATAGCCACGCCCTGCTGTTGCACGAGTTGTTTGGCGCAGGTGACATATTGGTTACCCGGGCCGAAGATCTTGCGTACCGCCGGAACCGTTTCTGTGCCGAAGGCCATTGCGCCGATCGCCTGCACGCCGCCCGCACGGTAAATCTTGTTGATGCCGGCCACCGTGGCGGCGAACAATATGGCGGGGTGAATATTGCCATCTTTACCCGGCGGTGTACACAGGATGATTTCCCTGCAGCCCGCGATCGTTGCCGGGATACCGAGCATCAGCACCGTAGAGAACAGTGGTGCAGTACCCCCGGGGATGTACAGACCAACGGATTCGATACCGACACTCCTGCGCCAGCACCGTACCCCGGGCATGGTTTCAACAGCCAGTTCGCCCGCGGCCTGCGGCGCATGGAAGCTACGGATATTGGCTGCAGCCTGGCGGATAGCCGATTTCAACGGGCCGGGCAACTGGTCGCCGGCAGCTTCGATGTGATGCTGTTCCACCTCCAGCGCAGGGGTGGAGATGCCGTCGAAGCGGGCATTCAATTCGCGAACCGCCGCATCACCCCCTTCTTTAACCTTGAGCAGTAAGCCGGTTACGGAGGCCTTCAGGTCGCCTGCCTCAATTACCGGTCGCTTCAGCAGCGCCGGCCATTCTTTCCGCTCAGGGTATTGGTACACTTGCATGATGTATAATTTTTAGGTTGGCCGGGTTAAATGATCATTTTCTCAATAGGAATGACGAGAATACCCTGTGCGCCGGCGGCTTTCAGCTGTTCAATTTTATCCCAGAAGGTATCTTCATCCAATACGCTGTGCACGCTGCTCCAGCCGCTTTCAGCCAGCGGCAGCACGGTAGGGCTTTTCATACCCGGCAACAGGCTGATAATTTGTTCCACGCGATCGTTCGGTGCGTTCAACAACACATATTTGTTGCGTTTTGCTTTTTTTACAGCACGAATACGGAAAAGCAATTTATCGAGCAATTCCAGCTGCGGTTGAGCCAAGCCGTTATTCCTGATCAATACTGCCTGTGAAGAGAGGATCGTCTCGACTTCCTTCAGCCCGTTCATGAAAAGTGTGGATCCGCTGCTGACCAGGTCGGCCACCACATCGGCCAGCCCGATACCGGGTGCTATTTCCACGGAGCCGCTTATTTCATGAATTTCGGCCTGGATACCTTTCTCATGCAGGAAGCGGTTGACCAGGAAGGGATAGCTGGTGGCGATGCGTTTGCCGGCCAGCCCGGTGACCCCGGTATACGGCTCGTTGCGTGGCACGGCGATGGATAGCCGGCAGGCGCCGAAGCCCAGCTGCTCCATCACCGTCGCTTTTTTATTTTTTTCTGCCAGTACATTTTCCCCAACGATGCCGATATCCGCAACTCCGTCTTCCACGTATTGCGGAATATCATCGTCGCGCAGGAAAAAAACTTCCAGCGGAAAATTATCGCTTTCGGTCCTGAGCCGGTCTTTTACATTGCGCAGGTCAATGCCGCACTCTTTGAGCAGCCGGACCGAGTCTTCATAAAGGCGACCCGATTTCTGCACTGCTATCCGGATTTTAGTGTTCATGTATTGACGTTTGTAATTATCTGTTATTTCTTGTCTTTTAGCGTTGCCGGGTGACCTGGTGGTACCCCAAAAAAATAAGGGCTTACCCTGCAGTAAGCCCTTCGTATGTTTTATTATCAACACAAACACCCCGGCCTACCGTTGCGGTAATAGATGATGGCGATGCTGTGTAGCTTTTTTCAACATGATGGCGCAAAAATACAGTTTACCGGCAAACTGAAAAAATATTTTAGGCGGTTATAACGCGATGGCCTTACCGGCCCCGGTACGCGCGATATTTTATTGCTAACTTCATCCCGAAAAATTAATAACCCATGTTCCCTGCACTCAAAGCCAGATGGT
>JBBROE010000185.1:0-3915 GCA_038229695.1 Chitinophagales bacterium | reverse complement strand
TTCAAGCGAAGTTGTTTTTTTAACGGCGTTTCAGCGGAAGATACACTGTGCTCCGCATAAAATGAGTTGAAAATCTTTGCAACCCCATACACATAAGCAGCCACTATGGAAGGGTCGTAGGCAGCAGCTGCTTCGAGGATGATGCGGGGGAACTGTTCCAGGACCAGCAGCAAGTCTTTTTCCAGCGGAAGCAGGGGCCCGGAGGCAGTGCGGCCAGCGGCGGGTATTTCTTTTCTTAATATCGAACGGATGCGGGCATGGGTGTACTGGATGAAGGGTCCGGTGAAACCATGGAAGTCGATGCTTTCTTCCGGGTTAAACAGCATCTTCTTTTTGGGGTCGACCCGCAACAGGAAAAATTTCACTGCACCGATTCCCAGGGTATCCAGCAGTTCAGACAGTGCTTCCGGTGTAAAGTCGTTCACTTTTCCCAGCTCTTCCGTCTTGCGGCGGGCGACGTTCACCATTTCTTCGATCATATCATCCGCATCCACCACGGTGCCTTCGCGCGTTTTCATGCGACCCCCGGGCAGTTCCACCATGCCATAGCTGAGGTGATAAATACCCTGAGCCGTTTCCGGGGCCAGTTTACTGCAAATGAGGATAAGCACTTTAAAGTGGTAGTCCTGTTCGTTGCCCACCACGTAGATACTTTTCTCACAGTGGTATTCTTCGTATTTTTTTTCGGCGAGGCCAATGTCCTGGGTGATATATACAGCGGTACCATCCTTCCGCCGCACAATTTTTTCATCAAGTCCGTCGGCGGTCAGGTCGATCCACACACTGCCGTCGGATTTTTCAAAAAAAACGCCTTTGCGCAGTCCTTCCTCCACCAGTTGTTTGCCGAGCAGGTAGGTGTCGCTTTCATAATAGATCATGTCGAAGTCGCTGCCGATCCGGCGGTAGGTTTCATCGAAGCCGGCATATACCCAGCTGTTCATCGTTTTCCAGAGACGGATTACTTCCGGCTTGCCCGATTCCCAGTCGACCAGCATCTGCTGCGCCTGCTGCATGAGCGGGGCCTGTTTTTCCGCTTCCTCTTTCGTTTTGCCCGCTTCCACCAATGCCGTGACCTGTTTGGCAAGTTCCCTGCCGAAGAGCACGTAGTAGTCCCCTACGAAATGATCCCCCTTGGTAAGGGTGCTTTCCGGGGTTTGCCCGTTGCCGTAGAGCTGCCAGGCCAGCATGCTTTTGCAGATATGGATGCCCCTGTCGTTGGCGATACAGGTTTTTATGGTGTCGTAGCCTGCCGCCTGCAGGATGGCAGCGGTACTCCAGCCCAGGAAATTATTCCTGAGGTGCCCGAGATGCAGGGGTTTATTGGTGTTGGGGGAGGAATATTCCACCATCACCTTTTTTCCGTTGGAAGGCTGACGGCCATACCTGGGGTCAGCATAATTATGCTCCAGGATATCCTGCCAGTAATGGGTATTGACTGACAGGTTGAGGAAACCTTTGATGAGGTTATACTGTGAAAAATAGGCAGGATATCCGGCAACCAGTGCTGCACCGATGGCGCCGCCGGCCTGGTCAGGGGATAGTTTTATCTTTTTTAACAGGGAGAAGAGGACGACCGTATAGTCTCCCTCAAATTCGGGCCTGGTTCTGTTGACCTGGAAATCGTCTTTGCCAAAAGGCTGATCATAAAGCCGGGTAAGGGTTTCGGTAACACAGGAAATGATAATGTCTTCAATCGCCATAGCAATGTTTCAGGGGGCAAAAGTAAGAAAGGATGAGCAGACGGGGAAAGGAACAGCGATAGGCCTGCCGGTTCACAAACGATCGGTGAAGTGGTTGGCCGGAGACCGGACAATTAATTATCTTCGCGCAGTTTAAAAATTAGTTTTGGTTCACAACCACATCACCAACTTCATCGATTTTTTTTACCGGCCTTTCCGGAGGGTTATCCCGCTCCGTACTTTCCGCTATGCTTCCTGCGGCAGTGCGAACACGGTGCTTGGGTTCCTGCTGTACACGTTCAGTTATAAAGTGCTTTTCCGCCAGCAGGTGGTGCAGCTGGGGTTCTATGCCTTTAAGCCGCATATCGCCGCGCTCATTTTTTCTTTCCTGGTCAATTTCCCCGTCGGATTTCTGTTGATGAAATATGTCGTATTTGTGGATTCAACCATTCGCGGGCATGTACAATTGTTCCGGTATTTCTTTGTGTTTTTATCCAATCTTGTCATCAATTTCTTTCTCCTTAAAATTCTGGTAGAACATGCCCGGATTAACGCCATCCTGGCGCAGGTGATCTCGACGGTTGTGGTCATAACCATCAGTTACCTCCTGCAGCGGCACTTTACGTTTAAGACCGTGGATGCTGCGGTGGATTAATTTCCTCAGTTTTGTAGCTTGACCTTAACAGCCGGCAGGCAAAACGGCAGCAGGCCGCAAGTACCTATCAACAGCGTATCATCACCCTGGTCACCCGTTTCTGGCAGTAGTCTTTGGCAGCTCAATCCAGCGAGTTGCTGGTCACCCGGCTCCGGTAAACGGCACCGTCGTGGCGGTAAGCCTGCCTGTTGTCCACGGTTTCCTGCCATTTTTTCACGATTTACCGGCATGGCATAATGATTGACAATCATACGTAAACATTAAATTCTTTAATATGGGAAAGATTATAGGTATCGACTTAGGCACAACCAACAGCTGCGTAGCGGTGATGGAAGGCAATGAACCTGTGGTGATAGCCAATGACGAAGGCAGGCGTACCACGCCATCCGTCGTAGCTTTCCTCAAAAACGGGGAACGAAAGGTTGGAGATCCGGCAAAAAGGCAGGCGATTACCAATCCGCAAAACACCATTACGAGTGTAAAGCGTTTTATGGGCCGCCGTTTTGACGAGGTAACCGAGGAGATTAGTCATTGGAGTTATAAGGTCGCTAAAGGAGACAACAATACCGTCAGAATTGATATTGACGGTCGTTTATATACCCCCCAGGAAATATCAGCTATGGTGCTTCAGAAGATGAAGAAAACGGCCGAAGATTACCTGGGTACAGAAGTAACTGATGCAGTGATTACGGTTCCGGCTTACTTCAATGACGCGCAGCGCCAGGCGACGAAGGAAGCGGGAGAAATAGCAGGTTTGAATGTGCGCAGAATTGTAAACGAGCCCACCGCAGCGGCATTGGCTTATGGCCTGGATAAGGGCGGTAAGGATCACAAAATTGCCGTATTTGACCTCGGTGGCGGCACGTTTGATATATCGGTACTTGAGTTGGGAGATGGGGTGTTTGAAGTGAAGAGTACAAACGGTGACACCCACCTGGGCGGAGATGATTTTGATAAGGTGATCATGGACTGGCTCGCAGAAGAGTTTAAGAAAGAAGAAAATATTGACTTGCGGAAAGACCCCATGGCTTTGCAGCGGCTTAAAGAAGCTTCCGAAAAGGCGAAGGTGGAGCTGAGCTCTTCTTCCGAAACGGAAATCAACCTGCCTTATATTACCGCTGTAGACGGCGTGCCCAAGCACCTGGTTAAAAAGCTGACAAAGGCGAAATTTGAACAAATAGCTGACAACCTTTTTGCAAGGTGTCTCAAGCCCTGTGAACAGGCCCTGAAAGATGCCGGCCTGAGTGTTTCTCAGATCGACGAGGTGATTCTTGTCGGCGGGTCTACCCGTATCCCGAAAGTGCAGGAAATTGTGGAGAAGTTCTTTGCGCGGAAACCGAACAAGGGCGTTAACCCGGATGAAGTAGTAGCCGTGGGCGCTGCTATCCAGGGTGCGGTACTGACCGGCGAAGTAAAGGATGTATTGCTGCTTGATGTGACCCCGCTTTCCCTCGGTATTGAAACCATGGGTGGGGTAATGACCCGGCTGATTGACAGCAATACAACTATTCCTACCAAGAAATCAGAGGTGTTTTCTACCGCGAGCGATAACCAGCCCGGTGTACAGATACATGTTCTGCA
>JBBROE010000184.1:0-3930 GCA_038229695.1 Chitinophagales bacterium | reverse complement strand
CTTTAACAACCTGGTCCAGTTCGACGGGGTCAACTACTGGCAACCCTCGCTGTCAGACGGCAGTGACTTTATATTGAAATCCACGACCACGCTTTCCCTCAAATTAAAAAAATGGCTGAGCCTTACCTCTTCGCTCATCTACAACCGCGTCTCCCGCACCAACAGCAAAAACCTATTGTTCACGGCCGGAATTTCGACAGACTATTATTTTTGACCCCAGGCCTTTGCCAGGGTAACAGCATGTCCAAAAATAATTATGATGGGCCGTGCAGCGGATCAGCGCCAGGCATCGTTGCGTCGCACCCTTCAGCAGCATACCCGAATCAGCGCTACCGGCAAACAAAAGCTGTTTACCAGGTATATCGTGGCGCCGGTCCCATCGTAAAAGTAAACTCCCGGGTTTGCAGCAATTGCGCATGCGTAATAAAAGGCTTATGTAAAACGGTACCGTCCAGCACCACCCGTTGTACATATTTATTTTCGGCAGAAAGATTGCGGGCGCTGATATGCAGCCGGTGCGGGTGGCCTCCAGCTGAAAAACTGAGTGTCAGCTCCGGGCACTGCGGCGCCCCGATGGCATAGTAACCGGAGGCCGGCACCACCGGGTAAAAACCCATCACGCCAAAAAGATACCAGGCGGCCATTTGTCCGCAGTCTTCATTACCATTTATCCCCACCGGTGCATTGCGGTAATTGCGGTCAATATTTTCCCTCACCAGTGCCTGCGTCTTCCAGGGCTGGCCCCCGTAATCATATAAGAAAATATAATGGTGACCCGGCTCATTGTCATGCCGGTAATGACCAGCCGAAAAATTTTCATCCAGCTTATTGAGAAACGGCGAGGTGCCATTCATCATGTACATCATCCCCTCTATATCCTGCAGTGCTCCAAATGCATACGTCCACTGGTCTCCTTCTGTAAACCCCATCCATTTCCCGGTGCTGTCTTTGCCGCCGGGCGTACCATTGAGCCGGCGTGGCAGCATAAAGCCTGATGACGTATCATACAAATTTTTGAAATTCCTGCTCAACTGCATCAGCTGGTCGTAGTCCGCGTTGTGGCCCATCAGGCGCGCCACCTGGGCAACGGCGTAATCGTCAATTCCATATTCAATGGTCCGCGACACCGACTCCGCCGTTCTATCAGAGGGCACATAGCCAATTTTCTTATAATAGGTCAGCCCTGCCTGCGCTTCAAAACCAGTCCACCTATCACGATCCCCATAATGAAGTGACGTATCCGCCATCGGGGGATCAAGAACATCATGGAGCATGGCTTTATAGGCAAGCGCGGTATCAAACCCCCGGAAGCCCTTCACATAGGCATCCGCTATCACCGGGTCTGCATGCGTGCCAATCATAATGTTGGTTTCGGCAGGGTTGGGCCACATCGGAAGCCGTCCTCCCTCGCTGTACATCTGCAGCATGGCCGTCACCATATCATTGACACGTTCGGGCTGCGTGAGCGTTAGCAGGGGATGCAGGGCCCGGAAAGTATCCCATAAGGAGAAATCAATGTACGACTTTCCCCTATGTACCTGGTCATCGAACCCGCTGTAATACCGGCCGTATTCACTCATTTCGCGCGGAAACTGAAGAGTGTGAAAAAGCGCCGTATAAAAAATTGTTTTTTTATCATCGGAAACGCCGCCAACCTTCATCCGGCTGAGTGCCGACTGCCACACAGCACGCGTGGCACGTTTCAATCCAGAAAAGGATTTCTTTCCAACTTCTTTTTGCAGGTTTTGCCTGGCCTGCTCCACGCTGATGAACGAAGTGGCCAATTGTACTTCCACCACTTCCTGTGCAGCCGTCGCGAAGCTGATCCACGCTCCCATCCGGGTGCCGTACTGTTCGGTGGCCGACCGGTGTATGCTGTCACCGCTCCAGGTGCCATATTCCCGGAAAGGCTTGCTGAAACGTAAAATAAAATAGCCCTTAAAATTCGGCAGGTCCGGGCCAATCTGCGCCGACATCCTGTCGGGGTTATACCCGCTGATTTCATCATGCGCTGCATTAATTTTTACATACCCCCTCAGTGTTTTGATCCGTTGCACATAGTCATTGGCCCAGTCCGTCAGGGCCGAGTCCAGGTTAATGCCCTGCACGATAATATGCGCGGAATCCGACGCGGGGAAGGTAAAGCGGAGGATCGCACACCGCGACGACGCAGCCATCTCCGACCGTATGGCACCGGCCACACTTTTGAGCTGCACGCTGTAATAGTAAGGCGTGGAGACTTCGGTGGCATGATCAAAATGAAGTGCACGCTCCGACGGAAGACAACGCAATGGTCCTGCCTGGGGCATCACCGACACATAACCATAATCACCCATCCAGACCGTTGGCTGGTGGGAGGCCAGAAAGCCGATGATGCTGCTGTCTTCATAAAAATAATTCATGCGGCTCATCTTGCTTTCCCCGGTCTGGGCAACAAAATTTGTCATGCCGAATGGTGTGCCCACACAGGGCATGGTGCCGCCGCCGTCCAGCCCCTTCGCAAAACCGGTGGCAGCGGTTCCAATGAGCGGATTAACATAGTCCACTTCTTGTCGCCCCGCTGTTTTTTGCGCAACAGCCGATATGGAAGCAACCAGAAAGACCAGGGGGGGTAAGTATCTTATCATGCGGTAACAATTATAGAATTAAACTAACCGGCACGGCGGAATGCAGGGTGGAGGCACCAGCGGGATGTTGTTCCGCGAAAAACAGGAAAGGAACAATAAACCTGTTCTTAAAATGATCCGCTTTGAAAGTTACGGGCCGGAGCAATGCCGAAAATCTCATTACGCGAATTTCCGCGGCCACGTTCCTGTCCCGGGAGGGTCAGTCGGTAACCGCTGTTCCTAAATGATAGATGTCAATTTTATCGGCAGGGGCGCCATGCAGCACTTCCAAAAAAGCCCGCCGCTTTTCGGGTTCCTGTTCCAGCAGCCGCGTAGAATGCAGGAGGATGATCGCAATTTTTTTTTCAGGTACCCACTCTGTGTCAGCCAGCACCTCTTCCAGCGCATCGAGGTTATGCCCGAAATACGCCGGGATAGAAAGCTGCGCCTGGAGGCTCTGGTAAATAGCGGCAAGGGAATGACCGGCTGCTCCATCCAGGAAGACATACCGGGTATCATGCGCCGCATAAAAATGGCAGGAGGAATGAAAGATGCTCATGGGCCTTTTATTTCGGTAAACGTCTGGTAATGGTCGTTGGTGTACCAGGCCCTGCCGTCACTCCCGGTAATGATTCTTTCGGTGCCCCTGTTCTGCCCCGGAATTTTCGGGTGCACATCCCATTCGTGGTACAGTATCGGCTGCGCATGGTTGTCTTCCCTTGGCAGGCGTTCCTCCCGGTTGGTAAAGTCCCTTCCGCCTACATATCCCGGCATCGCGGCATTGTGGGCCCTGATATATTGCAACACCGTGTAGACCTGGGCAGGAACGGTTACCCCGGACACGGTACCACTGGTTTCTGCCGGTCGCGTTGTCACCGCCCGATCAGAAGCCTGCGAGCTGGGTGGCACAACCGGTGCCTGCGACCCCGGCCCACCCACCTGTTTGCCAAGCAGGAAGCCGCAAACGAGCCCTACCAGTATGCCGGCGAGCAATTGCCCGTAACTTTTCATCATCGGCTATCAATATTTTACACGCCGCGCTTCTGCAACCGGCCACAGATTCCGTACAGCGGAGGTTATCAGACCAGGTTCGACTTGATATAGCGTATACTTTGCGTGATGCTGTCGAAGGGAGAACCCGGGCACTTATCCTGCTCAACAAAGAAGTACTTCATGCCCGCTTTGTCTTTGTGCTTGAATATTTTTTTGAAGTCGATCACCCCATTACCCACTTCCGTAAAAGCATGCGCGGAGGTGGCATCCATATCTTTCAGGTGCCATAGCGGGAAACGGCCGGGGTGTTTATCAAAAAGGCTGATGGGAT
>JBBROE010000183.1:0-3964 GCA_038229695.1 Chitinophagales bacterium | reverse complement strand
GGGAGAAGCTGCTGCCGGAGATGCCCACGTTAAAAGCGATGTTACCCAGCTGAGCCACGTCCACGAGGCTGCCGAGGTCAAAAGCCGCAGAGTTGATTTTGCCACTGTAGGAGGCGTTACCAGCTTTTGGGAATTTCATGTTTACGTCTGCCGTCACGTTGCCGAGCCCGCTTTCGAGGGTGCCGGTGGTGACAAAATTACGGACATAGCCCGCGAACCGGCCACGAAAACGGAGGAAGCGGAGCTTATCCAGCCTGGGCGAGGTGATCGTTTTGAGCGTGGGAAAAAGCGAGGCCAGGTCGGCGTAGGTGGTGCTGAATTCGTTGGAGCGGAAGTCGATCAGGGTATGATCGATATCGGGCAGGCCGACGAGGCTGAGATCGCCGTTGAGGACGGTATGCTGACCTGTTTTGACCAGCAGGTTTTTGCCCTGCAGTGCGGATACGCTTCCGTGGATGGCGCCGGTGAGCAGAAAGTCTTTGTTCCAGTTTTTCAGTTCGGGGGCAAAGAATGCAATGTCGTCGCTGTGTACCGAAGCATTTTTAAAAATACCGTGTAAATGGACTTTGTCGATAAATTCGCCCATGTCGTCAAAATTGTTGTACGCCATGGTGAAGTAGTTGGTGAGGTGACTTTTATTGGTGCGGATATCGAGGCTACTGAATTCCATGCCGCGGGGCTGCCAGCGCATATGTGCTTTAAGAGAATTGATGCGGAAGCCGCTGCGTTCTTTAGCGGCCAGGGTGATGGCTGCGCTGATGGTATCCTTTTGCCAGTTCAGGTTGTTGAAGGTGGCGTTGATGGCTGTGAAGCGGATATGATGGGCATCAAAGTAGTAGTAGGGTGCTGCATCGGTTTGTTTATCATCGCTGAAAGCTCCGTTGATAACCTGTACGGAGCGGGCTTTCACATTCCAGCCGTTGGGATTCCAGACCAGGCTTTTGTCTTTCGGGTCGCGGAAGGCGGGGGGTGGGTGATAGGTGCGGCGGCCTTCGTAATTAGTTATAGAAAATATGGGCTCGGTAATTTGGAGGGCGTTGATGTCTACGATTTTTTTCTGCAGGTCCAGCGCCTGTACATCCAGTGAAAGTGAGCCCAGGTAGAGGCCCATGTCTTCCCCGCGCCAGCCATCGCGCTTCAGCAGGTGAATATTTTTCAGCTCGAGGTGTTGCAGTTGCAGGTCGAAGTTTCCGCCGGCGCTGGTATCGGGGTGGGGCGAGGCGAAGTAGTCGGCCAGGAACTGGTAATTCCAGGCAGAATCGGTGCGGTAGAGGTGGATGGTGGCATCCTGGAGGGACACGGTTTTGAGGATGGCTTTGCGGTGGATAAAAAACCAGTCGTTCAGGTTCACGGTGAGGCGGCCTGCATAGAGCAGGGTGTCCTGGTTATGGTCTTGTACCAGCACGCCCTCCAGGTTCATATTGTCAAAAAAGGTAAAGTCGATTTTTTTAACCGCCACCCGGGTGTGCAGACTTTTCGACAACCGCCCTGCCACGCGTTGCAGCAGCCAGGTTTGTACCAGAGAGGTCTGGAGCAGGACAAAGAAACCCACCAGCAGGAGCAGCAGGCTGGCGAGGGAGCGAAAAAAATGTTTGGGTATCAGTACCGACAGGAAGAGCGCGACAAAGATGATGGACAGCAGGATACGGAAGCCCGGTAATACAAAAAAGCCGGCGGTGTATACGGCCAGCAAAATGGATAAGGTATAGGTCTTTATTTTTCCAATGTTTTCCAGGCGGTGGCGGCGTTTAAAATAAGGCACAAAAGTACACTAAACAGTCGCAGTGTGCAAATTCAGTACCAATGCGGGTCCGGTGCAAATTCTTAATGAATTATTACCATGCCGGCTTTGCCCGCAGCTGTCGCATGCAGACCCGGTTGGCGGGGGTACGACCACATGGCACCTCTTCGGTTTAATCAGCAGGGCCGGTATCGCCGAAATACCGGGTTAAACCGCTTCATTTTACGTTGCTTTTGACATGGTAAGACCGGCAATAGCCGTTAGTTTGGCCGAAACAAAATGCCGGGAGACATGCTTACCGTTATCTGTTTTGGCCGGCGGCACCGGGGCCAGGAGAGACTTTTTATTGATGCCGGCACCAGCCTGGCGCTCAATGGGATCCTGAAAACGATCCCCGGCATGCGGTTCAGCAAGACCTGGAAGCAGTGGCATATCCCGCTGACGCGGCTGATGTTTAGTGTACTCTGCAGGACGCTGGACGGGAAGGCTGAGATCGATTACCGCGCCCTGAAGGCTTATTTGCAGCAGCGCGGACCCGGCGGGGGCGATAGTGCCGGTGAGGCTGAAGCAGACGTTGCAGAACCGAAAATGGTCAGCAGCCCACGGTCCGGGGTTACCGGCCCGGCCCCGAGAAATTTATGGGTACAGGGCATCACGGCGATTGCGCCGGTGAACCAGCATGTTTTGCCGGCCGTGCGGCAGCAGCTGGTGCTGAAGGCCTACAGCAGTTCAACTATCCGCACTTACTGCAACGAGGTTGCGCAGTTTTTACAAGTGATCCATGGGCATGCCGCTGACGGGTTCAGCACGGAGCGGGTGAGAAATTACCTGCATTATTGTTTTACGGTACTGAAGCTGAGTGAAAATACGCTGCACAGCCGGATCAATGCATTGAAGTTTTATTATGAGCAAGTGTTGAAGAAGGACAAGTTTTTTTACGAGATACCGCGGCCGAAGAAGCCGGATCTGCTGCCACGGCTGCTGAATGAAGATGAGCTGCGGCGGCTGTTTAATGCGCTGGTGAACCGCAAGCACAAGGCGATGCTGTTTACGGCGTATAGTGCCGGGTTGCGGGTGAGCGAGGTGGTGATGCTGAAGCTGGAGGATATTGACAGCCGCCGGATGCAGATTTTTGTACGGCGGGCGAAGGGCAAGAAGGACCGGTATGTGAACCTGAGCCCGGTGTTGCTGGACATTTTACGAAAATACCTGGCGGAGTACCGGCCACGGCCAACCGAATATTTGTTCGAATCCGAGCAGACGTTTACCGCCTACCCCACGCGGACGATACAGCAGATCTTCAGCAATGCCAAGCAGAAGGCGCGGATCAGTAAGACGGTGGGCATCCACAGCCTGCGGCACAGTTTTGCCACGCATTTGCTGGACAAGGGCACGGATATCCGGTACATCAAGGATTTGCTGGGGCATTTCAATATCAAGACCACCGAGCGGTACCTGCATGTGAGCAAGCAGAAGCTGGTGAATATAATAAGTCCGTTCGACGATTTGTGGAACCGCGAGCAACTGGACTGGTGACGGCGGTACCGCCCGGTGACGGGTTGGGGAGATCTTCCCTGCCGGCAGCACCAGCCTGTGCATGGACTTTTTTATGGGTCGCGCGGTAGAACGGGCATCAGCAGCGGTGGCGTCGCACACTGCAGCGGTGGAAGATAGCCGGCCGGGGGCACACCGCTGAGGCATTGGGGAGCCCATAACACACACTCATTTTTTTAATCCCTTGCTGCATGCCCCAGGTGTTCATTGACCCTCTCCTCCGCCAGCTCAGGGGAAATACAGGATGGGGCGCCGTGGTTTGACCGATTGTTCCGCGATAAGGTTGGCGGCCTTCAGAAGCCGATGTTTACACCCGTGACTTACCGGAGCATGGATATGTTGTATGGGCCGGGCAGTAGAATGGGCGAACGCAGCGGTGGAGGATTGCCCGGTGGGGGCACACCGGTCAGGCATCGGATTGCCCATAACGCGCACTCATTTTTTTAATACCTTGCTGCATGCCCCAGGTGTTCATCAACCATCTCCTCCGCCAGCTCAGGGAAATACAGGATGGCGCGCCATGGTTTGACCAGTCGTTCCGCAATAAGATTGGCGGCCTCTCCGAAGCCGATGTTTTCACCCGTCCCTTACCGGAGCTGCATAGTGTGGCCGGGCATATCTCGCACGTAGTGGAATGGAGGAAGGAGTGCCTGCTGCGATTCCGTGGCG
>JBBROE010000182.1:0-4317 GCA_038229695.1 Chitinophagales bacterium | reverse complement strand
CCTCACCACGCAAGCAGCGCTACCATCTTTTCCAGGTACCGCTGATCGGTTTCATCAAAACTATCCAGTGCATCGCTGTCCGCATCCAGTACGGCAACCACCTCACGGTTATGAATAACCGGGATAACAATTTCTGATCGGGAAGCACTGCTGCAGGCGATATGGCCGGGAAATTGTTCCACGTCGGGAACGATAAGTGTCTTTGCCTGTTGCCAGCTGCTGCCGCATACGCCGCGGCCCTTCGCAATCCGCGTACAGGCGACCGGTCCCTGGAATGGTCCCAGTACCAGTTCGTCGTTTTTTACGAGGTAAAACCCAATCCACAGCCAGTTGAATTGTTCCTTAAGTGCTGCCGCCATGTTGGCGAGGTTGGCCACGCGGTCGGGCTCACCTTCCAGCAATGCGGCTACCTGCGGCAGCAGGGCTTCGTACCGCTCGGCTTTGGTACCGTCTGTAATGTGTAAATCTTCTGCCATGCCGCAAAGATAAGCGACCGGCATGGCTGTCGCAGCGCAATGACCATTCAGGGGACAAGACCAAGTATGGCGGCCAGCGCGGCGTCAATTCGTCTCGGGCGCAGGGTAATGGCATCTACCAGGCACCAGGTGGTAACGGCGGCGGCAAGCAGCTGCCCCGAAGCCCGGTTGATGATCGCGGTATGCCGGTCAGATCGCGCCCCGGCGGCACTGGCCACCCAAGTGCTGACCAGCAGCTGTTCCCCCGCAAACGCCGGAGCGCGGTAATCAATTTCATGACGCAGCACCACCCAGCGGTAGGGCTGGTTGAGATCCCCATTACTAAGCACCGCCCAGTGTGCCGCCGCTGCTTCCTGCACCCATCTCAGGTAGACTAAATTATGGACGTGCTGCAGGGCATCGGTGTCCGATTCCAGCGCCTGTATCGGGTATTCGTAAGGACTTGTGCCGGGCATCGTCATCAAATTACCTGATTAAAACACTGGTTCCTTTTAATATCACTTCTTTGCCGGTATTGGGATTGTGGTAACGAAGCGTCCAGGCAAAAGTGCCCGACGATTGCAGGTGACCACCTACCCTACCATCCCATTTCTTTGTCCAGTCCGCCGTATGAAAGACCAGCTGTCCGTAGCGGTTATAGACATTGAAATCCAGGTTCTGCGCTTTCACAGCATTCAGCGGGTACAGGTAATCGTTATTCCCGTCGCCATTGGGTGTGAATGCGCTGGGTACGGCAATATAACAGGTTTTCAGCACCCTGATAACATGGACAGCCGTATCTGCGCAGCCGGCATTATCCCGCACGATGAGGGACACGGGGTAGGTTGTTTCTGCCCCGGTCTTTGGAAAATTCTCCGGTGGCGGATTCATCGCCTGGCTTTGATTGCCGTCACCGAAGTTCCAGTTATACGTAGCGATTTTGCCGTGGCTGCTGTTCATGAAAACGGCGGCATCTTCCGGGCACCGCAGCGAATCGATTGTAAAGCCGGCCCGGATAAAACTATCGAGTACAATGGTCTTCAACAGGCTGTCGCTGCAGAACCCATTGGAGACACGCAGGCTGACCTGCTTTTCACCGGGGGTCCGGAAAACAGCTACAGCGGTCTGCTGTACCGATGCGCCGGCACCATCCAGGATCCATTGCCACTGGTTAGCACCATGTGCACCGTCATGCTGAACATAGATCGTATCCGTTTTGCAGCTGGTTTTCAGCTGGTACGTGAAATTGGCTGATACCGTGTCCCCGACCGTGAACGCCACAGCAGAACCCAAAGGGGTGACCTGGCCGCATGCATCGATTATCGTATTACCATCGCTTCCGTTGCGGACCTGTACGGTATATGTGCCACCTGTCACTATCCGTGCGGTAAACGTAAGGAGGATGGTTGCGCTCAGGCCGTTGACACAGTTGCCTGCGGCAGCCTTAACGGCAACAGGCACGGGGCCGTTGACATGGAAGTCGCTTCCATCGGCGGCAATAGAACTGCAGCGAATCCCTTTGGTAAAATAAACAGCTACCGTGGATGGTGCGCAGGAAGGTTGCCCGATGCTGTCCGGGAGGGTTGGCTGCAGCGGGGCGACGGTAAAATTGAGTGATTGCGCCACGGGTACGTTCCGGTCGCAGTCATCCAGCAACGTGTTGGCATCCGTACCAGTTTTTATGACCAGGCTGTAGGATCCGGGCGGGAGCGGGTTGCTGAGCGTGAGGTGGAGCGAATCACTGTCGAAACCGGCAGCACAGCTTCCACCGGTGGCGGCGGACACCAGCGCCAGCGCAGGTACCAGGGAGAAATCGCTGCCGTCACCGGCCAGCGTATTACAACGAATCATTTTGTTTGTTTTCACGGAAAGCGTGGCCGCATCACAGGAAGGAAGCACCGATTTCATGGCCGGCAGCAGGGTATCAGTAATCACGGCTGTCCCGCCCGCGAAGGTGAGCTGGTAACCGCTTTGATTATTGCTGTAATGACTTACGAGCAGCAGGTATTGATGTCCTTTCTGCAGAGTGGGCATGAGGCTGAACGTATTGATGTTATCCTGCGGCACCGACCCGCATTCCACCTGGTTTTTACCCAGTGCGGTAGCACCGGTGATGCCGGAGCTGCCGGACCAGTTTCCGGCGACAAACAGGTTGATATTTGTATAGACCGCATCCAGGTTGGTGATGCCCGTTACATCATACAGCTGCCAGTCATAGTCGTCGGCAAGATCGTTGGGTATGATCTTAAGGGTTAACGTGCCCGCCTGGTAGCAGGTGAACCGGTACCAAAAGGGATTTTTATCAGCGTAGTCGGCCTGGCCTGCAGGGCAACCGGGTATGGTTACCGTCTTATTGGTGCAGATGGGAACTGTCGTCTGCCTGAAGGTATCCGTTGCGCAGATTGGGAATGCGCTGCCGGGCGTTTGGCCCAGCAGGGTACAGGCTACCGTTGGCGGCCGCTGAGCGGAAACACGTCCGCCTCCCAACATCAAGATCAGTAATAAAACATCTGCAAAGCGCTTCACTGGTATAATTTTAGACCACAATGGCCTACTGTACGCTGCAAAGATGCTTTTTATTGTCAGACAGGCGTAGCCGCCCGTAAAAAATGAGTCTTTTCAACAGGCGATCGACGGGGAACAGCCTATTGAATGCTATTTGTTGTTGCAAAGATGAAGGGTGTTGATCCCGGTGCTGCTGAATTGTATCAGGTTCACCTTTCCTGACTTGTTATAGTGCAGCACCAGGCAGCCGTAGGCTGTTTCAAAAGCATCCCAGTCTTCATCTTTCACTTTGGGGTTACCAAGCGTTGAAAACAGGCTGTTACGGCTGGCGCCCATGATAGGCACGCTCATTTTCCCGTCAAATTTTTGGCCCACTTCAATATAATCCCGGTCGGTGTAAAAAGTTACATCCTTATCGGCGAAGTAAACGGCCCCCCCGCAGCGGCTGCTGTCGCCTTCCGGCACGGTGGCGGTAAAGCAAGGGAGTTTGGCTTTAAGTTCTGCGTACGGTACACTGGGTTTAAGGCCGTTGAGTTTCCCGTCAAGAATTTCGATGGTAAAAACGGCGCACCGGGCTTTGGCAACCAGTTGTGCCTGCACACGGGGAACAAGCAGGAATGCCAGGCCGAGCGTAAGTAGTGTTTTCATGAAAAATAATTTGAAAGCGTTTACCAGTATATGCAAAAGTCCTGCTAAAAACTTCCCTTACCGCTTTTTTTTATAAGGAAGCCCGGTACCCCGGATTCCGGCCGACACCAGGATAAATGAATCCAACCGGCAAAACAGGTGAAGCTGAGGCAATAAAAAGATAGCTGCAATTTGCAGGCTTTTTTGTAAATTGAATGCAGGTCACTTGAAAACCCACCGCGTATGAAAGCATTATCCGAAACCTGGTTTGCAGACGGCTATATTGATTTTGAATTAAAAAAATATACGCTGCTGGCTTACCTCCAGGAAGTCAACTGCTATTTCAACCAGAATAAACTATACCCCCAGCTCTCCGATCTTATTTTTCATTACAATAACCTGGTGGCGTTCCGCGAAAACAAAAAATTCCTGCAGGAACATTTTCCCAAGCGGCTTAACGGGCTCCAGCTGGAAAAGCTGCAGTTGTTGTACCAGCAGATCGTGGAGGACGATGATATGATGAAAGAACTGGAAACCATCATTCATTATTCTGCCGCTGAAATGAAGGCGGCCATATCCAACGGAGCAGAGATGTATGAGTTCATAGAAGACAAGCTCAACATTTTTCCAATCGGCATCATCCCGCTTGAGATAAATGAAGGATATTTTTTCCTGAATGAAGGACAGGGGCGGCTCACAAAAGTGTACCAGTACCGGCTCAGCATCTTTG
>JBBROE010000181.1:0-4557 GCA_038229695.1 Chitinophagales bacterium | reverse complement strand
ATGCAGGAGGTGGTCCAGGCGAAGCTTAACGACAGCATTTTTTCAGTGAATCATGATGGGGTCACCTATTATTTCAACCGTGTCAGTGGGTGCCTGGAGAAAGTGGTTAACAGCCAGTCAGAGGAATTTTTACTGAACGGTCCGCTGCCGGCAGGTGCCCTCAATTCGTGTAGGTATTACCGGGAGGCGGATACAGGCTTCGTGGAGTGTGTTTATAAGGGGGACAGTAAACTTGCCGTTCAATGGAAATTTGCTCCGGGTCAGCCCACCGTAATGAATTATAATTACGTCCAGCGGGTTCCTGCAGCATTCGCGGGGATCTCATTTGATCTTCCCGACTCAGCAATGGGCACGGTGAAGATGGTGGCTGAAGGGCCCTACCGGGTATGGAAAAACCGGCTCCGCGGCCAGCAATTCGGCGTCTGGTCGAAGCCGTTCAACAATTCAATTACCGGGGAGAGCTGGCTTTACCCTGAATTCAAGGGTTATTATGCAGCGTTCTACTGGGCCGAAATAGGGGCGCCGGCAAAAACCTTCAGGCTGTTTAATGAAACGCCGGGCGTATTCCTCCAACTCGGCAGGCCGGGCCGTGCGCTGGCTGTAACGAACGACAATGTGAATCCGTCTTTTCCGGCCGGGAACATCGGGTTGATGAACAGCATACCGGCAATCGGCACCAAGTTTCAGCCTGCAGAAAGAATGGGTCCGCAAAGCCAGCTGAACGTCCAGCTGAATGCACCGTTTTATGGAAAGCTAACCTTTGATTTCAACCATTGAAACAAGTAGAACCGCTGGCTGTGATCATAAAAAAACTCCCTGCAGTTGCCTGCAAGGAGTTCATCCTGCGTTAAAATATTGCCCGCCTGTGTAATGCCTTTCTGTTGATCCTTTTTGCAGGGTATAACTAACCTTTCTTAATAAGTTCTGCGTTGACAGTAATTTTTACGTCTTCTCCCAGTACCAGCCCGCCGGCTTCGGTAAGCGCACTCCAGCTTAATTCAAAGTCTGATCTTTTAATTTTTCCGGTTACTTCGAAACCAGCTACTATCTGCCCGTACAAATCTTTTTGTACGCCACCAAATTCAACATGTAATTCAACAGGCTTGGTAATACCGTGGAGGGTAAGGTCTCCAGTTAAAGCGTATTCAATTTCACCTTTCTTTACAAATGCCGTGGAAACGAAAGACATTTTTGGAAATTTTTCCACGTTAAAAAAATCGGCAGATTTGAGGTGTCCGTCGCGCTGCTCGTTGCCGGTGTGGACACTGTCCATATCGGCAGAGAAATTTATTTTCGCGTCGCTGAAATCATCTTTGGATGATTCGGCAGATCCCTCGAACGACGTAAATTTTCCAGAGGCATTTGAAACGACGAGGTGCTTGATTTTAAAAGACACTTCGGAATGAATGGTATCGATTACCCAGGTTGACATATTTTAAGTTTTAGTACACAAAGATAATGTTTAAACATTGAATGACCAAACAAATCTTGATTATTTCATGTCAAATTTTTTGGGAGACGGGAGGGATATCAATCTCCCCAGATGGTGTCCTCTCCTTTCAGCCACCTTTTAACCAACGCGGTGGTCACCGATTTTGGTCTTTCCAGGGGAAAGCCCAGTGCACGGTCCCAGCAGAGAGAGGCCAGCACGCCCAGGGCCCGGCTGACGCCAAACAGGACCGTATAGAATTCATATTCCACCAGGCCGTAGTGAACGAGAAGGGCCCCGCTGTGGGCATCCACATTGGGCCATGGATTTTTAATTTTGCCCAATGACTGCAGGATGGGCGGCACTGTTTCGTAAACGTTCCAGATGGTCTGGACCAACGGATCGTCGGGCATGTGTTTTTTGCCGAATTCCATTTGGGCGGTAAAGCGCGGATCGGTCTTTCGCAGTACGGCATGGCCGTAACCCGGAACCACTTTTCCATCTTTAAGGGTCTGCTGCACGTAATCCGCTATTTGATCTTTTGTGGGGAGGTCGGTTTTCAGGTTTTCCCTCAGTTCAAAAATCCATTTGATCACTTCCTGGTTGGCCAGGCCGTGCAGGGGACCTGCAAGTCCGTTCATTCCGGCAGCCAGGCTTAGAAACGGATCGCTCAGGGCAGATCCGACGAGGTGCGTGGTATGCGCAGAAACATTTCCGCCTTCATGGTCGGCGTGGATAGTCATATACAGCCGCATCAATTCTTTGAAAGCCTCATCCTCAAAACCCATCATGTGGGCAAAGTTGCCGGCCCAGTCGAGCAGGCCATTGGGATTAATGTGGTTATTATTTTTATATTTTCTGCGGTAGATATAAGCGGCGATCCGGGGAAGCCTGGCGATCAGGTCCATCGTATCGTCATAGGTGGCGCTCCAGTATTCTTTTTTGTTGATGCCCTTCGCATAGGCTTTCGCAAAATTGCTTTCAGTCTGCAGCGCCATGATACCGATGGTAAACATCGTCATCGGGTGAGTAGTCAGGGGCAATGCGTCAATCGTCGCGAATACATGATTGGGAACATGGCTGCGGCGCTGCCACATATTGGTCACCAGCGTTACGTCTTCTTCTGTAGGTAACTCACCGATCAGCATCAGGTAAAACAAGCCCTCAGGCAGCGGTTCACTTCCATCTTTTGCCTTAGGCAGTTTTTCCTGCAGTTCCGGAATCGAAAAGCGGCGGAACCTGATACCATCCTGCGAATCGAGTAACGAAGTTTCAGAAACCAGCCCGGTGATACCACGCATGCCCTGGTAAATCTGGGAGAGGGTAACTTCGCCTATCACTTTATTGCCGTTTTCTTTCAGCAATTCTTTGATTTCTTCGCTTTCGCTGTCTGATTTTGCTTTGAATCTTTCTTTGATAATTTCCATTGCCTGCAGGTTTGTAAAAATAAAAATGGCGGTAAGCTCCGGCTTGCGGCTAAGTTAGCCAAACTAGTCAGGGCAAACAAAATTTAATCAATGCAGGGTTAAAATCACTATAGTTTTTTCTGACCTGCTGATACCATGCAGATTGAATATTATGGCGAAAGTTGTCTCAGGTTTGCCGGGTATACCCGGGGTGTAGCCGCAAAATCGTTTATCATTCTGCCATCACCGGCAGGCTGAGGTGGGTGGGATAAGTGGGTGTACAGTAAATCGTTTCGGTAGCCTTGATGAAGTCGCCGGCCTGTGCATTGAAAATATTCGGAATGAATTTCTGAGGATTACGATCAATCACGGGGAACCAGCTGCTCTGTACCTGGATCATAATGCGATGACCCTTCAGAAAGCAGTGGTTGATTTGGTGAAGGCTGAAAGTAAATTCAGTAGGCCGGCCGGGCACCAGTGCAGCCGGGTTGACAAAACTTTTATTAAAGCGCCCGCGAAAAACTTCCATAGCTACCGGCAACTGGTAACCGCTCATGGATAAATCCGAGGAATCTGCGGCTGGATATACGTCGATCAGTTTTACGATCCAGTCGGCATCCGTGCCGGTGGTGGACGCATACAAATGTGCCGTAACGGCGCCCGTAACAGTGAGGTTTTTTTCAAGGGAATCAAGGGTAAAGCTGATCACGTCAGGACGGGTGTATGCAAATCGCTGGTCTGCCACCTGCCAGCTTCCCCAGCGGCTTCCCTTGCCGTAAGTGGCTTCAATTGGAAGCGGGCGGTAAGGAACAGGTTTTGCCGGATCGCTGATGAACGAGGTGGTTCCTTGTGCTGCTGCCGGCGCCGTAAAGGAGGCTTTGCCTGCCGCCGTAGCATATAAATTTTTTATGACTGCCTGTTTGGGCGGCCAGCTTTCGTACGTTTTCCATTTATTTGAACCGGTCTGGAAACAATAAGCCTCATCGAATTTGCCATCGCCGTTTCCTTTCAGGTAAAAGTCGAACCATTTTGCCTGCAGTTCCCGGAACCATTCCCCGGTGTTGCTGCCGAAACTGATGTCGCCCAGGCTGTCTCCTTTGTTTCTGCCCCATTGACCGTGGTTCCATGGTCCCAGTACGATATGGTTGCGGTTAAATGTATCGGTTTTTTCCAGGTGTGCATACATGAGCTGTGGCCCGTTGAGATCTTCCTGGTCGTAGTACCCGCCCACATGGAGTTGCGGAACCTGTGCGGTGTGAATATAACTGAGGGGCGAGTTTTTCTGCCACCAGCCATCGTAGTTGGGGTGCGCCATAAAATTATTCCAGGTGGGGATGCTCCCGTGAAAAAAACGATCGTTTACGTTTTTAAGGGAGCCCAGTTGCAGGTACCAGTCGAACAGGTCGTACTGCGGAAAAGGGAAATCGGAGTCGGTTGTTTTATCATGTTCCAGTTCGTAAGCATATTCGAAGCCGTAGCTGAGGCGGAAAGCGCCGTTGTGGTGAAAATCGTCTCCGAGAAATAAGTCGCTCATGCAGGCCTGTTCAGAAGAAGCTTTGAGGGCGGGATGCGGGTCCACGGAACCCACAAGCGCCAGCCAGCCCGGGTAGGATATGCCCAGGATACCAGCTTTGCCATTGTTACCGGGCACTTGTTTGATCAGCCAGTCGATGGCGTCCCATGTGTCGGTGCTCTCATCAACCGCATTTTTATCCAGCTGGT
>JBBROE010000180.1:0-4702 GCA_038229695.1 Chitinophagales bacterium | reverse complement strand
TTTTTACTGCCATATTTATACGGCGCAATCTGCACGTAGTAAAAGGGGAACTCTTTTTTCCAGGCCGACCGCCACCCGTCAATCATGGTGGTAAACAACTTTGTATAGGTACGATTGGTGCCGGTATTGCTCTCCCCCTGGTACCATATTGCCCCGGCAATCGAATAGTTGGTAAGCGGCGCAATCATTGCGTTGTAGGCAAAACCCGGCTTATCGGGCCAGTACTTCGACGGCTTTGCCTGGGCAGCCGCCACGTTAAGTTCTTCATTCCCGGAAACAAGGCTGTCGGGGGTCCAGGTTTCTGCAGGCGTACCGCCCCAGCTGCTGTTGATCAACCCGATGGGCACATGGAGTGCCTGGTTCAGGCGCTTCCCGAAGAAATAACCCACGGCACTGAATGATTTCAGCACATTGGAATCACAGCTCCGCCACTTCCCCGGCAGATCGTCCTGCGGGTACCCGGAGGTTGTCCTCGTGACCTGGAAAAAATGCAGGTTGTTACCCGCGCAGGAATCCAGTTCGGTAAGCATATCTTTTTCGCCGTTCCGGGTGCTCAGTTCCATGTTCGACTGCCCCGAACATATCCACACCTCACCCACCATTACATTCTCCAGCAGAACGGTACTGCTCCCCGCAATTGTAATGGTAAAGGGCCCGCCTGCGGCAGGTGTCTTTATTTTCAGCCGCCATCTGGCGCCATTATCCGTCACCACCGTATCCGTCTTAGTACCCCACGAAGGGGTCACCACAATTTTTTCTGACGGTGATGCCCAGCCCCACAAAGCCACTGAATCCTGCTGCTGCAACACCATATTGGAGCTAATCACTGCCGGCAGCCGCAACTGCGCGGTCACTGCCACACCATAAAGTATCAGGAAGGAAAGTATCACCACGGAAATTTTGTTCATACGATTGCTTTCTTTAGAGGAAATAAAAATAGCACTTCCCCATCAATTAAAACCTGCCGTCCGTTGCCCGCACCGATCTTTAACCGCCTGCCGCAAAGCCCTTACCTTTAACCGACATAAAATCAACCGCCATGAAAAACTTTCTTTTGTTGCTTGCACTGCTGGCGTCACAAGCTGGCAGTACCCAGCAGGTGGGAATATTTAGCCACCAGGCCGATATCGGTCACCCCCTGCATGCCGGCAACAGCGCCTTTAACCAGGCGGACGGCCTGTACACCCTGACCGGGTCCGGTTATAATATTTGGTTTGAACGGGACGAACTCCAGTACAGTTACCTGACCTTAAAAGGCGACTTTATCCTCACGGCCAATTTTCGGTTCCCGGTCACCGGTAAAAACCCACATCGCAAAACAGGCTGGATGGTCAGGGAATCGCTCAGCGACAATGCAGCGCAGATCAGCGCGGTGGCGCATGGCGACGGGCTGACCGTTTTACAATGGCGCGTGGTAAAAGGCGCTTTTATGAGAGACCCGCAGGATGAACTGTTCGCCCCCAAGAAAAATTATCAAATCCTGCAGCTGGAGCGGCGCGGGAAGCAATTCATCTTCCGCGCGGCGGAAGTAAACGAACCGTTACAGGAAATCGGAACGCACGATATGCCGGACCTGCCCGATGAAATATTTGCCGGGCTCTTCGTCTGCTCTCACGATTCTACCTTGACGGAAACCGCACAAGCCTGGAATGTGCGCATAGACCAGCCCGTTATAGCAGGCTATAACCCGTATAAGCAGGGCTGGATTGTTACCCGACTCGAAACGATGGCCGTGGCAGACGGGGTAAGAAAGGTCATTTATACCGACCACAAGGGGTTTGAAGCGCCGAACTGGATGCCCGACGGCACCAGGCTCCTTTTTAACCAGGGCGGCTCGCTGTACACCCTGCCTGTCACCGGAGGCATACCGGAAAAATTAAATACAGGCACAGCCGACATGCTCAATAACGATCATGGTATTTCCTTCGACCACAAGAAAATTGCCATCAGCCACCAGCGGGCGGGCCTGCCCGGCAATGGCTCCACCGTGTACACGCTTCCCATCACCGGTGGCGAACCCAAGTTGATCACCCCCCTTACGCCGTCTTATTTCCACGGGTGGACGGCAGACAGCAAATCCGTGCTGTACGTAGCGCAGCGCGACAGCCTGCCGGTATACAATATCTATAAAAGTGCAGCCGACCAGCCGAAAGAGATCCAGCTGACGTTCTTCAAATCCGGGCATGTGGACGGGCCGGAAGCCTCGCCCGACGGCAAATACATTTATTTCAATGGCAGCCAGAGCGGCACCATGCAGATCTACCGCATGAAGCCGGATGGAAAAGATATCGAGCAGCTGACCTTTGATGCGTACAACAGCTGGTTCCCGCATATTTCCCCGGACGGAAAGCTGATGGTCTTCATTTCCTTCCTGCCGGATACCGATCCAACCGACCACCCGCCTTATAAACGGGTCATGCTGCGGATGATGCCGGCTGCCGGAGGAGCGCCGAAAGTGATAGCCTACCTGTATGGCGGGCAGGGAACGCTGAATGTGGCGTCCTGGTCACCTGACAGTCGCCAGGTAGCGTTTGTCAGCGATGAGAAACAATTTGATTGAGCGGCAGGCAGGTGACCACTGCCGGCTTATTTTTTTCTTTTCTTATTGTCCGGCTCCGCATCGGGGTGCATATAAATGATGAACTTGTCATTGATATAGTGAAGCATGTCTTCGCCGGACGCCCCCCGGCAGAACTGGTAGCTGGGCCGGTAGCGGAGCATAAAAGACAGCAGGGAATCGCCCTGCAGGCGGGTGAGTTTCTGTACATACCGGCGGTTGAAACTGTAATCCACAAATTCCTGCTCCTCCTGGTATTTCAGGTTGGCTTCCAGTTTGCGGTTCTTTGAGCGCCCGGCAAGAAAACTGATGGGACTGATGGCCAACCCGACGCCATTTTGCGGGCCGCCCGAAGACACTATCTGTTTTTTGGTTTTGTTATAAAACTCCGCGTAATCTTCCCGCCGGTTCAGCGAATCCTGCACATATCCGCCCCTCAGGGTAACCGTCTTCAGGAAGGCGTTTTTTAAGGCCATCGTGATATCATACCCTGCGTCGATCATGTAGTTCATCACTTTGACCGTATCAGGCAGGTAACCCACCGCGGTGAAGACCAGCCTGTCTCCTTCATTCACCTCCACTGCATAATCCCCGATGACCGAAGAAAGCGCATAGGCATGACGGGTACTGTTGAATATGGTCACCGCTGCCAGGACAGAATCGGTTGCCTTATCATAGATTTTACCCTTCAGCAGTTGCTGTGAAAAAGACGGCAACGCCAGGCAGGAGCAAATAATCAGCGTAATAAAAGGTCTCATACGGCTGCCAAAAATACCCTGTCCTTAACCCTTAATTTCGCCGGCCGGTACAAGATTTTGTTAAAAGCCCAAGATAAAATAGTTCCCCGGGAGGAGGCCTCCCGTATTGATCAGATGATACTGTCCAGGTAAATATTAAAATACAGGGGTGCATTGGCGGGTATCACGTTCCCAGCGCCCTGGCAGCCATAGCCCTGGGCGGATGGTACAAGCAGTTTTATCTGTCCTCCCGGCTTTATTTTAGGAATACCATATTGCCAGCCCTTAATTAAGCTGTCGAGCGCAAAGCGGAGGCTCACGGCACTGGAATCGAAATAGGTACCGTCCATCAGGCGCGCGGCGTAACGCACATACACTTTGGAGTGGGCGGTAGGTGCCGTCCCGGTGCCCGGGTTGATAATCTGGTAATAGAGGTAAGAGGTGTCTCTGACGGGGGTAATGCCGTATTTCTGGGCAAAGGCCAGCAACAGCGAGGAATCCTGGGCAGCTGTGGGGCCGGTGCAGGAATTGTTGCTGTAGCCGGTCTTGCTGCAACTGAACATACCCACTACGAGGGCCATACAAAGAACCGATACAAGGGCGTTTTTCATTGCTGGATTATTTACGTGAACATATTTTTGACTGGGTGCGAAACTATAACATCAGCGTTGAATATTTCGTTAAATAAGCCCTATTGTTAGCGCGGAGCCGCCGCTTAGGGAACAAGTGCCCGTTACAGGGCAGGTCTCACCAATGGTTTTGCCGGCCCGGGGAAAGCTGTACACGTGTGCGACGCCACCACCGCTCCTTCTTATCTGATGCCCGGCCCAAAAAAGTTTCCCGGTTTAATTATATTCGCATGGGGGGCGCAAATCTTCCGGCAAATATTAACTTACTATGGCTGAAACAACTACAACAGGGCCAGCGAACGCAACCGTATTCTCTACGCCAAAACCATTATCCATCCGGATCTGGCACTGGTGCACTGCCATTTTTTTTATAAGTACCGTGCTGATGGTGCTGCTGGCTTCAACGCTCTTTGCCATTAAGGATAATATTCCGAATGTGCAGGAGGACGTGCAGCAGAAGGGCGGAACGGTTACCGTAGTGCAGGCCCGGCAGGTGGCCCACATGTATAGCGATAAACTCTGGATGATCCATAAGTACCTCGGGATTGGGCTGAGCTTGCTGCTGCTGTTCAGGTTTATCGCCGAGACGGCGCTGCCACGTGACCGCAGCATCCGCAAGCGACTGGTATTCATGGACAGCCCGGCAGTTGTGCAGGGAACTCTACCGGCGCCTCCTCGTGCCTTCCGAGCGGTACCTTGACAGTTTCCTGCAACTGGCCAACGGCACGACCCCGAAGGCAACGCCAATGCTCAGCGAACGCTTTCAGGACGAAGACCCC
>JBBROE010000179.1:0-4722 GCA_038229695.1 Chitinophagales bacterium | reverse complement strand
TCCATGGTAATGCAAACTTTTTATGGAAGCGGCAAGGCGCCAACCGGGTTGATTTTTCTTTGCCAGGGATACATACAACAATGTGCCACTCTGGCAGCAATTTGATTTACAGCATTTTATACTACGATAGTGTTCGTGATTGTTCGATCCTGTTACAAAAGGTGTCCGCTTTTGATACAGGATGAAATCGCCGGATGAATGCTGAAAATTGTTTATCATGCGGTTGTATTCTGGTATCATAAATGCCGCTGGCCGGGCAACCCGTTAAACTGACGACTTTGACACTTAAAAACGCTTCGATACTGATCATAGACGACGACACCGACGTACTTACCGCGGTTCGCCTCCTCCTCAAAACGGAGGTAAAAGAAGTTATCACCGAAAAAAATCCGGAAAACCTTCGCGCACAGCTCTCGAAGCAGGTCTTCGACTGCATCCTACTCGACATGAATTTCAACAGCTCCATCAATACCGGAAACGAGGGTTTTTTCTGGCTAAAGAAAATCAGGGAATTCAAATCAGACGCCGCGGTGATCATGATTACCGCCTATGGGGATATCGACCTGGCCGTCCGGTCACTCAAGGAGGGCGCGGCCGATTTCGTTGTCAAACCCTGGCACAACGAAAAGCTGCTCGAGACCATCCGTGAGGCGCTCAAAAAAAATACCAGCCGGCAGGCTGCGGGCACTGCCACCAGGGAATTGTTTTCAAACCAACTGGTGGGGGAGAGTGAAATCATCCACGATGTACTTTTTAAAGTCCGCAAAATAGCGCCTACCGACGCCAACATCCTTATTTTGGGAGAAAACGGAACGGGCAAGGATCTGATCGCGAAGGCCATCTATGAACGGTCGCTCCGGGCAGGGAAACCGTTCGTAAAGGTAGATGTGGGCGCCCTTACCGAAACCCTGTTCGAAAGCGAACTCTTCGGCCATAAAAAAGGCGCGTTTACTGATGCGCGTGAGGACCGAATCGGCCGTTTCGAATCGGCCAACGGCGGTACCCTCTTCCTTGATGAGATTGGCAACATCAGCCTGCAGCAGCAGGCCAAACTGCTGAGCGTTCTCCAGAACCGGCAAATTACCCGACTCGGTTCCAATGAAACCATCGACATTGATATCCGCCTCATCTGTGCCACCAATGTGCCCCTCACGGAATTGGCTAACGAAAGCCGTTTCCGGAAAGACCTGATTTATCGCATCAACACTGTAGAAATCGTGGTGCCGCCTCTGCGCCGCCGCGGTGATGACATCCTCCTGCTAGCCCGTCATTTCAGCCGTATTTACAGCAACAAATATTTAAAGCCTGAACTGGATTTTAACCCCGCCGCCTGTGAAAAACTAATGCAGTACCATTACCCCGGCAATATCAGGGAACTCCAATATAGCATCGAACGCGCCGTTATCATGAGTGAGGACGGCGTACTGGGGGCGGGCGACATCATCTTTTCGCCCATTGAAAATGCCGTCCGGGCGTCTGATGAGCCGGAAGAGTCACGGTTAAGCGCACTGGAAAAAAATACCATCCTTCGCGTTATCGAAAAAAACAATGGCAACATTTCGCGGGCTGCAAGGGAACTGGGCCTCACCCGCACTGCATTGTACCGCCGGTTGAGTAAATATGACCTATAGCCGAAAGATTATTTTATGGGCCGGGCGGCAGCGCATAACCGGGCCGTGGTTGCGTCGCACACTTCAGCGGCAGTAACAACAGGGATCAACTTCAATTTGAATTAAAGATTGTACATGCAAAACAGGGTAAACTTTTTCAGGCGGACCGGCTGGCGCATCTTTATTCGGGTGGTCTGGCTGTTCCTCACGCTTTCAGCAGGCGCCTATTTGATGGTAACCGGTACAGGCTACTATATCTACCTTGTACTGCTGCTGCCGGTTATCCTGGTGCAGCTGGTCGATTTCTACAATTTCCAGAAAAAAGCCCATGATGAACTCAGCCAGTTCGTGGAGGCTGTGCATTACCGCGACTTCTCCCGCTATTTCGACGTTAAACATGCACCGGTCGACCTGCAGCCGCTCCGCCAGGGATTCAATGAAATCAACTCGACCTTCAAAGTTATTAGTAAGGAAAAAGAAACCCAGTACCAATATGTACAAAAGATCCTGGAGTTGGTCAATACCGGCATCCTGTCTTACCAGGAAGACAGCGGTGAGGTAGTATGGCTCAATGAATCCCTCAAGCAATTGCTCAACCTGCCCTATCTCAAAACAATCCATTCGCTGCAGAAACGCGATGATAAACTCTATCACAGCATCCTGGCCCTGAATCCGGGTGATTCTAAAATCGCTACGGCCAGCCAGGACAAGTCTTCTTTCAAGATCCTGATGTCGGCTACTGCCTTCCAGACGGAAGGAAAAAAATTCAAACTTATCGCGTTCCAGAATGTGAATGAAGCGCTGGATGAAACCGAATCAAAAGCCTGGCAGAAACTGCTCAGTGTGATGACCCATGAAATCATGAATTCCATCGCACCCATTTCTTCGCTCGCGGAAACGTTGAAAAGCCGGCTGAAGCAGGCATTACCCAACCTCAACAACGACAATGGCTCCGTGGATGACCTGGAGCTCGGTATTGACACGATAAAAAGAAGAAGCGAGGGCCTGCTTAAATTTGCCGAGACCTACCGCAACCTCAATAAAATCACTACCCTCAACCTCCAGAAAGTATACGTGCGTGATCTCTTCGAAAATCTGTATCATTTGATGCAGCCAACGCTGGAACAGAAGAATATTGATATGGATGTTATCCTGAAAGACACGGAGCTTATGGTGGAGGCAGACACCAACCTGCTGGAACAGGTGCTGATCAACCTGCTCGTAAACGGTATCGAAGCCATCCGGGACAAGACGGAACCTAAACTGCTGCTTTCGGCCTACATCTCCGCCGGGCAGAAACTTGTCATAACGGTGGCGGATAACGGCAGTGGGATGTCTGAAGAAGTAATGGACAAAATCTTTATTCCTTTTTTCAGCACTAAAAAACATGGCAGCGGCATTGGGCTCAGCTTATGCAAACAAATTATGATGCTCCACCGCGGAAATATCAGGGTGCAGAGCACGGAAGGGCAGGGGACCACCTTTTTGCTGCAGTTTTAAAACCACTTCCCGGTACTCCCTACCGACATGCCAACACAGGTTGTTATACATCAGCCCTCAGGGTTCCTTTTTCCCGGGGGGACCATCTACCGCTCCTGCAAATGCCGGCCCGCCTGCTACCGGGTTCCCATAAAAATCAACGGTAATGAAGGGATAACGTTGCGCCGGCTTTTTCTCCAGCTTCGCGGCCGGGCCCGGTTGGAAGCTGGTTGTATCGGCGAGAATCGTCCGGGTCCAGCTTTTAAAGATTTTGTTGCCGGTAATGGACTGGTGCCTTGGTTTTGTTTTTATCTCCGCCACTATATAACCTCGCGCAACGTCGAACGGAAAATCATATTCCGGGGCAACCAGCAGGTTATAGCCAATTTCCAGGCTGTCCTGGTCAAGGTTGTCTGCCAGGAACCCGAAATAAGGCCCGTCAAATAGCATTCTCTTCGTCCGGAAAATGGTATTAAACAGGCATTTTGCCTTGATGGTATGGAGGCTGTTCAGATCATCTCTGCCGCCGCGAATATCCTGGTCAAATTCAAATATCGAGTACCCAAGGTTGTTATGGACGATATTCATCCAGGCCCGGCAGGCCGTATTGTTGTCGAAATATCCGGGCATACCCGACCAGCCCAGGGGGGCACAACGCAACAGGTGGGCATAAGAATTCTCCTGCAAACAGCCGCTTACATCAATGCTGCCAAACCATAGAATGGAAGAACTCCGGTTCTGGTGCATACTACCTGGTCCCATAATATTTGAAAACACGCAGCCATTCACCCGGCAGCCAAAACCTGTGCCGGTAATGGCTCCGACGGATACCGGTGCGGTGGCCGTAATATTGCGGAAAGTATCTGCCGTAAATTGAAAATCGAGACAAATGGACCGGCGGATTTCCGGCGTGTTCTCATTCCAGTTGGTGGATAGCTGTATCACCGTAATATTCTGAAACCCATCAAAAAGACAGCCGCGGTAAGTAATGTTGTAAAAGGTCTGTGTCTTCTTTCCTTTGAAGACCATGCTTACCGGCGAGTAGGGGTCATCCCAGTAAATAGGGGGCTGGTCTTTGTAGGCCCCCACGGGGTTTACCCACTGGCAATTCCTGAACTCCACATCGTGTACGGCGTAGCTGAATTTATGCGTACCCCCGAAATTAAAATGCCGCATATTTTCTATAACCACATAGCTGACATTAAAACTGGTCAGCTGCTGATAATAGGTTGCTTTTACTTCGCTGCCCGGCAGCCAGCTAATGACTATCGGGTGGGTGGAATCGCCGCGGAGCCTTCGGTACTGTACGCTGGTGTACCGGCCCTGTGCAGGGATGTACAGCGTGTCACCAGGCGCGAGCTCAGGACTCGTACTGAGGCTGCTGATCACAATATCGCCGCGGGTGGCGGCCAGCGTATAACTGCGCCCGGCAAAAAGGGCGACACAACAACAACAGGCGGAAAGCGTGAGCAGCAGTTTCATCATGGCGTTTTTGTGTGATGGATGGGTTATACGGGCTAATGATTTCGACGAACGTGGATAAAGGGTAAGTCACTGCGCGGGTTCACGGTCAACCGTCAGCGCCTTCATTTCTTTGTAGGTACAGGTAAAGACGCCCTTTTCATTTTTAAAT
>JBBROE010000178.1:0-4735 GCA_038229695.1 Chitinophagales bacterium | reverse complement strand
TTCAATCTCCGCAGCACGCGGCCTGGCTATGGCGGCCAAATACAACAAAGAACACCGGAAGGCCGTGGCTATGATCGGGGATGGCGCCATGACCGCCGGGCTCGCATTTGAAGGCATGAACCAGGCGGGCGTGGCCGATGCGGACATGCTGATCATCCTGAACGACAACTGTATGAGCATTGACCCCAACGTCGGTGCCCTGAAAGAATACCTGACGGACATCACCACTTCTCCTACTTATAACCGCCTCAAGGACGATATCTGGAAGGCCCTTGGCAAATTGCCGTTGGGAAAGACCTTTACCCGGGAAATGGCCAGTAAGCTGGAACACAGTATCAAAGGCTTTGTCAGCCGCAGCAGCAATCTTTTTGAAGCCCTGAACCTGCGTTACTTCGGTCCGATCGACGGCCACAACATCACCAAACTGGTGGATACACTTCAGGATCTCAAAAATATTCCCGGCCCCAAGCTTCTCCACATCGTAACTGTGAAGGGTAAAGGATATTCGCTGGCTGAGAAAGACCAGACCAAATGGCATGCCCCGGGATTGTTTGACAAAATCACCGGTGAAATCTTTAAGAAAAAATTTGACCTGCCCCAGCCTCCGAAATACCAGGACGTATTTGGCTATACCCTCATCGAGCTGGCCGAAAAAAATGACCGGATATTCGGGATTACACCGGCCATGCCCAGCGGTTCTTCCCTGAAGTATATGATGGAGAAGATGCCCGACCGCGCATTCGATGTCGGCATTTGTGAACAGCACGCCGTTACCCTCAGCGCCGGTATGGCTACCCAGGGCTTGCGCGTCTTTTGTAATATCTATTCCTCCTTTATGCAACGGGCTTATGACCAGGTGGTGCACGATGTGGCCATCCAGAAATTACCCGTGGTATTTTGTCTTGACAGGGCCGGGCTGGTAGGAGAGGACGGCCCCACCCACCATGGCGCATATGACATCGCCTACATGCGTTGCGTGCCGGGAATGGTAGTCAGCGCGCCTATGAATGAAGCGGAGTTGCGTAATCTCATGTATACCGCCCAGCTGGAGGAAACGGTGGATCCCTTCGTTATCCGGTATCCCCGTGGCGAAGGAGTGATGCCGGAATGGCGGACCGAAATGAAGGCTATTCCCATCGGCACCGGCCGTAAACTCAGGGACGGTCAGGATATCGCAATATTATCCCTGGGACACCCGGGAAATTTTGCAGCGGCGGCTATCCGGGATCTCAAAAATGAGGGCATACAACCGGCACATTACGACATGCGCTTTGCCAAGCCACTGGACGAGAAATTGCTCCACGAAGTTTTTGCCCGGTTCAGCAGGATCATCACCGTGGAAGACGGTACTGTCGTTGGGGGTTTTGGATCGGCTGTAGCCGAATTCATGGCGGACAATTACTACCAGGCCAACTTAAAAATGCTGGGTATTCCTGATCAATATATCGAACACGGCACCCTCCGGGAACTGCATAAAGAGTGTGGGTTTGATGCCAACGGAATAGCGGAGGCCGTCCGGGAATTATTGCAGGAGGACATTGTTATTCCTACACCGGCAGGCAGCCAGATCTAACCGTTTTAACCGTAACCCCCTGTTCCGGGATGATGATAGGTTAAAATAAACTTTGCTGACGGCAGGATGATTACAAGGGAACTTCTATCGCCAGCAGGTATGATTTTTCGGCGGCAGTGATCGAGATTGTTCCCGCTTCGCTGATCCCCAGGCCATCCCGCTTCCCCAGCTTGATGTCATCAATTTTTACTGACCCCTCAATCACAAAAAAATAGACCCCGCTCCCGTCGAAAGCACGCGTGTAGTCAAGATGTCGCCCCGCGTCAAGTTCGGCGAGGGAAAACTGCGCGTCCTGGTTGATCCAAACTGTTTCGCTGCTTTCCTGCGGACTGACCACCACCTGCCACTGATGCTGCCGGCCTGAGGAAGCAAAACTTTTCTGTTCATAGCGCGGTGTAATGTCCCTGAGTTTGGGGAAGACCCAAACCTGCAGAAAATTAACCGGCTGCGTTTTATCGGCGTTATATTCTGAATGTGAAATTCCGGAACCGGCGCTCATGATCTGGACGTCCCCGGTTTCAATCACCCTGGCGGTGCCGGTACTATCCTTGTGGGCCAATGCACCCGACAACGGAATGCTCACAATTTCCATGTTGTCGTGCGCATGGGTGCCAAACCCTGCCCCGCCCGTTACGATGTCGTCGTTGAGCACCCGCAGGGCTCCAAAATTCATTTTCGCCGGGTCATGAAACTGACCGAAACTAAAGGAGTGCCGGCTGTTCAGCCAGCCAAAATTCGCCTGCCCTCTTTCTGATGCAGGATGTAATACAGGTTTCATACTGATTAATTTGATGTTTAAACATCAAAAGTTGTACCATTCTGCGGGTAAAGCCTTTTTCAGGGGAGGATCGGTTGCTGAGGCAGGCGGCTATGCTGGATTAGCGGGAAGTTCGAAAGGTATTTCTTCTTCCCTGCTTTCATTGTATTCCAGGATAAAGTTATTCCGGCCTTCACCCGTGGTGATGAACATATATTTCTGTTGGACCAGCTCGAGCAGGGAAAGGAAGAGAAAAAGCGCGTGAATGCGATTTTCGCAGGTTTCAAAGACTGAAGAAAAGGAGGAGGTTTTTTCAGCTTTCACCTTATCCAGCATATAAGTCCTGCTTTCTTCCATGCTGTAATTGTACCGCACTACGGTATGAACCGGCCGGTTATTGCGATCATACATCCGTTGCATGGCTTTCTCGAACGCCTTCATCAGTTTGAATAGCGTGATTTGCTGGATTTCCGTGCCTTCGCCTGCTTCTTCGCCGATGCCTGCAATTTCTTTCTGCAGGTTTCCGCGTTTTACCATGAGCATACGCACTGCCTCCATCTCAGCCATCTGGGCAGCGGCTTCCTTGTATTTTTTGTATTCCAGTATTTTGTCGATGAGTTCCTGGCGGGGGTCGATTTCATTCCCCAGGGCATCAATCTCCTTGCGGGGCAGCAGCATCTTTGCCTTAATGCGCATCAGCGTCGAAACAAACAGGATGAACTCGCTCGACAGCTCTATGTTTACTGTTTCCTGTTGGTGAACAAAGTCGAGAAAGTCCGTAATGATTTTTGTAATCGGGATATTATAAATGTCCAGCTCATCGCGTTCGATAAAGAACAGGAGCAAATCGAAAGGGCCTTCAAACTGGGCTAACTTAATCTGGTAAGACGGTGCACTCACATGGGTTCATTTACGCTATAATCAAGGCGGGGTCCCGGTATGGCCGGGACCCCGCAAATGTAAGCAATAATGCTATCAGAATTTGGCTGCAAATCCCACCCCAAGCAGCGATCGCAGTTGGAGTCCGGCAGAGCTGTGGTCAGGTCCAAACTCCCGCACATTGTCGTCGTAAATGAGATCCAGATTATAGCTGACGTTCAGCCATTTATTAACTTTTAGGGAGAAGGCATTGGTCCAGTAAATATCCACATTTCCCGGCCTGGCGAGGCCTTCCCCTATATCACCTTTTCTCTTGGACTTGAGGTAGTTGGAATAAAGTTCGAGCTTGCTGATATAGACTACGTTCTTTGCAACTTCCTTATTGAAGTTCGCGGAAACAAAAGCGCCCATTTCAAACTTGTATTTTTTCACTGGGTCCACGCCATAGTTCAAGGAAAGGGGGGTCTCCACTTCACCGTTTGGACCAACACCTCCCTGGTACAGGTAACTATAGGGCCGGTTGGCTACAATTATCCAGCGGGCAGAAGCAGGAGATACAAACACGCTGAAATAGGTCGCAGGTTTCCAGGTAATACCCGGTGCCACCGTAATATAGGCCGGCGCAAAAAAACCTGAAATCCGGTGCTGGAGTCCTTTCCCGAGATAATTGTACTCATACCCGTCGGCGAATTGTGTCCGGAAGCTCAGGATGCCCGACACATCAAATTTCGGGGTGATCGCGTAACCCACCCTGCTCAGCAAATCGATCTTGTCATCGTTTTTCCTGACGCCGAGCGTTGTAGTATTGACGAGGGCATACGCCAGGTCAAGATTATTGTTCCAGCTCCAGCGATCCTTTTTTAAATTGGCGTACACATTAAAAAATGCGGCCGCGGAAAGCGAAAACTTTTCCGCACCTGCTGCCCAGTTCTGGCTGCTCGCCTGTGCGGCATTAAGCGAAATGAGCCCGCCCTTTTTCCATCCGTTGGCCGTGTCATATTTAAACTCTTTCTGTGTCGTGCTTTTTATGTCTTTGATGGGATCCTGGGAGAAGACAGCCGTGCCTGCCAGCAGGAAAGATAGTAGTGCCGCGTAAATCTGTTTCATGTTCATGATGTTTCAGTGGTTAATACTCATTCGGGCAGAGGCAATGCAATCTTTCGGCCGATTTTTTTAAAATTTCGGCAGCAGTATCTCAGCAGGTAGTCAATCGTTTCAGGATTTTTTAAGTTCATCCCGTATTTCCATCAACAGTTTGTCTGTAGAGGAAGGACCGGGAGGGGGAGCAGCAGCTTCCTTCATTTCTTTGTGTCTCTTTGCTGCATTCATAGCCTGGATAATCAAGAACAGAACAAATGCCACCACTAAGAATTTTAATACAGCCGCAAGAAACTTACCATACTTAACGGCCCCCCAGGTAAGTTTATCCAGGTCTTCAACATGGGCCGCCTTTAGCGCCGGGGCAAGGATTAGGGGGGTTATAACGTCTTCAACCAGTGAAGAGACAATGGCGCCGAACGCAGCGC
>JBBROE010000177.1:0-4926 GCA_038229695.1 Chitinophagales bacterium | reverse complement strand
TACAAGGGCCATCCGCCCGTGGCGCAGGGAGAAGATTTCGACACCTCGCCGGAAAATATTGACAAACGCACCACGAAGGGTAAGTTTTCCAACGGGATGCAATACGCCTTTTTGTCGAAGGAAAATAAAGGCGATGCGGTCAACGCTTCCTTCGTCTTCCACTTCGGTACGCTCAATGCCTTGAAAGGCAGCGGATTAGAACCCGCCTACACGGCCGAAATGCTGAACAAAGGCACCCTGACCAAAAATCAGCAGCAAATCCAGGAAGAGTTAACCCGCTTGAAAGCAACGGTGAATATCTCCGGCAGTTACGACCGCCTGGGGGTGGATATTCAGACCGATCGCGAGCATCTCCCGGCGGTGATTCGCCTGGTCGGGGAACTCCTGCGGCAGCCGTCCTTTCCGGCAGCGGAATTTGAAAAGACGAAAGCCGAAGAACTGGCCGGCCTGGAAGAACAAAAATCCGACCCGAATGCCCTGGCCGATAATATGTACACGCGCATCAGCCAACCGGCCTACGCCAAAGATGATCCGCGCTACACGATGACTTTCGAGGAGGAGTCGGCGGCGCTGAAAAAACTGACCGTGGCCGACCTGCAACGATTTTACAAGCAGTTTTATGGCGGTACTACCGGTAGCACCGCCGCCGTGGTCGGTGATTTCGATCCGAAAGAAATCGAAAAAGCGATGCGGGAAGCCTTCGGCGACTGGAAAAGCCCGGCCAAATTCGAACGGATCAGCGACGATTACGTAGCCGTACCGAGCCGGACCGAATCGATCAATACGCCCGATAAATCCAACGCCGTGTACATGGCCGGTTTCGGTTTCCCGATGCGGAACGACGATGCGGATTATCCGGCGATCACGCTGGGCGGGTATATCCTGGGCGGCGGTTTTTTGAACTCCCGCCTGGCCACCCGGATTCGCCAGAAAGAAGGCTTGAGTTATACCGTACGGGGTAATTTCCAGTCCAGCTCGCTGGATAAAAATGGATCTTTCAACGCCTTTATGATCTACAATCCGGAAAATATCACCAAACTGGAAACGGCCTTCCGCGAAGAAGTGGAACGGGCTGCTAAAACAGGTTTCACGGCCGAAGAATTGGAAGCGGCCCGCTCCGGCTGGCTAAAATCGCGTAAATTGAACCGGAGCAACGACGTGACCCTGGCCAGCATGTTGAATCTGAATCTGCTCACCGGCCGAAGTTTTGCCTGGGAAAAACAACTCGAGACCAACATGACGGCCCTGACCTTACCGCAACTGAACGCGGCGATGGCCAAATACCTCGATTATTCGAAGATGATTACGGTAAAGGCGGGGGATTTTGCAAAGACCAAGAAGCCATAGGGCCGATTTAGACGGAATTTCTAACCGGCCGGGGAGCTATTGGGCTTTCCGGCCGGTTTTTTCTTAATATCTACATTTGGAAGTTGGCTTTGCGCCACCCTGCTGGTTTGTCATGCTGCCGGAACCCGTCCGCTCTACGTGGGTACTGCGTCCGCTACCCTGCGCGAGGTGGACGGTTCCCGGCAGGATGACAAGGCAAATAGGAGGGTACACTTGGATGCTAAATAAAAAGGTAGGTTTTAAAACAGTTTCTTATAGTTCCGTATGCTCCAAAATGTTAACTTTGTCACCAAATTTATAAACTATGCAACTCCGTTGGCAAGACCGTATTACGGCTGATCCAAAAATAATGTTTGGTAAACCCACTATTCGGGGCACCCGTATTCCGGTAGAATTGGTTCTGGAAAAATTGGCTAATTTCGAAACCCCCGAACAGTTATTGCTGGCGTATCCTCGTATTACTCTGGAGGACATTTCTGCCTGCCTGCTTTTTGCGCAGCACAGCGTCAAAAATGATTTGCTTTATTCTCCTGCTGCTGCATGAAATTGGTCGCTGATGAAAGCGTTGATTTCCGCATTGTAGAACGCTTACGTGATGCTGGTTTAGAAGTATTTGCCATTGCAGAACAAGAGCCTTCTATTGCGGATGAGGATGTTTTGAAAATTGCAGTCAATTTTGGCTTGCCTTTATTAACAGAGGACAAAGATTTCGGCGAACTGGTGTTTCGGTTGCGCTTACCTCATCGGGGAGTGATTTTACTGCGAATGGCCGCTATCTCCTATGAAAAAAGACCCATTAAAGCATCTAGTATTATAATCGAACATTTGTCAGAATTAGTGGATTCCTTCTCCGTTTTTGATGGCTTTCATTTGCGTATTCGTCCAAGTAAAGAGTTTTAATAAATGACTATGGGCGATTTTATTGGTCGGACGACTTGGAGTCGTCAGACCGCTAGAAAAGCAGGTGGTTCTTTCCGGGGTGTTGATTTGATACCCGTTTCAACCCCACCCCTAACCCCTCCCCTGCGGGGCAGGGGAACTAGATCGAGTTTCAAATTATTGATTTTCAGCACCTTGATGATACACTGTTTTAATGCTTACGGTACCGATAACCCGTAGAAAACACCGCGATCTGGTCCCCCTCCCTTTCGGGGGAGGTGTCGTGCGACACCAAGTAAAGACTGCTAAATAGCGACAATTAAGTTGCGACTACCGTTCTTTGACATACCAACATGCAACAGAATCACGTCTTCGGACACGAGGGCTTTGGTGGAGGTTTTAATCAGTTTTCCATATAAGTCCTTGATAAAGTAGATGTTTTCGTCTTTGTCATAGGTGATGCTGACGCTTATGCCGATCATTTTGCGGGCCTGGGAGATGAATATCTCGGTGTTGAAGAGTTTGATGGAGCCGTTCTTTTTGATTTCGCGCTGCCAGACCTTAGTGGCCAAAAACGACTGAACGCGCTCGAACTGGAATGAATCGGGTCCAAAAGGCCGTTCGGGCTGCCACAACTCGGGGTAGATTTGGCGACGCGTCTGTTTTTTCTTGGCCGGCACCTTGTAGTTTTCCCGCTGAAAAAAGTTGTTGGCCTCTAAGGTTTGCTGCAAATCCTGCGGCAAGGCGCAACGGGCCGGTTCGGCCCAGCGGAAACAGATGCCTTGCAGTCCTTCGACCGTGCCGTTCTGCTGTGGGCAGGCAGGCTTATTGTGCAGCACTTCGATGCCAAGTCCCACCCACCACAGTTCCGTCAGGGTCGGGATGTCGCGTTGGGCAGGCAAAGCCAGCGGCAGTCCGTTGTCTATCTTGATGCACTTGGGCAGCCCCCATTGCTCAAAACAGCGGTTGATGGATTGGGCCGCCTGCTCGCCTGGGATCTCAGCCACTGTGCGCAGGGGGGAAAACGGTAGTCTGCAAGGCAGCACTACTAGCTTCGTCCGCTACGTTGAGCCAACTGACTTGAGAGCCATCAGCCAGTTCAACCTGCTCTTTGCCATCAATCTGCCAGGTTTCCCCAGCCTTTTTCGACCAGGGGCCGCGCCGGACAGTCTTTTGGTGGCCTTTACTGCGGGGGTTGCCTTTTTTCTTCCACATCCGCTGGATGGTGCGCGTGTCTGGAATACGCTCTTGCGGAAAAAGCAAACCTAGTTGGCTGTTTAAGTAAGGTGCGCCAAAGGAGCGCTCCCGGTAGGCCATCACGGCTTCCATCACCGGTGGCGAGAAATGGGTGCGGGCCGACTTGCCACAATTGCCATAAGCAGGCACTAGGCAGGCTTCCCCCAGTTCCTTGTGCCGCTTCAGCAAGGCCTTAACCGCCGAGATAGAACATAAATTCTCTGCCGCCACCACGGCGATCGTCTTGCCGAAGGCCCGATCTCGAAGGATCTTGACCCGGCGATCATAAGATATGGCCCTTGTCATGTGATTCTGTTTTATAGTACGTCAAAGAACGGTAGTCGCAACTTAAGTGTCGCTATTCAATAGTCTTTACTTGGTGTCGTACGACAGGGAGGGGTTAGGGGTGGGGTTGAAACAGGCAACAAATAAATATCGTCAACACCTTTTAAAGAACTACCGAAAAGCTGGCATTATTATTTGTCAATACCTGCTTCAAACATATAGCCAACGAAAAGTCGTTTTGAACAGCGAATCAGGCCCAGGCTCTCCCTATCAATCGAATCAATCGGACCGAATCGTAAAAATCGAATCATTCAATTATAACTCCTTCCCTGCCAGACCAATGTATGCGTCCAATTTACCTCTTCCTGACCATCGTTTTATTGGCCCCCACTTGCTTAGCCGCCCAAGTTAACGCCCCCATTTTCAAATACTTCACCGCCAGATCCTACGACCGTTACCAGGGACTTACCCGCATGGCCAAAGTACAGGAATTGCAAGCCCAGGACTGGATAGTGACCGATACGATGTACACCAGCCAGGATGCCAGTAAATACCGCACTTTTGAACTCCAGAAAACCGACCTTGCCCCCTTCGTGGATAATGACGGCTACATCGTCTATTGGGTGCCCGAAATAATCCCGCAGTTTCCCGGTGGCCGGGCCGCCCTGACGCAATATGTCGATGATGTACTGCACCCTTTTATCGAAATAATAACCGATGCCGATAAGGTCGTCCACAGTTCCGTCTACGTTCGCTGCACCATTACTGCCGAGGGGCAGGTAACGGACGTTGCGGAAGCCCAGCCCCATGACCCCGGCGTTCCGGCCGAGCTGGTCGCGCAATGCCTGGATGCCGTGCGATACATGCCCGCCTGGACGCCCGGTTTGTTCCACGGCAAGCCGGTGCGCACAATCCGGCTGATAATATTTTAGCTTTCCGGATAGATCGGCAAACACCGGTTGCGCTGTAATCCAAAAGCGCCTACCTTCAACCCTCGAAACCGACATGTTCCAAAACCTTTCCTCTCACCTTTTCAGCACCCACCCTACCATGCGTAAGCAATTAGCCATCGCGCTCTTGGCCGTTGCCGGGCTGTCCGGCCTGTATTTAATCTTTCATAATCAACACACGGTCAAAAACGACGCCTACTTTGAGGGAATATCAAAGTATGTGTATGCC
>JBBROE010000176.1:0-5067 GCA_038229695.1 Chitinophagales bacterium | reverse complement strand
GTTAACCGCAGAATTAGGGGTAGTCCTGGCCGTGTTGCCGGTGGCCGGTACGGTCGGGTTCATGGGTTTTAGCGGGGTGGCAAAGTCGCCCGTGCTGATGGTCTGGTAGCGGTCGGCGATTTCATAGCGTGGGGAAACCCAGCACTGGGAGCCTTCGTGGGAGCGTCCGGATACATCGCGCATCAGTTCTTCTCCCTGGCCGGTACCGGTGCCGCCGTGGGTGAACACCATCAGCATTTCGTTGTCGCCATTGGCCGAAGGGCCGCCGTCGCTGGCTTTTGGTACGAACAGGTAATAATAGTTGGGGATCACGTCAGCTTTTCCCAGTGCATCGATAGAACCCGGATCCCCGTTGCGGAAAAGTTTAATGCCGTAGTCGTTGATGACGGAGTTAAAATCTGCCGCGGCCGCGGTGAATGCGGTCCGGGCGTCTGCCGCACTGGGTTTAAAGCCTTCGAGCTCGGGCCAGCCATTTTTATTCCATGACCCCCAGTAGAGCTGCACCTTGCCGCGCAGGGCGAGGGCAGCCACGCGGGACGCTCTTCCGAGTGCTGATGCCTTTACGGGCAGATTATTAAACGCGTAGGTGAGGTCAGACAATATAGAATCTTTCACCTGGCCGATGGGTGTGCGTGCCAGCGTGGATACGTCGCTGTTAGTAGCTGGTGACAGCGTGTAATAAGGCACATCACCCCACAGGGAAATCAGCTTGAAATAAGCCATACCGCGGAGCAGCCTGGCCTCGCCCTGTATGGTCTGCAGCACGGTGGAGGTGCCGAGCGTACCACCTGATGCCTGCATTTTAGTAACGTTGTCGATCACATAGTTCGCCCTGTCCACGGCGCCGAAGAGGTACAGGTACATCTTATCGAAACTGGCGGCATAACCGGAGGGATTGTAGGTGCCCCCGTTGTAGGCATCACCCAGCCTGAGGTTGCCTCCCGTGGTACTTGTTCCGCGGACGCGGGTGTATTCGGCCTGGCCATCAAAATAATAATCACGGTCGAAGCAGGGCCTGGTGGCTGCGTACAGTCCCATCAGACCGGCGGTGGCATCCGATTCAGTTTTCCAGAAAATGGTAGGCGATACATCCGTAGTAGGAGTCTGGTCCAGCAATCCTTTGCGGCAGGCCGGCAACAGCAGCAGGAGGGCTGCCGTTACAATCAATACGGGGAGCTGTATAAAAAAAGTTTTTTTCATATGCGGCAATTTTAAAATCCGAGTTGAACAGCGAGTGAATAAGATTTTATGATGGGATAAATGTTATTGTTGTTCCCGGCTTTTTCCGGGTCGAGTCCACGGAAGGAAGTGAGGGTCAGCAGGTTTTCAGCCGTACCGGCAATCCGGAAATTGGTTACGCCAAGCCTTCTGAACAGGGGTTTGGGAAAGGTGTAACCGAGCTGTACATTTTTCAGGCGCAGATAACTCATATCATCCAGCCAGAAGGTGGTCTGGGCGGTATTGTTGCCGCTGCCGCCGATGCGGGGCCAGAGCCCGTTGCGGTTTTCGAGCGACCATGGATTGGTGACGTCCTGCTGTGTTACGGCATACCGTGAGGTGCCGAAGTTTACGTTGTTGAATGCATTCAGCCAAAAATCCTTCCTGCCGGCGGTTCCCTGCCAGAGCATGGCCACGTCAATACCTTTCCAGGAAGCGTACGCATTCAGCGCAAAGCTGGTGGTAGGCCGGTCACGGGCGACCTGCAGGGCCACCTGGTCGTTGCCGTCGATCCTGCCATCGCCGTTTACATCCTGGCGAAGGATATCGCCGGGCTGTGCACCCTGGGGTGTGGAATGATAAATATCCTGCCAGGTTTGGGCTATGCCGTTATCGAGGTAGGTGTAGGTATAGTTGTAGGGCATGTTCAGGAAAACTGTGCTGCCGCTGTAGGTGGCGCCGCGGGTAAGCAGCTGGCTCCATTTTTCCAGGCGGGTTTTATTGTAAGAGCCGTTAATGCTTACGCCATAATTCACTGCGCCGATGCGGTCTCTCCAGCCGAGGGTCAGTTCCACCCCGCGGTTCCTGAGGTTGCCGATATTGGTGTTGGGTGCGGAGAAGGCGCCGGTGAGGAGGTTCGACAACTGCGAACCCTGGATGATCCCCTTGGTGAGGCGGTCATAGTAGTCCAGTTCGGCTGTGAAACGGTTGTTTAGGAACGCCAGTTCAAGACCAAGGTTTAAGACGTTGGTCGATTCCCAGGAGAGGTTCTGGTTAATCAGTTTGCTGTTGACAAGGCCGATAACCCCTACGCCGCCGATGATATAATTGTTGGCGGAGAGGGTAGTCTGCTGTTCGTACCGGCCCACACCGCTGTTGTTACCCAGCCCCCCGTATGAAGCGCGGAGTTTACCGCTGCTAAGGAAACTGCTGAGTAATGGTTTCAGGAAATTTTCTTCCGTAAAACGCCAGCCGACGGCAACAGACGGAAAGAAACCAAAACGCTGACCCGGTACAAATTTGGAAGAACCATCAACCCGGAAATCGCCTTCCAGGAGGTACTTGCCATACGCGTTATAGTTTACCCTGCCGATATACGACTGCAGTCCTTCTGTGCTGGAGGTACCTCCGTTGGAGAGTACATTAGGAAGAGCGCCGTTGATTTCATGCAGACCGGGTGCAAGGCGGTCGTTCCGGGAGGCAGACAGCGAACGGTCGTTCCAGTATTCTTCGCTGTAAACAAACAGCGCGGAGATGTCGTGGTTCTTTGCGATCGTGGTATGATAATTCAGGCGGGCATCCATCAATGTCTTATAGCCATTGAGGTTGGTGTTGGAAATTGCTGCATTAGGCCCAACATACACCCTGCTGCCGAAACTATTGTTCTGGAAATTGAACGCCTGCGCTGGCGTTGGGGCACTCCAGTTGAATTGGTTATAATAGATTAGGTTGTAGTCCAGGCCGGCGGTCAGTCCTTTGATGGGTGTCCAGTCCCAGTAGGCCGTTCCGTGAGCCTCCTGGCGGGTCTGGTAGTTTGGGCTGTTAACGTATTGCTGGTAGGGGCTGTAGGCCTGGGGATCTTCTCCGTAGGCCATCACGCCGCCGAATAAACCAGTGGAGGGATCGTAAGGCGTGATGCCGGCAATGGCATACTGGAGGTCAAATCCTGCGGTGTTGGTCGATGCCGGATCCGTAAAACCTTCTTCGAGGGCATAGGTAAAATTGGACCAGTTACCGCTGAACTTGACGCCCGTATTCATGTTGTTGCGGAGTTTATAATCGAAATTAAACCGCGCATTATACTGGTCGAAGTCGTTGTTAATTTGTAACCCGTTCTCTTTTTTATAACCAACCGAAACGAAGAAATTCGACTTGTCATTTCCCCCGGCAGCAGACACATTGTAATTCTGGAGATGCCCGTCGCGCATGATGATCTTCCACCAGTCGGTATTGGGATAACGGATCGGATCGATCATACCCAATGCCATCCACTGGTCGATTGTACCATTTTTGTAGAGTAGGTTGCTGTAAAGCGAATTGGTAAGTGCGCGTCTCTGCTCAATGGTCAGCGCCAGCGGGTAGTCTGACAGGAAGCTGATACCCCGGGTAGGTTTTTCCAGGGCGGTGTTGCTGCTGAGGTTGAAAACGGTTTTGCGCATCCCCTTACCGGTGCGCGTGGTGATGAGGATAACGCCATTGGCTGCCCGCGAGCCGTAGACCGAGGCAGAGGTCGCATCCTTCAACACCGATACGGTTTCGATGTCATTGACATTAACCCGGTTGATGTCCACATCCGGGATGCCGTCGACAACCACGAGGGGCGAACTGTTATTGGGCGTGCCTAAACCGCGGATCAGCAGGGCGGCACCGTTGCGGCCAGCCATGCCGGTCGACTGTGTCGCAGCGAGACCGGGAACCAGGCCGCTCAGTCCTTCCGAAATATTGGGGAGGGCCCTGCCGGTGAGCTTCTCATCAACGTTTACTGTGCCGACCGCGCCAAGCAGGTTTACCTTTTTCTGGCGGCCATAACCAATCACCACCACGTCATTCAGGGCATTGACGCGTTGTAGGAGAGATATGTTATATTCATTTGAACTGCCCACGGTAATCGTGGAAGATTCACTGTTTGCCGAAGAAAAGATCACCGATGCACCGGGCGCTACGGTCAGGGAATAATGTCCCAGGATATCCGTACTCGTTCCGTTTTTTGACTTCGCCACCGTCACTGAAACGCCCTGCAACGGGTTGCCGGACGTATCTTTCACTATTCCTGAAATCGTTTTCATCTGGCCGGATGCGAAGTTGGAAAATGCGAGCAGGAGAAAGAAGCAAAGTACAGCCGGAAGCCGGGTTTTTACCCGCAGGAGGAGTGTTTCTAGCATAGCAATCAGTTTTGAAGGTTAGGTTTACCCGCATCAAACTTGGGAAAAATTTCTGAAATCGTTTTCATGTTTCACTGATTTATTTACTAAAACGTTTGAGTAGATAATTCGCCTTTGCCTGCAACGCCGGGTTATGCGGATGAACGGATCCTTTAATTTTATTCCGGACCTGTTATCCGAATGAACGGGCGGGCTGGTTCCAGTTGCCTGAACTCACACGAAACGATTGGATAGTATGCTGATACGGAAAACCGGAATGGACAAAAGGGGGAAATGGCTGGTGTGCCTGGTGCTGGCCTGCTGCCTCGTCGGGTATTCCTGCCTGGCTCAGCCGCAATCTGCCGATCGGTTTACCGCTCGCGCTGAAGCTACACTGAAGGCCGGCATAATAAGTCGCGCCACGGCGCACCTTACGGCGAAGCCGGTTACCATCACAGCCTTCACTTGTGTGCGCAGCGCGGGGGGCAAACATGATTTTTACAGCGAAGGGGATTACTGGTGGCCGGACCCGGACCATCCCGACAGTCCGTATGTGCAGCGCGACGGGCAGACGAATCCCGCCAACTTTTCCGCCCACAGGCTCGCTATGATCCGGTTCAGCGAAATCACGGGTAACCTCGCCGCTGCTTTCCTGGTTACCGGGAATGAAAAATATGTGCGTGCGGCGATACCGCATTTCAGGGCCTGGTTCACCGATACCGCGACACTGATGAACCCTTCCCTGAACTATGCCCAGGCCATTCAGGGC
>JBBROE010000175.1:0-5154 GCA_038229695.1 Chitinophagales bacterium | reverse complement strand
GTACGGGCTATCGGTGGAGGACTATGACGGGGACGGGAAAGCGGACATCCTTGTGGGGGGTAATTTTTACCAGAGCAAACCGGAGGTGGGTATCTACGACGCCAGCTACGGCCTGTTGTTAAAAGGTGACGGTAAAGGAAATTTTACAACTATTCATGAACAGCAAAGTGGTATATTGGCGAGAGGTCAGGTCCGCAACATCGCCACGGTAAAAGTTGGCCGAAAAAAGCTCATCGTATTTTCGATGAACAATGCTGCCCCGGTGTTTTATGAACCGGTTTTGCCTGCAAAAAAATAAAATGACGCTTATGGTAAAGCTAATCCTTCTCATGCTGCTTGCAGGAATAACGGCCGCTGCCCAGCAGGCTGATCCGGGCTACCAGCTGTTATTCAATGGAAAAGACTTTGCGGGCTTTCACAGTTATCTCCGGGAAAAGGGCCGGAACAATGACCCCGACAGCGTTTTTAAAGTTGAAAACGGGGTGTTGCATATTTCCGGGAAGGAATTCGGCTATCTCTGCACCGATAAACAGTATAGCAATTTTCACCTGGTGGTGGAATGCCGTTGGGGTACTAAAAAATGGCCGCCCAGGGATGCCGATACTACCCGTCGGGACAATGGTATCTTATATTTCGTGCAACTGGAAAAGGATATAGTCTGGCCCAAAAGTATCGAGTGCCAGATCCAGGAAGGTGATATCGGTGATTTCTGGATGATCGACAGTGCCACCATTGTCGTTACTGGAAGCAGGACAGTACCGAAAGATTATGCAAGAGCAATGAAAACCAAAGACGCAGAAAAATCATGGGGAGAATGGAACAGGGTGGAAGTTATCGCCGATCACGGCAGGCTCACCCATTTGGTAAATGGTACGGTAGTTAACCGGGCCACTGATCCCAGTATCAACAGTGGTAACATCATTATACAGTCTGAAGGGGCTGAAATATATTACAGGAAAATAGAGATAAAACAAATGAAATAGCAGCATTGAATGTTTGTATACCTATTAATTAATAACTATAATCTATGCCGGGAGATTCACTACACCTTAATAACAAAGCTACTGCGGGGAATACATATGATGCCATTGTAATCGGATCCGGGATCAGCGGCGGCTGGGCAGCCAAAGAACTCACTGAAAAGGGATTGAAAGTCCTGATGCTGGAAAGAGGCCGCCCGCATGAACATATCAAAGACTATAGTTCTGCTGCCAAAGATATTTGGGAGTTTCCGCACAGGGGTAAAGCGCCCCTTCAGTATAAAAAAGACAACCCGGTCATTTCCCGGGACTGGGCAATGTACGGCACGGCGGCGCAGGAGCCTATCCTGGATTCCTGGGTAAACGAAAAGGACTCGCCCTATGTACAGCAACAGCCTTTCGCCTGGTGGCGCAGTTACCAGGTCGGCGGACGTTCCCTCCTTTGGGGCAGGCAGGCCTACCGCCTCAGTGATCTTGATTTCGAAGCCAATGCCAAAGACGGTATTGCGATAGACTGGCCTATCCGATACAACGAACTTGCTCCCTGGTATGATTATGTCGAAAAATTTGCAGGCATCAGCGGATCACGGGAAGGACTCGCGCATCTACCTGACGGCCATTTCCTGCCCCCGATGGATCTCAACTGCGTGGAAAAGGATGTGGCAGGAAGGATAATGTCGCAATATAAAGACAGGCACATGTTTATCGGAAGGGTGGCCAACCTGACCCAGGCGATACCGGGAAGAACACAATGCCAGTTCAGGAATCGCTGCTGGGAAGGTTGTCCTTTCGGAGGATACTTCAGTACACAATCTTCAACCCTGCCTGCGGCCCGTGCAACCGGCAACCTGACCCTCCGTCCCTGGAGCATCGTCACTAAAATTTTATATGATAAGGATACCAAAAAAGCTACGGGTGTGGAGGTACTCGATGCCGAGAATAACAAGACCTATGAATATCATGCAAAAGTTTTGTTTCTGAATGCTTCTACACTAAACAGCGCGTGGATACTGATGAACTCGGCCACCGACGTATGGCCGGATGGCCTCGGCAGCAGCAGCGGCGAACTCGGTCATAATATTATGGATCATCATTACATGCTGGGTGCACAGGGCCGCTTCGAAGGGTATGAAGACAAATATTACTTTGGCAGGCGCGCCAATGGATTTTATATTCCCAGGTTCACCAATATCAATGGCGATAAAAGAGATTTTCTCCGCGGGTACGGCTACCAGGGGAGTGCCAGCCGCGAAGGGTGGAGCCGGGATGTTGCGGAGATGAATATCGGCGGGGATTTCAAAGACGCACTTACCGAACCCGGTGGGTGGACCATCGGGGCGACCGGTTTCGGTGAAATACTACCCTATCATGAAAATCGAATCTACCTGAACAAGACCGTGAAAGACAAATGGGGACTGCCGGTTCTTACCATGGATGCAGGGTTAAAAGAGAATGAATTAAAGATGCGTAAAGACATCATTAAAGAACTGGTGGCCATGTTTGAAGCGGCCGGTGTAAAGCAGGTCACCACCTGGGACAAGGATTATAATATTGGGCAGGGTATTCATGAGATGGGCAGCGCCCGCATGGGCAGAGACCCTAAAACTTCTGTGCTCAACAGCAGGAACCAGGTCTGGGATGCAAAGAATATTTTTGTTACCGACGGGGCGGCCATGGTGTCTTCGGCCTGTCAGAATCCATCGCTTACTTATATGGCATTAACCGCCAGGGCGGCCGACTTTGCAGTCGCTGAGTTGAAAAAAAATAACATATAACTATCGCCGACCGAGTTGAGCAAGTAAAAGCTACTATTAACCGGGATTTCGGTCCCGGCTTATTTTTCTCCTGCTATCTTCAAGATGCCTGTACATAGAATTTTATATTTTCTTCCCCTTGTCGCATTGCTGACGTCCTGCGGCAACAATAAGCAACATACCACCCTGTTTAGCCTCGTCCCGGCTTCGGCTACTGGAATCAGTTTTCAAAATAAGGTGACTGATACCGACACACTGAATATCCTGGATTATCTTTATTACTATAATGGAGGAGGCGTAGCCATTGCTGATTTCAACAAAGACGGCTTACCCGATATTTATTTTACCGCTAACCTGGCCAGCAACAAGCTTTATCTTAACGAGGGCAATTTTCACTTTAGCGATGTTACCGATGCAGCTGGCGTAAATGGTAAGGGTAATTGGAAAACCGGTGTAACCATCTGCGATGTGAATGCCGACGGATGGCCTGATATCTACGTCTCCGAAGTAGGCGGCTATAAAAACCTGCACGGCCGTAACGAGCTGTTCATCAACAACGGTCCAGCATCAACAGGTGCCGGGCAGGGACTGGTAACATTCACGGAAAAAAGTCATGCGTACGGCCTTGATGTGGAGGGCTTCAATACGCAGGCGATATTTTTTGATTACGACAACGATGGTGACCTGGATATGTTCCTGGTAAATCATTCTGTACATTCCAATGAGAGTTATGGCAATGCATCCATCCGGATGATAAAAGATGACAAAAGCGGGGATAAGCTTTTTCGGAATGACAATGGCCCGGGCGGTCGTCACTTCACAGAAGTAACCCGCGAGGCAGGTATTTACAGCAGTATCATCGGTTATGGCCTCAGCGTAACGGTAGGGGATTTGAATAATGACGGCTGGCCCGATATTTATGTAAGTAATGATTTTCACGAAAACGATTATTACTACCTCAACAACAGAAACGGCAGTTTTACAGAAATTAACCGCGATGCTTTTGGACACGAAAGCCGGTTTTCCATGGGAAGCGCCATCGCAGATATGAATAACGACGGATGGCAGGATATCATCACCCTGGATATGCTGCCCGCGGACGAAGACATTCTAAAATCCTCAGCAGGCGATGATCCCCTGGATATCTACAACTTTAAATTCGGCTTCGGGTATTACCATCAATATTCCAGGAATTGCCTGCAGCTGAATACTGGCGGCGGAAGGCGGTTTAGCGACATCGCGCTCTATTCTGGCATCGCCGCCACGGACTGGAGCTGGTCGCCGCTCGCTGCTGATTTTGACAACGACGGGGTCAAAGATTTGTTTGTCACCAACGGTATTGTCCGACGGCCCAACGACCTTGATTTTATTAAGTATTATTCAGCCGGGGCAGGAGCCGGCAAACGGCAAAACGATCGCGACATAATCAGTAAGATGCCGCCGGGTAAAGTCAAAAATTATATGTTCCGGGGAACGGATAGTTTAAAATTTACCGATGTAACAGACAGCTGGGGGTTTTCTGATCCAACTGAGTCAACAGGCGCAGCATACGCAGATTTGGATAACGATGGTGACCTCGACCTGGTCATCAACAACATCAACGAACAGGCATCGGTTTACCGCAATAATACCACACAGCAATCCAATCACCAGTCACTTGATGTCCGGCTTTCCGGCGACAGCCTCAACCCCCTGGCTATCGGCGCTTCCGTAACCATCCTGAACAGGGGATTATTGCAAACAGATTACCTCTCTGCGGGAAAAGGATTCGAAAGCGCATCACTTCAATACCTTCACTTCGGAACGGGCACCGACACAACGGTTGGTCTGCTCCAGGTAAAATGGCCGGGCGGAAAAACCCAGACACTTTCGAACGTTCACACTGGCACACGGCTGACGCTGACCTGCAGGGATGCCGTGCGTGGGGAAAAACTATTGTTGCCAACCGCACTGTCCGACATATCAAACGAACTATTTACCGATATCACGCAAAAAATCGGCCTTCCTTACAGGCATCGTGAAAATGACTTCACAGATTTTAACCAGCAGGCTTTCATACCTCACCTGGTATCGACGCAGGGGCCGAAAATTGCCGTGTCGGATATTGATAACGATGGCCTCGATGATTTTTTTGTGTGCGGTGCGAAGGGTCAGTCCGGTACATTATTCCGGCAGTCACCCGATGGCCGGTTCAAGCGTATCGATGAGAAACTGTTTGCGCAGGATGCAGGCTGCGAAGACGTGAACGCAATTTTTTTTGATGCCGATGGCGATGGAGATAATGATTTGATGGTCGTCTCCGGAGGCAATGAAACAGAAAGCTCCGACGCCAGCCAGCTAGACCGGCTTTACCTCAACGATGGAAAAGGGAGCTTTATCAAATCGACAGGCCTTCCGGTTATTTATGGAAACAAATCAGT
>JBBROE010000174.1:0-5162 GCA_038229695.1 Chitinophagales bacterium | reverse complement strand
GCCGCCCCTGGCTCCCGGCTCGAAGCCAAAAGCAAAGGCAACCACGTCCCCCAGGCCTGCCGCCGAAACCAAAAAAGAGGAAGCGAAAAAAGAAGAGTCGCCTGGCACCGCCGCAGAACCGGCCCGGCGTGAAACGGCTAAGACCGAAGTACCAAAGCCAGCCAAACCCACCGACCAGGAGCCGAGCGGCGTTCGGTCGGGCCGGGTGCATTCTGACGTGGGCTTTGCCGACGTGATTGACGGTAATGAGCCGAATACCAAGTACTTAGCTCTACATCGGTCGGCCCCGGTGGGTACACTCGTGCAGGTGCGCAACGACATTAACAACCAGAGTCTCTACGTAAAAGTGATCGGCAAACTCCCCGATACGGGCATCAACGACCAGGTACTGATCCGCCTCTCGGCGCGGGCGTTCGAGAAACTTTCGCCCAATGGCCAGCGTTTTCGTGCCGAAGTGAGTTATACGAAATGAATATGTAGTCGTAAGTATGGGAGTCGGACGTGGGGGACCGGTCCCCACTTCCGACTCCCATACATACGACTTTTACCCCTATGGAATCTAAAGAAGAACGAGTAGCCCGTCGGCATCGGGAGCGGGACGAGAAGATGAGAGCGACGCCGGGGTTCAAGGCCTTCAACGTGATCTTCGTGTTGGCATACCCGTTCATTGCCGTGTTCACGTTTGTTATCTCTTCGCTCCTGGCTGTCCTATCGGGCGTATCAAAGGCCGGTGCCTGGCTGGCCAGCGGCGGGCGGAGTAAGTGAGTTTAATGTTCAAAGTTTAACGCCTAAAGTTGCTTCGCGCTATTGTTGCTGACGCTCAGCCCTTCGACTCCGCTCAGGGTGACAGGAAACTTAATTTAGTTTCTTGAGTTGACTCAAGTTTGTTGTCACCCTGAGCGGAGTCGAAGGGCCACGCGTCAGCAATGCGCCCACGCCTGTTCCCTTTTCCTTCATGATTGATAGCGTACCGGCTCTTAACGCCGACCACATAGAACAAGTAAAATTCCTGCTAAACGAGAAGGCCGATTTCTATAATCGGCCTTCGTTTATTGCACGCGACCCCATCAGCATACCCCATCAGTTTACGCAGTTGCAGGACATCGAGATTATGGGGTTCTGGTCGGCGGTGCTGGCGTGGGGACAGCGGCCCGTGATTTTGCAGAAAGCCAACGAACTGGTGCAGTTGATGGAAGGTCGCCCCTATGATTTCATCCGTTACCACGAAGACAGCGACCTGAAGCGGTTTCTGGCCTTCAAACACCGCACATTCAACACCACCGACACGCTCTATTTCCTGCATTACCTGAAGCAGTACTACGCCCACCACGACTCGCTCGAAGACGCGTTTATCCCCGCTGGCGGGGGCACCGACAGCCTCACCACCGGGCCCCACCTGATTGCTTTCCACGACCGGTTTTGTGACGTTACGGGCGAAAAAGGCCTGTTTTTCCCCGAACGCACCCGCAAGCACATCGCCACGCCTGCCCGCAATTCGGGGTGCAAACGGCTCAATATGTTCCTCCGCTGGATGGTCCGCCGCGACGATACCGGCGTTGATTTTGGCCTCTGGCAGCGCATCCGTCCCGATCAGCTCGTGATCCCCATCGACGTGCACGTTGGCCGGGTAGCCGCCAAGTTGGGTATCCTGCCCCTGAAAGCCGACGAGACCCCCAAAACCGACTGGAAAGCCGCCGTAGCCCTCACCAACGTCCTCCGCCAATTTGACCCCACCGACCCCGTCCGCTACGATTTCGCCCTGTTCGGGCTGGGTGTGGAAGGCGAGATGTAAAAAGGAATAATAGGTATTTATATATATCTTAAATTCAGGATATCAGTAGGAGAATATACGCTTAATCAATTAGCGAACAGGATTTGCTAGTTATAGCCAAAACGTGCTCATTTGTAATGTCCCTGCACAAAGCAGCCTGTACTACGAACTTTTCTTATGGCAGTCACACCAACATTCAAAGCTGAGTACACGCAGTCTATTCAATATTTTTCATACGGCAGCGCTGGCAATCCTTTTATATCAGCATTGACTCAACTGGCTAATAATTCAATCCCTCTAATTAGGCATAAACCTACGCTGGTGAGGGTATACCTAAATATTGAGGACAATGAAATCTGGAATGATGGTATCGGATTGCGATATTTCAACGGGTCAATAGGATATACTAGTGCCAGTACCGGCTTTATCCGGACCAATGCTTTTAATGCACCTGTGCTTGGCTTGCCTGCGTTCACTATCGACCGAGGGAGGATTAATAATACACTAAATTTTTTAATTCCTGCGGAACATTGTGTTGGCACTCTTAGTGGTGTAATAGCGATAGAAGATAATTTTATCTCGGATGTGCCGGTGGCCTATTTTTTTAAGTTGGTTTTTAAAGAGGTTCCACTACTAAAAATACATGGACTATTTATTCACTATACCGGAATAGATTTTTTCGGAAACCAGATCAATAAAAAAACAAATGGTCTTGATCTGATCGGAAGTCTTTCCTATATACTCCGGGCTTACCCGATCAATGGGTTTGATTTCGACGGCTGTGAAGTGTTTGAGTGGAAAATGAAGAAAGAGGATAATCAGACCAATGCAGAAGCTGTCGAACAAAGTTGGTGGGATTTATTTGCTGCGATTAAAGACGCGCATGCAATTGCTGATACTGATGCAATTTATATGTCAGTATTGCTAACGGAAGCTACATGTGCAGGCACCTGCGGACTGGGAAGTGAGGGTGTCGCAGCATTATTCAGATCAAATGAAACCGAGAATTCAGCACATGAATTAGGTCATGCAATGGGAAGGCCACATACACCATGTAAGAATGTTGCAGGTGGACAGGACGAATCTTATCCACAGTATGGAAGTTTTCAAAGAGGTAGTATCGGTCAGTATGGCGTCGACATCATGCCTCTGAATGAAGGGTTGGCAAATCCCGGCAATGCCCTGATGGACCCGGCTGTAGTTTGTGATTTTTTAAGTTATTGTTCACCGCGCTGGATAAGTCCACACACTTACCAGGAGATATATTCTTGGAATCTGAACAGAGGGAATACATTTTATTCTGCAAAAATAGATTTAGGCGGTGTCCCTGGAAAGTACCCTATGCAATACATTTCTTTCCGTGTTTATCATGGGTACAGGCAATATGTCGAAATTCGCAATGAATTTTTGATCACTCGGAGCGAACCTATTCGGCCCAGTGACGATTCAGGGATGATCATCGATATCATGGGGGCAGATGACAGAATCATTGAAATGATTCCCTGTTATGCTGGAAATTCCTGTGGCAACATTCATCTGCCTTTTACTGACTACACTGCATGGTTGCCTGAGTTGCATCATGAAGTCAATTTCAGGATCAGGAATAAAAAAGACACTATTCATGTACAAAGAGTGTCAAAAGAAACACCTGTAATAGATTCTTTCAATTCGCGCGTGGTTAGAAAAGAGAATGTAATCTTCTTGAATCTCAACTGGAATATGAAAGAGACAAAAGATGATACACAATTCAGTGTAAGGTTCTCCAATGATGGAAAAAAATGGAAAAGTTTTGGCACGAATATTAAAAAAACATATCTGACCGTATCCACAGAAAATCTGCCTGGTGGTGAAAACTGCATAGTTGAGTTGATCGCTTCCTCTGGGTTTCGATCATCCGTAAAACGGCTTGAAGGCATTGATATCCCTGTGAAGGCAAGAAAAATATTTCTGCATACACCAAAAAATAACGAACAGTTTGAATTCGGTGCTCCTGTGTATTTTTCAGGTAGTGGATACTCTCCCGATCATGGTCTCAGCAGTCCCGAAGACATTCTCTGGTTTGTTGATAAAAAACAACTACTAGGAAAAGGTTTCCAGGTCATGTATCATGAATTTCCGGAAGGTCAACATGAGATAATGATGCAGGTAGATGATGGCGACGGGAAAAAACTTACTAAAAAGATTAAAATTTCAATTGTGAAATCTTCTCGTAAAGAAAAGGAGAGAGAGCAGCTTATCCAGGTTTTGGAAGGAATGAAAGATAAGGATAAGATCCAGATCCAGCCTGGATCATCTACCAATCTCCCAGATCCTTTTATGTTGCAAGGGGTTTTCAGTAGCCCGTTATTTAAACGTAGAAAAAATGACGATTGCGGTTGTCATGGTTAACTCAGCAATTCCCACTATGGTGTAACATGTTGATTGTGAGAATTTTACATAAAAGTTATTCATAAACTATGAGCTTACAATTGTGCGAAATCACACTACTGATGTGCGTTTTTATACCCGATCAAAGTGATATCAAGCCTTACCGGCTCTAAAACCACACCCGAATGACTATATATCAATTTATTGCCAATTGTTTATATGTATGTAAGCTACTTAAAATCAGTCGATTAAGCCACAGTGGGAATTGCTGTAGTTAACTATTTTTTAGGTATTTCAAGCAGTTACGGGTATTTGCGCAACTGCGTAACTTAGGCAACAATCTGAGAGACATAGCTGTGGATAGCATCGCCAAGTTTGTAAGTGTAGAGAAAGACGCAGCGCAGCCTATTTGGTTGGGTTGGATAAAGGCGAAGAAAAGGGCGAACGACGGGGGGAAGAAAAGGCCGCCGAACGTTTCGTGGAGAATTTACTGGCCAAAATGTCGCTGACAGTGGAGCAGATAGCTGACATCGTCGGGGTGCCTGTTGAGTTTGTGCAGTGCATTCAGGCGAAACTAGCTGCCAATAAATAGCGCCGCTTCTTGCCCTAATTAAACAGCGAGTTCGTCCGGCGGGAATCCAGCTTCAAGAAGATGAAGAGGAGGATGGTGAAAGACCAGAGCGAAGAGCCACCATAGCTAAAAAAGGGCAAAGGGATGCCAATGACGGGCATAAGGCCGATGGTCATGCCGATGTTGACCATGACGTGGAAGAAGATGATGCCCGCCACGCAGTAGCCATACACTCGGGCAAACTTGCTGCGCTGCTTCTCGGCCAGGATCACAATGCGGCTCAGGAGGGCCATAAACAGTATAATCACCACCATACTGCCAATGAAGCCGTGCTCTTCGCCGATGGTGCAGAAGATGAAATCGGTGCTTTGTTCGGGCACAAAATCGAATTTGGTTTGGGTGCCTTCCAGGAAACCCTTGCCATCGAGTCGGCCTGAGCCGATGGCGATTTTT
>JBBROE010000173.1:0-5274 GCA_038229695.1 Chitinophagales bacterium | reverse complement strand
CGACTTCACGAACTCACGGACATAGGGGAACGAAAGTACCCGCCGGTTATCGCAGTAGACCGGGCTTTTCCAGCCGCTTGCCCAGGTGAACGGATGCGAAGGATTTAATTTAATAGCATTAATTTGTAAAAGCTTTTCAGCGACAGCCGTTTCGTTGGTCATGCTGCGAAGGTATCAAAATCCTTTCACTGACTGCCTGGCTGTCCTGCTGACTAACCCCTTCTCATCACAAAAATATTTGCCGGTCATGTATTTGAAAATCTATTTTAACGATAAACCACTTTTTCTGTGTGATGTCATTGACGACAATATTGCGCCGTACACCCATCACGATGATGCGGTGCTGATTGACGAACTGTCGCCCCAGGCCGTCAATAGCATGCTTCACGAAATGGCGTTGCCGAAAGTGCATGCCGGCATTTTCCTGCACCCGGACCTCCCCACCCTGAAAGCAGCCTTCTGGAAAAAGTTTACCATCGTACAGGCGGCGGGAGGGCTTGTCTTTAACAGCCGCAATGAGATCCTCGTCATCAACCGCCGTAATAAATGGGACCTGCCCAAAGGCAAGCTGGATGACGGTGAAACCTTGCCCGAGTGCGCGCTGCGCGAAGTGCAGGAAGAAACCGGCGTGGAAGGACTTCAGCTGAACGATCTGCTGATCACCACGTACCACACCTACCATGAAAGAGGGAAATTTATACTAAAGGAAAACTACTGGTACCGGATGAACAGCAATACGGTGCAGGAATTACTGCCCCAGGCCGAGGAAGGTATTACAGAGGTGCGGTGGGTGCCCGTCTCAGGCATCAAATCGTTGATGGAAAACACCTTCCCTTCCATCCGGGAAGTGTTGAGCGCGGCAGCACTGGAATAACAAACTACCTGTTGTTTAACAGGGGTGCAAAAACAATACCGAGCAGCCGCCATGGAGGTGATTCACCGGGTGCCAGCAGGAAGTTTAAGTACCGCTACGGTCAGCCTGGCGATGCAGACCAGTCTTTCTTTCTGATCATTGATTTTGATTTCCCAGACCTGTGTTTGTCCGCCTATATGCAATGGTTTAGCGGTGCCGGTCACGAATCCATCGCGGGCACCGCGGACATGATTCGCATTGATGTCGAGCCCCACGCAATAAAATTTTTCCGGGTCTACTACCATCGCGGCACCCACGCTGCCCAGGGTCTCGGCCAGTACCACGGAGGCCCCGCCATGCAGCAGGCCATAAGGCTGTCGGGTACGGTGGTCGACAGGCATACGGGCCGACAGGTAATCATCCCCGCTTTCCATCCATTCAATGCCAAGGTGCTCACCCATATTCCCCTGACCAAGACCAGTTAGTTCAGTCACCGAAAACAAAGGATTAAACCAGATTGCCATAGCTAATCAGCGGTCAGCTGTGTTGTTTTAAAGAAGCAATCACCACGTCGGGTATAAAGGGGGAAGCATCCCCGTAATTCCGCAGGATATCCCGGACAATGGTGGAGGCCACAGAAGTATATTTGGGCTCCCCGGTTAAGAAGATGGTTTCAATATCCTTATCCATCGCCCGGTTGGCATCGGCAATCGTTTTTTCGTATTCAAAATCGCTGACATAGCGGATGCCGCGGAGAATGAACCGGGCTTTGACCTGCTTGCAGAAATCGATGGTCAGGCCCTTATACACCGCCCCCTCCACCCGCGGTTCATGTTCATAGATTTCCTGGATCCAGAGCAGGCGCTGTTCCGGGGAGAACATGGGTGATTTGGAAGCATTGGTGCCGACCGCCACCACGATCTTGTCAAACAAGGGCAGCGCACGGTTGATGATATCGACATGCCCGAGCGTCAACGGATCAAAAGTGCCGGGAAACAAACATATTTTATCCATGGGCCCGAAGGATTTTCGTGATGCCGTATGAGGCATTAACGCGCTGAAGATACTGGATTACCCGAATATGAGGAATAGCCGATTTTTACGACGGGTCCTGGCGCCCGCCCGCGAGCAGGTACAGCACCGCCATGCGCACCGCCACGCCATTTTCTACCTGCTGAAGAATGATCGACTGGCTGCTGTCCGCCACATCGCTGTCTATTTCAACCCCGCGGTTAATGGGCCCGGGGTGCATGATGACAATCTTTTTATCGAGGCGGTCAAGCATGGCCTTTTTGACGCCATAAGCAAGGTTGTATTCGCGGAGCGAAGAAAATAATACCTGGTTCTGCCGTTCCAGTTGTATACGGAGAACATTAGCCACATCGCACCAGCGCAGGGCCTTCTCGAGGTTGTATTCCACCTGCACATCGAAGGCCTCTTTCATATAATGCGGGATGAGGGTGGGCGGACCGGCCACCATCACTTCCGCGCCCATTTTCTTCAGCAGGTAAATGTTGCTAAGCGCTACCCGGGAATGCATGATGTCCCCGAGAATGGCCACTTTCTTGCCGGCCAGGCCGCCGGTTGCCTCGCGGATCGAAAAGGCATCAAGCAACGCCTGCGTGGGATGTTCGTTGATGCCGTCACCCGCATTGATGATGGCGGCAGGAATGTGTTTGGCCAGGAAATGCGGTGCCCCGCTGGCACTGTGCCGCATCACGACCACATCCACCTTCATCGAAAGAATATTATTGACCGTATCGAGCAGCGTCTCCCCTTTCGCGGCGGAAGAACTGCCCGCGGTGAAATTGAGTACGTCGGCGCCCAGCCGGCGTTCGGCCAGCTCAAAGGACATCCTGGTGCGGGTGGAGTTTTCGTAAAAAAGATTGACCACAGAAATATCCCGTAACGTAGGCACCTTTTTAACCGGGCGCTGCAACACTTCCTTAAACTGGGTGGCGGTATCTAAAATAAGTTGGATATCCTGCGGGGTGAGGTCTCTAATACCCAGGAGGTGTTTCGTACTGAGTTGCATTAAAAATCGAAATTAAGGCAAATCGATAAACAAACAAAAGCTAATAAGACAGGGGTACTGTGGAACTACCATCCCATTATTTTAAATTGTCCAGCAACGCGAAGATCTTGTTGCGCAGTGTGGCCGCCGAGCCGTCGAAATTGTTGACGATGATGGAAAAACAATACGATTTCCCCGAGGCAGCACGCTGGTAACCGGTAAATGCGCGGGCGCCGCCAATCGAACCACTTTTCATCTTCATGTTATTGTACAGGGGCAGTGCGGCATAAAATGAAGCAAACCAGGGACGCCCTGATGCATACAGTAACGCTTTCACCAGTGCGTCTGCCGTCACCCGGTTTTGCGGGGAAAGGCCGCTGCCGTCGATTATATGAAGCGCTGATGGTTCAATGCCGTGGCCGCTCCAGAAATCCCTTAATACGTTGACCCCCGATGCGGTGGTGGTAGGCAGTGCCTTTTTCAGGGCCATCGTTTTCAGCAGCGCTTCGCCGTAAAGATTAATACTCTTCTGCAGGAACCAGTAGGTGAGGCTGTCGAGCGGCGGGGATTCATGCCGGTAAAGGACGGTGTAAGCATATCCTGTTTCTTCCCGGTCGTTTGCCGGGGCGGGGTTTTCCCGGAGCAGCCCCGCGGCATCCAGGTAGCGCGACAGTTCCCCGGAAAATACGGTCAGCGGATCGGTGACGGCGGCGCCAACCGTAAACGCCGGCTCATTCACCGGTATCGTACCCCTGATGGCGGCACCTTCCGGACCATAGGGAATATAGACTATGCTGTTATCGCCGCTTCCCTTTTCAGCCGCGGTGACCAGGCACGACAACTGCTGCTGTAAAAAAGCAGGCCTGGTAGCTACCAGCCGAACGGGGGAACCGATAGCGGGCCCAGATGCGAGTACCACGTCGTACTGGTTTTCCTGCCAGTTGAAGGGTTGGGCGCCGGCCCCATAATAGTTACCAATATCTTCCCATACCCAGCCGTCGGGCAGCGTCACCGCGTTGTCCGTACCCGGTGCAAGCCGGCATTGGGCATTCACTTTTCCGCCGGGCAGGCGGGGAATGCCCGCAGCAATTTCGCGGAAAATATTTTCGGGCCTGGTGGAGCTGAAACGGGCCGATCCAAAACTGGGATCAAAGGAAGGATGAATGACAAAATAGCCGTTCCCGGGTGGCTGCGGTTGCTGACTATACCCGATTTCAGTAGTATAACGGTAATCCTTACCCAGGATTTCATAAGCGGCTATACTGGTGAGAATCTTCTGCGTGCTGGCCGGTGCCAGGCCGGCGGCTGCTGCGTGCCGGTACACGGGCAAACCGGTTGTAGCATCCGCCACGCTGAACCCGATGAGGGCATGCTGCAGCTGGGAATCGGCTTCGAGGCGCGCCATGGCGCGCGAAAGTTTCTCGCTGATCGGCTGCGCCGAAAGCAAAGCGGGTAAACCGAGCAGGCATAATAATCCGGTAACGTTCATCAGTAACTTTTAAAACAAATCTAATTAAAAGACCACGGCTGCCGTCAAATTTCAGCACGGTTCAATCGCTTCCGGAAAGCAGGATTAATTCCATGGGCGGCGGGAATATTGTTTTATCCACGGATATTTGCAGCTCAATTTCTGATAGCATGGAGGAACGCGTACTGGCATCGATTATCACGATTGGTGATGAATTATTGATCGGACAGGTGATAGACAGCAACAGTGCCTGGATGGCGCAGCAGCTAAACCGGGCGGGAATTTGGGTAAAACGGCGGGTGGCCGTCGGTGATACGTCCGCCGATATCCGCGCAGCACTCGACCAGGAAAGCCGCGGGGCCGACATTATTTTGCTGACCGGGGGACTGGGACCTACCGCCGACGACATTACCAAACCGCTGCTCTGTGATTATTTCGGCGGTAAAATGATTACCGATGAAAACGTAAAAGCCCATGTCATCCACCTGTTTCATAACGTGTTTAAACGGCCCGGGCCGATGCTGGAGCGAAACCTGAAACAGGCCGAGGTGCCGGACAACTGCACCGTACTCCACAATGAGCGCGGAACCGCGCCGGGCATGTGGTTTGAAAAGGAAGGGAAAATATTTGTGAGCATGCCGGGTGTACCGTATGAAATGCAGGGTCTGATGGAACAGGAAGTAATCCCCCGGCTTACACGGCGGTTTACGATGCCGGCGATTGATTCCGCCACCCTGCTCACGTTCGGCATAGGGGAGTCGATGATCGCGGAACGGCTGAAAGATTTTGAAGCCGCCCTGCCCGCCCCCCTCAAACTTGCCTACCTGCCAAACTATGGTATGGTACGCTTACGCCTGACCGGTAGTTCCGCGGATGGCAGCGGATTGCGCAGCCTGCTGGCGGGGCAGTTCAGCCGCCTTAAAGAACTGGTCGGCGATG
>JBBROE010000172.1:0-5363 GCA_038229695.1 Chitinophagales bacterium | reverse complement strand
CGTTATTGGTAGACGTGAGGTAGATACCGGAGGGTGGCATAAACCCGGCGTATACCTGCTGCGTCGGCATCGTTGGATCCCGGTCTGTATAATGGTAACGGCGCATGTCGGTCCAGGTTTCCAGCACGCCCCAGCCATAGAGTGCGATGTATTTCTGCAGCATGACATCTGAGAGGGTGAGTTGCGCGGCCGGCGGAACGATGGCGGGGTTGCCCAGGTAAGCATTCTTACTGGCATCCGTAATTACTTTGGCCGGCGGAATGTTGTTGCCGTAGGTCAGCGACGGGCTGGTGAGCATATCGAAATTCAGCCTGATGCCATTGGTATAGGCGGTCAGCGCCCCCCCGTAATTTTTCTTGCGCAGGTAAGATTCCGCCAGGATGAATTGCATCTCGGAAGCCGTCATGATAGGGTATTCAGCCGTGTTCTGGAAGATATAACGGCTGTTATCCGCCGTAGGGGCCACAGTGGAATTGTAGGTGGCATTACCCCAGAAATTTTGCGGGTAGTCGGCGGCAGACAGGCCGGACGTGCCGAGCCAGGGCGTAAACCCTTTGTAATTTCCGTTTGCATTTTCACGCAGCAGGTAAGGCGTCCTCGGGTCGAACACGCCGGTGAAAGCCGTATCGTTTACCCCGCTCATCAGGTTGGCGATGTACGCCGCCTGCCGGATAGTTCCCACGTTGCCGCGGAATGGTCCGTAATAGCTGTTGAGCGCAGAGATGTTACCGCCGGCAAATTTGCTGGTGGCATTATCTGCATTTACCTGCATCGCGAGGTTGGCATATTTAATGGCAGAGTCGGCATAATTGGCGGAGCTGTAGATGCCTTTATCGGTGAGGTCATTGTACGAACGGGCGAGCAGGCCATATACAAATTTTCTCCATTTGCTGATGTCGCCATTATAGAAGTACTTGTCGCCAATCGCGAGATTAGCGCTTACCCCGCCGTCGGTCTTATCAAAAAAGCTGAGTGCACGGAAACAAACGGTACGGCAGCTGTCGTAAAATTCGGGTTGGGTATCATAGTGGAACTGCTGGAGGCTGGTATTGAAGGCCTCCTTCAAAATGGCATCACCATACTGGTTGGTCAGCTCCAGCCAGCCCCATGCGCGGATGGCCCAGCCTACGCCGACGTAATCCCATTTCTGCTGTTCGGTACCCCATTTTATAATTTTGTTGACATTCTGTCCCTGGCCGTAATAAACCGCCGCCCATAGCGAGCCGGTATTGTCGCTTGAAATGGTTCCCCCCATTTCACCGTAGTTCTCTGCGGCGGTGGTGCTGCCCCAGTACTGGATATACCGGCCGAGCAGTATCCCGTCATTTTGCAATCCGTAACCGGTGCCGGCAGAGGAATAGAATGCCGAGAAACTGCCGATTACGCTCGGTAAAATGGTTTCAATGGGCTCCACTACCGCGGCGTTTGGGTTGAGGTAGGCATCATCTATTTTTTTGCTGCAGGATGTCATCAGCACTGCCCAAAGCAATACCGGTGCAACTGCTTTAATAATCATTCTCGATGTCATGGTTATAAGTTTGGTGTTCATAATTAAAAATTCGCACGGAGGCCTACGCTGAGGCTTTTCGGAGTGGCCGGACTGCCATAATCGAAGCCATACGCGCCAACACCATTCGTTCCGGGGTTGTTGGCATTTACGGCGGGGTCAACGCCGGCGTAGTTGGTGATCAGGACGAGATCGTTGCCAGTCACGAAAACGCTTAAGGCTTTCAGTCCTTTAACATTGTGCAATACCCTTTCTGGCAGATGGTACGCCAGGGTGATATCCCGGAACCGCAGCCAGTTTACATTATGCTGGATAAATTCTTCATCGGGCAGCAGGGTGTAGTAATTGCTGGTGTAATAAGGCACTACCACGATGTTATTTTTGGTGGGGTTGGCAGAATTCTGCTGGCCATCATTCAGCACGCCGTCGACCACGATAGGGGACTTCCTATTGGACGTCCGGGCGCTCTTACCGAGGCCGGTTAGGAAATAATCGGTGCCGTTATAGATATCACCGCCCACTTTCAGATCCCAGAGAAAGCTCAGGTTGAAATTTTTGTAGCGGAAGGTATTGAGTGTTCCCAGCGTGAAGGTGGGGGTTCTGTCGCCCCGTACATAATTGTTGAGGTCACGCAGGGCAAGTCCTGTTGCCGGGTCAATGAGCACCTGCCCGGCATTATTGCGCTGGTAGCCGAAGCCGGTGATGGTACCGGTGGAATAGCCGCGCACCAGGCCGCCGCGTACATTGCCGGAGAGGTAGGTATCTGAATTATAGTAGTCATTTTTAATGCCGATGGCCGCAGGCAGCGTCAGCACTTTGCTCCACATGTGGTTAAAGTTGAACCGTATATCCCAGCTGAAATCAGGTCTTTTTACCGGGATGATATCCATGGTTATTTCGAGGCCCTGGTTGCGCAGCGAGGAAACGTTACCGGTGTTGAGGATGAAGCCGGTGGCATAGCTGGCGCGGTAGCCCTGGCTGATTTGATCAAGACAAAGGGTATTGTAATACGCCACTTCCAGGGCGATGGCATCCTTGAAGAGCCGCATCTCGGTACCGACCTCATACGTATGCTGTTTTTCGGGGGTCAGGTCAGGGTTTGCATTGGTGAAACCATAGGAATAGGAAGGGACGGATGAACTGAACTGGTTGTTTACAAAAACGGACTGGTTGGAATAAGGGTCGTTCAGCCTGGCTGTGCTGGCCAAGGACCCGCGCAATTTCCAGTAGTTGATCACATCTCCTTTCTTGATACCAGGGAAGATGTCTGACAGGATGATGCTTAGGCTGGCCGCCGGGTAATTGTAGTTGCGGTTTTTCTTCGGCAGGGGAGAAGCCGATTCAAACCGATGGGAGTAGGTCAGGAACAGTACATTGTTCCATCCCACGGACACTTCCCCGAAGTAAGCCAGTTCGCGCAAAATATTCAGGTTGGGTAGTCCGTAATAATTCCGCAGCAGGCGTACCCGCGTATTGGCGAGCGTATTGCTGCTGTCCGTGCTGGACGAGTCTTTAAGATGGGTGCCATACACGCCATACTGCTTCGTCTCGAGGTCCTGCCACTGGGTACCTACAATAAGGCGGGTGGTAAATTTGCCCACGTCTTTTTTTACGGTGGCAGTTATCGTGTGATTGTACCCGTTATACCGGCGGTAGTAGTTGTCGAGTGAGCCCCCGGTTGCCGCCGTCAGGTAGAACGATTCCGGATGCTGGAAGAGGTAGCCGTCAGTTTTATAGGTGTCATACCCGAAGCGGCCCGCCAGTGAAAGCCAGGGAAATGGGTTGATGTTGATGCCCATGGTAGCTACGATGCGGTCGGTCTGGTCGCCCGACTTGTTGTTCTTGGCGCTCCAGATCGGGTTATCATAATCCTGGTTCAGCGTGCTGCTGTACAGGACCTGTTTGTTGCCGTATGCATCCTGGTAGTTGCGGATATCGCTGGTGCCGGGCCACGCATAGAGGTCGAGCAGGTAACCCGAAGCGCCCTTCAGCGGTTTGATGTTATTCGCGCTGATGTATTGTATGGTCGGGTTGATGTCGATATACTTCCCGATCTTGGTGTTATTCGACAATTTAAAATTGTATTTGGTATAGCTGTTAAAAGGTACTACGCCCTGATCGTCCAGGTACTGCCCGGAGAAACGAAAGCCGGTCACTTTTCCACCGAACTCAATGCCCAGGTTATGGGTCTGGGTAAATCCAGTCCGGAAAAAATGGTGTTCGTTGTCATAGATTTTCGCGTCTGTCGGAAGTGCGGGACCAAAAGCCGTAAACTGGCCGGCAAGGGGTGGTGCAGTGGGCACCCCGTTCACCCCGGGGGCATAACTGTTGTCCAGCGCGGCAAACCGGGTGATCTTCTGGCCGCGGAAATTATCGTCGTAGGTAACCAGCAATTTACCACCGGTGCTCCTGGCTTTTTTCGATGTAATGACGATAGCGCCTGAACTGGCCTGGCTGCCGTATAGCGCGGTAGCTTCTGGTCCTTTCAGTACGGTGATAGATTCGATATCATTGGGATTTAAATCGGCAATGCGGTTGGTGTAATCATTATTGCGGTTGGGCAAGTCGGACGCCAGCCCGATTCCCGCGCCACCCTGCGAATTTTCGTTGAGTGTCTGGTTGTCGAGGATGATACCATCTACAATGAACAACGGCTGGTTGTTGCCCGAGAGGGTGTTGAAACCACGGAGCACAATACCTGCGGAAGCGCCGGCCACTCCGCTGGTCGGCGTAACGGTAAGCCCGGCCACCCGGCCCTGCAGGGCAGTTACAAAGTTCTCGCGCTGTGTTTCTTTGATTTCCGGGCCTTTTACGGTCTGGACCGAATAACCCAGTTCGCGTGGATTTCGTTTGATGTCCATTGCCGTAACGACTACCTCGCCAAGCTGGGCATTTGATTCCAGCATTTTGATGGTGGCCGGCATTGCATCGGTTACCGTTACATTTTGCTGGTCGAAGCCCACGTGAGTGACGATCAGTACATCCCCGTTTTTAGCCCTGACGGTGAACAGGCCATCGGCATTGGTCTGGCTGATTTTAGTCGTTCCTTTCACCCGAACGGTGGCGCCTGCAAGCGCGGTTCCGCCGGAGGTGGCCAGCACCCTGCCGCTGACTGCTTTATCCTGTGCTATCCCCGTGAGGGTGATCAGCAAAAGGAAGAGAAGAGAAAAATAACCCGGAAGTTTTCGCATAACAGTTGGTTTTGTTCTTGAACTATAAATAAACAGTTTTTGACTACTTCAGCCGCTGGCATTACAGCACCTCAAGCCCTGCCTGGCGGTAACTGTCCAGCCTGGGATCACCGGGCGGCAGCTCTGTTACCAGCGTCGTAATTTCATCGGCCCGGCATACCTGTATGGGTTGGAACGTATTTACTTTTTCGGCAATGGTCAGGCAAACGGTCTTCTGTGAGGATTCAATCATCGCCTTTTTTACCTGCACTACATCCCAGTCGTTGTCCGTCACCCCATGCCGGTGGTCGATTGAGTTAATTCCCATCAGGCACAGGTCCGCTTTTATCTGCCTAATCCGGGCGATGGCATCTCCGCCAACTGAAATCTTGGAGGCTTTTGAGACTTTGTCGCCGATAATGATGACTTCTATCTTCGGGTGACGGGTGTACTCAAGCACCGCGGGCACGCTGCCGGAGATAAATGTCGCTTTCAGTTGGGGTGGCAGAATCCGGGCAATTTCAAGAATGGTAGTGCCGCCGGTGGTGAGCACAAACATGCCGTCTTTGATGAGCTCGACCGCTTTTCTGGCAATTATTTTTTTCTCTTCCAGGGCATATACTTTTTCAGAAGGAGAGCCGCTATAGTTAAAGGACTGGGAAAGTGCTCCTCCGTGCACTTTGATG
>JBBROE010000171.1:0-5503 GCA_038229695.1 Chitinophagales bacterium | reverse complement strand
GAAACCAAAGATGCATGAATTTGATGCGCAGGCCTGGATCACCGTAGCAGATTGTACGACGGTTGGGAGAAAGAGGGCCAGGCAAGACAGCACATCAACAGTGGCAGCATTGCCTTTGTGTTATTGCCCCGGCACAGTATCCGCCAGCCGGAGGCCGGGTTCGATACATGTCTCGATTACCAGACAGCAGCCGTCCGGCGCTGCAGCAGAAAAACGGTGCTGGATATCCTGCGCACGTCGAAACTGTGCTGCAGTCTCCTGCTCATTCCCAAAGAAAAAGCCGGTTGGAGAAGGTAAAAGTTACCTGTAAAAAGTCGGATGGTCCAGCCAGTTCAAAAAATGAATGCCAGCGACCATCGAGGGTTTGCAGTGGCTGGCGGACAAACCCTCATCATTACCCGGTGAACTTGCAGGTTGGCCTTCCCTGGAACCAGGCCAGGCCACGCTTTCTTTCCCCGCATCCCGTGCGCTAAGGTAAGCCCATCGCATTAACCTGCTGTCGCCGGATCGGGTTAACAATTTTATATTGTATCTTCCTGCGATCTCATTATTTTAATTATATGAAGCAATTATTCCTGTTCACCGGCCTGCTTTGCTGCAGCATTCTGCTCACTGCCCAAAAAAAAGTTAAACACAAAATTACCCCCGAGGAAAAACAGGATATCGCGGCTGCCGCACCAGGTTGGCTGAAAGATTCCATCCACCCGTTAAAATGGCGCAATATCGGGCCGTTCCGGGGTGGCCGTTCCGTGACCTCCTGCGGCGTTACCGGCAACCCAATGGTTTATTATATGGGTACCACGGGCGGCGGCGTGTGGAAAACGGAGAACGCCGGGTTGAGTTGGTACAATATAAGTGACGGATATTTCAAAACCGGTTCCGTGGGTGCTGTAGCCGTATCGGCCAGTGACCCCAACATCGTGGTGGTAGGTATGGGGGAACATCCGCCCCGCGGTGTTATGAGCTCGTATGGGGATGGCGTGTATAAATCAACCGATGCCGGAAAGACCTGGAAAAAAATGGGTCTTGAGCTCACGCGCTACATTGCTGCGGTATACATCGATCCAAAAAATCCGGATATAATTTATGTGGCTGCGCAGGGAGCAATGGCTGCTCCCACGGCGGACCGCGGCGTGTACAGGTCGACCGATGGCGGCACAACCTGGAAAAAAATGCTATATGTAGATGAGAACACCGGCTGTTCAGACCTGAGTATGGATCCGAATAACTCCAGAATTTTATATGCCGCCATGTGGGATTACCAGCGGTTACCCTGGCAGATGCGCAGTGGTGGCAAGGGAAGCGGGCTGTACAAATCGGATGATGGCGGTGAACACTGGGCCCGGATGGAAAAAGGGCTCCCAAAAGATATGGGTAAAATGGGCATCTCCGTTTCCGGTGCCAATCCGGATAAAGTATATGCGCTGATAGAAAGTGATACACAAAAAGAAGAAGGCGGATTGTTTGTGTCGAACAATGCGGGGAAAAGCTGGAGCCGCATCAGCAAGGATCACCGGCTGGTACAGCGCGCCTGGTATTACATCGAAGTGTTTGCCGATCCGCAGGATGAAAACATTGTATATGTCCTGAATTCGCCGGGACTCAAATCGATCGATGGGGGCAAGACCTGGACCAACCTGAGTGGGACGCACGGCGACTACCACCAGCTCTGGATCAACCCGACAAATAATAAGAATATCGTCATCTCCAACGACGGCGGAGCGGCGGTCACCTTCAATGGCGGGAAAGAATGGAGCAGTGAAAATAACCAGCCGACTGCCCAGTTCTACCGCATAAATACGGATGACTTATTTCCCTACAACGTGTACGGCGGCCAGCAGGATAACAGCTCGGTGATGATTGCCAGCAGGAACACTGCCGGCTATGGAATAACAGATAAGAACTGGTTTTCTTCTGCTGGCGGGGAGAGCGCTTTCCTGGCCTTCGATCCTAAAAACCCCCGGTTTGTACTGGGCGGAAGTTACCAGGGTACCATTGAAGTACTCGACAAGGAAAGCCAGGAAGGGAAACCCGTCATGATTGCCCCGATCCAGTACCAGTCGCTGCAGCCAAAAGACATGAAATACCGATTCAACTGGAATGCCCCGATAACCTGGTCACCCCATGAGCCCCATACTTTTTACCATGGCGGGAATGCTGTGTTCAAAACAAGTGATTACGGAAAATCGTGGCAGGTGATTTCGGGTGACCTTACCCGTCATGATACCAGCAAAATGGGGGTCAGCGGCGTCCCCTTCACCAATGAAGGAGCGGGTGGTGAAAATTATTGTACCCTGGCATATATCAAAGCATCACCGCAGGAAGCAGGGGTCATCTGGACTGGCAGCGACGACGGTATCGTCAGCCTGACGAAGGATGGCGGCAAAACCTGGAACAATGTTACGCCGGCCGGGTTGGAAGAATGCCTGGTGAACTGTATAGAGGTATCGCCGCACGATAAAGCGACCGCCTATATCGCCACCACGCGGTATAAGTTCAATGACTACACACCGGCTATTTATAAGACCACCAACTATGGCCAGAGCTGGACGCGGATCAACAACGGGATACCGTATGGCGCCTACACCCGGGTGGTTCGGGAAGACAACGTGCGCAAGGATTTGTTATATGCAGGAACGGAGACCGGTTTTTATATTTCTTACGATGGGGGTAGCAGCTGGCGGCAACTGCAGCTGAACCTCCCCGTTACCCCCATTACCGATTTGAAGATACACGATGGTAACCTGATAGCCTCTACCATGGGCCGTGCTTTCTGGATACTGGACGATCTGACCGTGCTGGAGCAGCAGGACCTGAACCGTAAACCGGATGAATTCAAAGTGTATAATCCTTCGCCAGCCTACCGGGCTTCAGGTGCAAGTACCTTAGATCGGGCTGTTGTAGAAGAAGATAATTATCCCAGGACGCCTGCCGCTTCCATGGGAACCAACCCGTCATCAGGAGTGGTATTTTACTACCAGGTACCCTTGAAAGGAGACTCCTCTTTGACACCTGGACTCGTCATCACCGATCAGCATGGCGATACGGTAAGGCATTTTGCCGGTAAGGCGGCTGAAGGCTTTGTGTCTTTTCCCGGCGGACCCGGGGAGGAGCCCTTACTGCCAGCCAGGCCCGGTCTAAACCGTTTTGTATGGGATTTACGCTATCCTACTTTACCCGGTGTACCTAATGTTTTTATCGAAGGTTCATATGAAGGAAGGCGCGCGGCGCCTGGCCAGTACACAGCGCATTTCACGCTGGGGAAAGCTACCCAGGCTGTTCCGGTGAGCATCGTTGCCGATCCCAGGATTACTGCCACACCGGCGGAATATGCAGAGCAGCAGGAATGGTCAATGAAAACTGAACAAGCGATCCGGGATATTCATGCATCAGTTTTGCAAATCCGTAAAATAAAAATGCAGGTCAATGAAATTATAAAGCTGGTGGATACCGTGCAGATGAAGGAGGTCGTTGCACAGGGTCGAAAACTTACGGCTAAATTACAGCAATGGGAAGATGAACTGGTACAGAATAAGGCGCAGAGCAATGACGATGTCATCAATTTCGTAAACAAGGTGAGTGCGGATTATATCTTCCTTAAAGGTGAACTCGATGCCAATGTTCCCTATGTCACGAATGGGCAGAAGGAGCAGTATGCGGCATTGGATAAAGTTTGGACCGGGTTAAGAAGCCAATTGAACTCGCTGCTGAATAAAGATGTGGCAGCTTTCAACCAGTTGTGCCGGGAAAAAAATATGGAGAAGGTTTTAATTCCGGTTAAGTAAGGATCTGCATTTTTCGCCGGGGTCGCATTGCTTTGTAGTAAAAATTTTTACTGTAATTAATGCAAACGGATTCATGAACGTGGACCAATACATACAGGGGTTTCCGGAGCCTGTTGCAAAAAGATTACTGGCGATCCGCAACCTGATTTTAAGGGCTGCGCCGGAAGCGGCGGAAAGCATGTCTTACGGGATGCCTGCTTATAGACTGAAAGGCAAACAACTTATTTACTTTGCGGCTTTCAGTAAACATCTCGGTGTTTACGCGACACCCGCCGCACACCACAATTTTGCTGATCAATTAAAGGGATATAAGCAGGGCAAGGGTTCGATTCAGTTTCCGCATAATAAAGAATTGCCCATGGCGCTGCTGGAGAAAATCTTGCGGTATAAAATCAATGAGGTGGATAGCAAGTAACGCCGATAAAATTGGTGACAAACTGCCTGCTATTTGTTTTTTACCGTAATCCAAACCGGCGCGTGGTCGCTCGTTTTTTCCCAGCCTCGTACGGTCCGGCTGACGCCTGCATCCGACAACCTTTTGGCCAGGACAGGATTAAGTAAGAAATGGTCGATGCGCAGACCTGCGTTGCGGGAAAATGCATTCCTGAAATAATCGAAAAAAGTATAGATAGTCTCTTCAGGGTACAGGTGGCGGATGGCGTCCGTCCACCCGGACTTCAATAATTTTTTATAAGCATTTCTCACTTCCGGCCGGAACAGCGCATCCTCTACCCACCGTTCGGGTTTATAAGCATCTAACTCCTCCGGAATGATATTGTAATCCCCGCACAACATAACGGGTTCCTGTTTTGCCAATAGTTTTTTTGCATGCACCTGCAGCGCATCAATCCATTCCAGCTTGTAATCATATTTTGGTCCCGGTGCAGGATTGCCATTGGGCAGGTACAGGCAACCCACCCTGATATCCCGAACCATGGCCTCGATATACCGGCTGGCATTGCCTTCTGCCTCCCCCGGGAACGCACGATGCACCAGTTCTATCTCTGCGTTCCTGGCCAGTATGGCTACCCCGTTCCAGCTTTTTTGTCCATACCATACCGCGTTGTACCCGGCATCAGCCAGGGCGGTTTCGGGAAACTTTTCCTGGGGGGCTTTGAGCTCCTGCAGGCATACAATATCGGGATGTTCTTCGCGGAGCCAGCGGAGCAGAACGGGCAGTCTTCCATTTACACCGTTCACATTATAGGTGGCAATCTTAATCATATCAGGTGGTTGCAGGGACACCCTGCGATGTCTGCAATTTAAAACATTTGCGTAAGCGACCTTGGAAAGCGCGCAGGTTTTGTGGCGTTTTTGATGGCATGTGCTTTGATGAATTTAAATACATCGGCGACGGAACGTTTTAATTTAATAAATTGACTGGCATACAACCCTTTGTTTCTGTTATCATTCCCTTTTTCAACCACAGTGACTGGCTGAAGGAAGCACTAGACAGCGTGGCGGCGCAGACTTATCCGCATTGGGAGGCAATCGTATTTGATGACGGCTCCAGTCCTGAACACAGTGTGGCAGCACGGAACTACTGCGCGGGAGGGCCGCCAAATTTCAGCTATTATGAGCATGACGGGCATGTCAACAGGGGCGTTACCATCACCCGCAATGCGGCCGTGACGAAAGCGCGCGGCAACTTCATTGCCTTCCTGGACGCCGATGACATTTGGCTTCCGGGGAAACTGGACAAACAATTGGCCCTGTTT
>JBBROE010000170.1:0-5512 GCA_038229695.1 Chitinophagales bacterium | reverse complement strand
TGCATGCCCCCAATCTCCATATTGATTCCTTCCACTTTCAGGGTAAAAGGTTTCACCAGCACTTTACCCTGGGCAAATTCAAAATAGGTTTTTACGTCTTTCATCGAAAACGACTGCAGCTGATCGATATGCAGTAAGGAAGCTATCTTTTCCACCGGGGCAAACTTTTTCAGCAGGCCCTCTACCAGCAGCAGGTTGCCTTTGCCCGTTAGAGAACCGGGGAGCGGGTTCATATTGTTATCCAGGCCGCCGCTGATAGTGAGGGCCGAGTTGATTTTGCCAGATAGAAACTTTCCCACCGGCATCAGCGCCCGTACCGTGTTGAAACTGGCAAAGGATTTTTCCACATCGAAGCCGTTCACGGCATAATCAAAACTGAATGCTGGCTGAAGCTTATTTTCTTTGGTGGAATAACTGCCGTTTACAACCATTGAGCCACCCAGCACGCTGGCTTTTAACCCTTCGATGGTAACGGTTTCATTGTTGAGGACCAGTTTACCGGAAACCTGTTCAAGGCTGACGTTTTGATAGGCTAATTTATCTACGGCGGCATTGATGGTGATGGCCAGGTTGGCGGGCACCGCAAAAGGTGAAACAGCCCCCGCCGGCTGTTTTACTGAATCGGCGCCGGCAGGCATAAAGTCACCGAGTTTAACCTGGTCGGCTTTCAGGTTCAGTATGCCGGACAACGGCTGGTTCTTCAGGACATATGGAAGCACGTTATCCAACGCACCGTTGCCGGCGAAAGCGGTGGATTTATACTGTCCTTGTACATCCGTCACAACGATGGTTTTCGGACTAAAACCGGCCTGGAGATTTTTCAGGGTAATTCCCTCGGGGTAGGAAGGAGAGCGATAGTTGAACCCATTGAGGCTGACGTTACCCGCCATATAGAAATTGTCATACTGTTTTTGTTGTACGGCGGCTACACTTCCCTTCATGTTTACATCAGCATTGAGCAAGCCCCGGATGTTCGTCCCGGGGTCTAGTTTGACAAGTTTCGTAAGCTGCCCGAGATCGATTTTTCCTTTTGCTGCTCCATCGATAAACAGGGTCGTCACCGGGTTTTTCAGCAGTAACCTGATGTCGAAAGGGTCGTTACCCAGTTCGAAGTGGCCACGGGTGAGGTCTATGACAGTGTGATCGGTTACGCCATCCGGGTTATCCACTTTTGCGGTGATATTGATATCTTTCAGGGCTGTTGGCAAATCCGGGTACTGGAACGACGCGTTGCTGATCCCCAGGTTCATCTGGTAAGCGGGAATGGATACGGGGCTGTACCGGCCCTTTACAAAACCGTTGAATAAAATTTTTCCGCTGGTTTTTACCTGCCGGAAATCTTTGCTATATACGGCCGGAACAAGTGAGAGCAGGTTTTTGAAGTCCGTGGATGGCGCATTATATTGGATATCCATGGCATACGCGCTATCGGGCAATACCTGGAAAAAACCAGTGGCGGAGAGCGGTAAATCGTTGAGGGTTATTTTGTCGGTATTAAACGCGTACCTGCTGGTACCGTTGTCGATGGTAAAGTCTGCGTCGATCCCGGTTTTTGTCCGGTATAACCAGGGGATGTTTCCGTAGGTAAAGGTCACGGCATCAGCACGGGTGGTCGTTTTCAAGGTAAACTTCTCCGAGGTAAAATCGCCGCTTCCTGAATGGTTAAGGCCGGCAACTTCTGCGCTCATGCCACCCTGCGCATCATCGTACCGTACCAACCCGTTGCTGATTGAATAACGCTGCAGGTGAAGCCGGAAAGGAGATTTGCCGGAGGCTGGTGAAGCAGCAGCAGTATCTGGTTTTATGACATTCCAGTTGACCGATCCGTCTTTTCTAACGATAGCGTGTATGCGCGGATTGCGGAGGTTGACGGCATAGACCTCGTAGCCGTTGTTTCCGAAGAGTGCCCAGAAGTTTACGGCGACGTCTATCCCCGATGCACTGAAAAGGGTATCTGCGCTGAATTCCCTGTTCCCGGTTACGGAGAGGCTGTCTACCCCCAGCGACACCCGCGGAAACTGCCGGACGAAGGAAAGATCGACATCGGCAAAGTCGACTTTTGCATTCAGTTTATTGTTGATTTCCTTTTTTACGAGCATCCTGATCTTATCCCGGAAAATAAAGGGGGCCGCGAATGCCGCGGTAATGACCACCCCCAGGATCAGGAGGAAAATTTTAGCGGTTTTTCTTAACATAGTAATGAGGTGTTCTGTGGTTTGTGGTAAAGGGTTCCGGGTGTCATCAAAATTCAGGTAAACCCGCCATTTATTATTTTTTATATAGTTTTAATTGTCTCATCAGCCTTAAAAAAGCGGGAAACGCAAATATGACGCCAGAAAGAACTGCAAGAATCGAATCGGTACTGGATAAACGCCAAAGCAACCTGACTGTTGTCCTGGAAAATGTTTTTGACCCGCATAATATTTCTGCGGTTATGCGCACCTGCGATGCGGTTGGCGTGCAGGATTTGTATGTGCTGAACACAAAAATTCCGCCACATAAAAAATTCGGCAGGAAAAGTTCTTCCAGTGCCGAAAAATGGCTGACCATACACCAGTTTACTGATGCGGCCGATTGCTTTCGCGTTTTAAGAAGCCGGTACTCGCGCATCCTCACGACACACCTCGACAGTGAGGCCGTTTCACTGCATGCGATAGATTTCACGGCCTCCATTGCCCTGGTTTTCGGCAATGAACATTCGGGGGTAAGTGACGAAATCCGGGCTATGGCAGATGGCAATTTCATTATTCCGCAGGTAGGCATCATTAAATCACTGAACATTTCGGTCGCCTGTGCCGTTACCCTGTATGAAGCCCTCCGGCAAAAAACTGCGAAGGGTCAATATGCGCAGCGCTCACTTTCCCCGGACCGGTACTTTGGGTTGTATAAAGAATGGGAAACCGGCCCGCAAATCCATCAAGATGAATAAATATGTGTTTACCGGCCTGCTCCTTTGCCTTTGCGTGGCGGTCCGCTGCCAGGAGCTGAAAAAAATGACGGTCAATGAACTGCAGGAATACATCGCTGCCAGCAAAAATCCGCTGGTGGTTAGTTTCTGGGCGACCTGGTGTGCTTCGTGTAATGAGGAACTGCCGTATTTTATTTCGACTTTGGATAAACAATATAACAACCAGGTGGAACTGCTTTTGGTGAGCCTCGACATCAAGTCCTATTATCCCCAGAGGATAAAAGCATTTGCCGCCGGCCACCGGTATACGGTCCCCCTGGTTTGGCTGAATGAAAGCAATGCCGATGTCTTCTGCCCCGTCATCGACAGTTCCTGGAGCGGCGCTATCCCTTCCACGCTGATGGTGAATAATCAAACCCACTACCGAAAATTTTATGAAACGGGCATCACGCCGCTGCAGTTTAACCGGGACATTAACCTGTTGCTCGGCAAACCGTAAGGCCCTGCGCAAATCCGTGTCAGTTGGACTTCCTCCTGATTGAACAGCCGATGGAGCGGGACTCCGTCACGGACACGGCACTGCCTGCCGTCATTTCGGCAATTGCCAGTTGAAGATGATTTCTTTTTACTTCGCTGATGTCCGCCGGGCTATCGTCAATAGCACCATGGTACACCAAGCGGGCATTTTTATCGAATAAAAAACATTCGGGCGTACGGTTGGCGGAAAAGGCATCCGCCATGTCATTGTCGCTGTCCAGTGCGTAATACCAGTCGAAGTGCTGTTGCCGGGCATACTGCTGCATGTCCGTAAGTGATTCTCCGTTATTTCGGCCACCGGCGTTGGGGTTGAGGAGGATAACGCCGACCCGGCTGTTTTTCGCGAACTGGCAGACGGCATTGGTCCGGCCCTGGTTTTTGATCACATAGGGGCAGGTATTGCAGCTGAACATGACCAGGAGTCCTTCCGGACCCATTGCTTCCCGGAGAGACACCAGGTCGCCGCTGATATTCTTCATCTTCATTTCCGGTTGGGGCATGCTGCTGCCGATGGCCAGGCCGTGCTGCAGGTCACCCGCGAACGGGATCAGCACCATGAGTATGATACTGTAGAGGAGTTTTATCATATGGCCCGTTTAAGGCAAGACAAATATAACCGGATAAACGTTGTCCGGGGTAAAAACTAACCCGGGCGACTAGTTGCGTTTACGCCGGTTTGCCGCTTTTCACGCCATCAGACGGCTGTGCATTAGCCGGCGTCCGCAGAGAATGAATACTTACGTTCAGTTCATAACCGATTAAGAGTATCAGCGAGTTGATATAAATGAGGATCATGAGCACCAGGATGGTCCCGAGGGAGCCATACAGCGCATTATACCGGCCAAAATTACTCACAAAAACGGAGAAGCCAATAGTGCCGAGAATACTGAGGAAGGTAGCGAGGATCGATCCGGGCGACACCAGCCGCCAGGTCTTGGTAATGTCCGGGGCGTACTTGTAAATAAAGGCAAATGAATAAAATACCAGGCCGACGATAAAAACCCAGCGAACCATCACAATGGATTTTAGGAGGGCCTTATTGTGAACGCCCAGCCATTCAAGTACGGCGCCCTGCATGATCAGCAGCAGGATGCAGGAGAGGAGGAGGAGCATGATGAGCAAGGTGAGCCGGATGGCAATCCAGCGTTTGCGCAGTCCTGATCTTTTTTTAGCACCGGGGTAGTTTTTGTTGAAAGACCGCATGAGTCCCATCATGCCGTTGGAGCCAAAAAAAAGCAGCAAAATAAATCCAAAACTGAGCAGCCCGATGGGCGAGTGCTCCAGGAAGCCATTTACAAAGGTGACAATATTTTTATTATACTCATGGGCCGGGATAATGGTAGTAATGATAGAGTGGAGCTGCGCTTCCAGCATCTTTTTATTAACAAAAGGCAGGTGTGGGATCAGGGTAAAAAGAAACAGGCAGATGGGCGGTATGGCCATGATAAAATGGTAGGACACAGCGGCGGCCCGCTCTGTAAATCCTGATTTCCTGACCTGCTGGACAAAGAATTCCACCACGTTGTACAGGGGAACGCCGTTGAAGCCGGGCAAGATAATATGCTTGCTTTTTTCTTCCACGAACCGGAAAACAAAGCTGTTGTATAGTCGGCGTTGCAGGTTAGTCATGCCCTAGTGAACTAAGTTACCGGAATCGGCCCGGTGTTGCGTTGCCTGTTTATCCAGGGCTGCCTGGTAGGCCTTGGCATTAACCAGGTGCTGCCCGTACGTTTCTGCAAAATTTGAGGATCCGTCCAGCGTGGGGCTGGCCACGAAATACAGGTAGGGCGTGGCCGGTGCAGTGATAACGGCATCAATCGTTTGTTCGGACGGGGTACAAATCGGTCCGGGTGGCAAACCGGTGTTGAGATAGGTATTGTAGGGAGACGGCACGGCAAGATGCTTAAAATAAATTCGCTTCAGACCAAAATCGCGCAGTGCAAATTTTACCGTTGGATCGGCTGATAAGCGCATGTTTTTCGCCAGCCTGTTCAGGTAGACGCTGGCTATTTTTGGCTTATCGGCTTTCTTCAACGTTTCTTCTTCCACGATCGATGCGAGAATATA
>JBBROE010000169.1:0-5531 GCA_038229695.1 Chitinophagales bacterium | reverse complement strand
TACATCGTGCTGAAATGGGCCCAGACCAGTAATGGCATTACCGGCTACCGGGGAAATGAACGACTGCTGATCAGCCATCCGTTCAGCAACCGCCTGGTACACCGCTGGCGGAGTGAAGAGGCGGCGATACTGGTCGGCACCGAAACTGCTTTGCTGGATAATCCTTCCCTCACCACCCGCCACTGGGTGGGCAACAGCCCGGTACGCGTGGTCACCGACCGCGGGCTGCGCCTGCCCGCAACGCTGGCGTTGTTCGACGGAAAGACACCGACCGTTGTACTCAACCTGCAGCGCGACGGCACTGATCATAACCTGCGGTATGTACGTATAGAAGCGCCGGGCGCTCCTCAGCAAATCTGTAGCGCCCTGCATGGTCTTGGCCTGCAATCTGTTTTAATAGAAGGCGGCACAAGGCTGCTGCAGGCTTTCCTTGACGAAGGACGCTTTGATGAAATACGCATCCTCACAGCGGCCGGTACCGAGGATGAGACACCCGTAGCCATAAAAGCACCGCGGCTGCCCGGCCTGCTGCATGTACAGGCTGAACAGCTGCAGCAGGATCGTATCGATTATTACCGGCCGCTTCCCGGGATCGCATAACGAGTATAATTTTTGCATAACCGTTTTAATTCAATCCGTGCCCACCGACTTACCCATGACCACTACGCCTGATACCTATCAAACCATCGAATTGCCGGGCAGCGCCGAATTCACCGACCGTGGCAGCCGTTTCCTGGCTTTTTCATTCCCCATTGAAAACAAGGATAATTTCAAAAGCCGGATGGCTGGCATAAAAACAGCGCATCCGAAAGCCACCCACTTTTGCTTTGCGTACCGCCTCGGCCTCACCCGGGATATGTTCCGGGCAGGCGATGACGGCGAGCCGGCAGGTACCGCGGGAAAGCCGATACTGGGCCAGATCGACAGTAAGCAACTTACCAATGTGCTGGTGGTGGTGGTACGTTATTTCGGCGGTTCGCTGCTTGGTGTTCCCGGCCTGATCAACGCCTATAAAACCGCGGCCTCCCTGGTGTTGCAGGTAACAACGGTTGTTCAAAAGCAGGTGGAAGCCCGGTATGAGATCCAGTTCGATTATACCGAAATGAATGACATCATGCAGGTGCTTAAACAATACAACTGCCGGATCATTGAACAGGACGCGCAGTTGTTTTGCCGGATTGTTACCGGCATACCTGTGAACCGGGTGGAAGCAACGATGAACCGGCTGGCCACTACCCGGGCTGTTTTAAAGCTGGTGACTTAAAGCGATCCGCCCGGCTGCCGGTATGGTTATTGTAGCTTATTCGGGTTCCCATTCCTTTGCTGACCCGCCTGTAGCTTTCCCGTGACGCCCACAGGCACGTACCCCGCCCCGTCCGCTCTTCCAGTCGTAAACTACAGCTATGCCATACCGTTACCTTCGTTTGCCAGCCAGCATCTTCCTTGCCGGTTTCTTTGCCCTGGCTAATTTTCTGTGCCCGCAGTTTCTGGTTGCTCAGCCCGCCGTGAGCCTGCTACCTGTCGCCGGGGGGCTCACCCGGCCCGTCGATATTGTAAATGCCGGCGATAACAGTGAACGGATTTTTGTGGTTGAACAGGGCGGTAATATAAAGGTCTTCGATAAGACATTTAGCTACCTGGGCATTTTCCTGGCGGTACCCACCAGTTTTAATAATGGCGAGCGGGGTTTGCTGAGCCTGGCCTTTCACCCGGGGTATGCCGGCAACGGTTTATTCTTTGTATACTATACCAATACCAACGGTGATGTGGAGGTGGCGCGCTACCATACCAATCCCGCCACGCCCAATACCGCTGACCCGGCTTCGAAGCAGGTGGTGATTACCATTCCCCATCCTTCCAATAGCAACCATAACGGGGGTAAACTCAACTTTGGCGCCGACGGCTTTCTTTATTTTGCCACCGGTGATGGCGGCGGTGCGGGGGATGTTCCCAACAATGCGCAGAACGGAACAGTGTTATTGGGAAAAATGATACGGATAAACGTGACAACGGCCGACACGCCCCCCTTTTATACCATCCCGGCCGACAATCCTTTCCTTGCCGCGGGCGATAACATCCGCGATGAAATATGGGCATTTGGTTTAAGAAATCCCTTCCGCTGGAGCTTCGACAGGATGACGCATGACATGTGGATTGGGGACGTCGGCCAGGATGCCTGGGAGGAAATCAACTTCCGGCCGGCCGGTACCACGGGAGGCATCAATTATGGCTGGCACTGTATGGAAGGCACCCATGCGTACAACGGGGGATGCACGATTACCGGTACTTATGCCGGTCCGCTCCTCGATTACCCGCATGACCCCGTTACCGGCGGCGAGGCGGTTATCGGCGGTTTTGTTTACCGCGGGCAGGCGTACCCCGCGCTCTATGGCTATTATATTTTTGCGGACGAGGTCTCGGCCAATGTGTGGCTGGTGCCTCCGGGCGGTGCTGCGGCGGATACGATTGAATTCAAAGGACTGCAGTCGGGCATCACCGCTTTCGGCGAATCCGAACATGCGGAATTGTACAGCACTACGCTGAACGGCAATATCTACCGCGTGGTAGCTACAGCGTCTGCGCTGCCGGTGACACTTAGTGCATTCGGGGGAAAAAGTATTGCCGGAAAAAATGAGCTGGGCTGGACAGTGGCCGCAGAAGAAAATGTAGACAGGTATGACATTGAATATGCGCCGGACCCGGTCCATTTTCAGTTGGCGGGTTCCGTAAAAGCCATGAAGGCAGGAAGCTATCATTTCACGCACCAGCCCGCCGCCGCCGCAAAATTATATTACCGGCTGAAGATAATTGACGCGGATAATGCTGTAAGCTATTCAAAGGTGATTAGCATCTCGGGCGGCACAGAGGTTTCTTCTTTCGTTTATCCGTCACCGGTAGCAAATGGAAGTCTTACCCTCCGCCTGCCGGGTGTCTTTTCCGATGTTGTGCTGTTCAGCGCGGACGGCAAAGCGGTGTTCAGCAGCTCGCTGAAGAACCGTTCGGGTACGGTAACGATCGGGCTTCCTGCGCTGGCGCCGGGAATCTACCTGGTGGTGCTGAACAACAGCAGCGGGCGCATTACGCAGACAGTTGTAATACGTTGATACGGTCCCGTTGAAGGTCGTGTTTGTTGAAGCTTATCTGGTAAGGGAAATCAGCGGTGGAACATGCCGCTTACGGCGGGTGCTGCATTTCCCTGGTAACTATAAAAGCCTTCGCCGCTTTTACGGCCCAGCCGGCCGGCGGTTACCATGTTTAGCAGGAGTGGGCAGGGGGCGTATTTAGGCTGCCCAAAGCCCTGCTGCAATACCTGCAGGATCGCCAGGCAGACATCGAGCCCGATGAAATCCGCCAGCAGCAGCGGACCCATGGGATGAGCCATACCCAGCTTCATCACCGTATCGATTTCCTGCACACCGGCTACACCTTCATGCAGGCTGCATATGGCTTCGTTGATCATCGGCATGAGGATACGGTTGGCGATAAAGCCGGGGTAATCATTGACCACGCAGGGCGTCTTCCCGAGCACTGCAGCTAGCGCTACGATCGCCTCAGTCACTGCTTTTTCCGTGGCATAGCCGTTGATTACTTCCACGAGCTGCATGACCGGCACCGGGTTCATGAAATGCATGCCGATCACTTTCCCGGGGCGTTTTGTGGCAGCGGCGATTCGGGTGATGGAGATGGAAGAAGTGTTGCTGGCGAGGATGGCTGCCGGCGGTGCAGCGGCATCCAGCTCCTGGAACAATTTTAATTTAAGCGTTGTGTTTTCGGATGCTGCTTCCACCACCAGCTGTACATCTTTTACGCCTGTGCTCACGGAATCGAAAGGATGAATAGCAGACAGCGCGGCTTCTTTTTCTTCCTGGCGGATGGTGCCTTTGAGGATTTGCCGGTCGAGGTTACGCCCGATGGTGGCGATCGCCTGGCCGGTGAGACTGGTGTTCACGTCCACCAGGTTTACCCTGAACCCATGCAAGGCAAAAAGGTGGGCGATACCATTGCCCATGGTGCCGGCGCCGATCACGGCGATGCTGGAAAATGAATAACTCATAAGCGGAAGTTGTTATAGCATGATAAGTAGGCAGCCGGGTTGTGCCCGCGTTTGCAATCGGTATATCTTATGCGCACTTACGTTCCTTTGATCCTTCATGATATGCTGCTGAAGGGTTTGTGACACAACGATGCTGCCCAAAGTGACGCTGCCGGTACTGCTTTATTTATTTTTGAAATCGCCGCGTTTCCAGGCCTGGATGAAGTCAGCCCATGCCAGGGGGTTGAGCAATCCTATCGGCGGGGTCTGCCCGGCATAATAATATTTCTTGGCACCCTGGGCCAGTGCGTAATTTGCAGATTCCTGGCCGTCGCGGGCGAGGCCGCGCATCAATGTCCGTCGCGTCGCCGCATCGGTATTTTTACGGGCTATTTCGAGGGCATCTGCCGGGATATCGGTATTTAAGAAATCGCGGTCAAACTGTTCCCGCGAGGGGCGGGGCTTGATGATGGTGACAGGGAGATAGACGGTGTCGGTTACCATCAGCTGTATAATGCTTTGCTGGTTGCCTTCAAGGCTGCGGGGTATGTCAACCGACTTGGGCTTATAACCGATACTGGTAAACTCTACTACATCTCCTTTCAGTACGACGATGGAAAACACGCCCTGGTCGTTACTGATGGTACCGCGATTCTGGCCTTTTACGATGACGCTGACTGAAGGAATTCCTTTTAGACTGTCGGCCGTCATTATCACCCCGTATAATTGCACGACCGAATCTTTGAGCTGTGAAAATTGAGCCTCCGCCCTGAACAGCAGGGCTGCCGCAAAAACAACAACGAGTAGCAATCTTTTCATCCGTATCAGTTTTTAAAAGCGCTTTCTGCAGCATCGCAGCAGGCTTTCACAATAACCTGGTTATCAATTTTCGTTCCGGTGATGGTGGTGGTATTTTAGGATTGATGCCGGCCAAAGATAATACCTTCATTTTTTAGAATTAGAACAAATTGCAGAGGCGATTGGTTAATTTTGCGGCAAATTAGTTATTTAACATAACCTTTTTTTCATACATGACAAAGGAACAAATTCTGGCTGCATTAAGCACTGTACAGGAGCCTGATCTGGGCCGGGACCTGGTGACGCTGAACATGATTAAAGACATTGTGGTTAACGGGACCGCTGTTTCCTTTACATTGGTATTGACGACGCCTGCCTGTCCGCTGAAAGAACTGATGCGCCGGAATTGTGAACAGGCGATCAGGAAGCTGGCTGATCCCGCTGCCGTGGTTACGGTGAATTTTACATCGGACACCACCTCCAACCGGAAGGACGGCGGCCAGGTGTTGCCTAGGGTGCGCAATGTGATTGCCGTCATGAGCGGAAAGGGCGGGGTGGGTAAGAGCACAGTTGCGGCTAACCTGGCGCTTGCACTGGCGAAGGGCAACGCGAAAGTGGGGCTGATGGATGCGGATATCTACGGACCCAGTGTGCCCATTATGTTTGGCGTACGCGGCGAACGGCCGATGATGATGGATAT
>JBBROE010000168.1:0-5738 GCA_038229695.1 Chitinophagales bacterium | reverse complement strand
CCCTATAAAACGTGGCTCGGCATACAACCTTGATAATTCGATTCCGTCCGCACGGCCATTTTCACGCGGGGGAATCAGCCTGGCATACCCCGCTGCCAGCTCCGCCCCTTCAGCGAGGAGGAAAATATCGCGGCCGCTGCGCACTTCTTCTTCAAGGGTTTCCTGGCTGAACGGCCCGGCCATAAATTTTTCCATATCTGCGGCTGTATTCTGCTGCGCAAAGGTATCGAGGAAGGTCTGCCGGCTGAGGCGGGCAATGGCTTCAGCATCCCCGGGGCCGGCCGTACGTACAATAATTTCCATACTGCAATATAGATCAGGAATCATTGCGCGACAGCCGGCAAAAAAAATGCCCGCTCGGAAGCGGGCAACCATTAACCAATACCAACTGGCTTAATGACGACGGTGATTCTGGCGACGAATCTGGCGATCAGCCCTTGCGACAGGGTGCTTAACGCCATCTGCCTTTAAATCTTTAGCATCAGCATGGATGTCTTTTTTGTCGGCCCTGATTTCTTTGGTTTCAGCTTTTGCATCAGCCTTGTCCCCTGCTTTCAGGTCATTTTTACGCTCCCGTTTTGCCATCCGTTCATCGCGGATATCTTTAAGGAGATCTTTCATGTCCTGTTTTTTGTCAGCCACAGGCGGGACAGGAGTCTGCGCAAATGCCCCGGCCGATAAAATTGCAGCGAGCACGAACAAAGTAATTTTTTTCATAACGGTTAAAATTTTAAGTGGTAACTAATAACCACTATAAGAGCGGTTTTATTATGCAGGGTTTAATCGTAGCCAGATTTTTTTTCCCGGTTAACCCCCTGTTAACAATGTACGGGGCATAGATCGTACATTCCATGGGTTAATTACGGGGAATGCGCGGGGTGCCCGGGCGGTAGAGGAAATGACCAACCCCGTATTACCGATCTCACTAACGTTAATGATTATTCGCTGACAACTTTACCCGCCCGGTTACCGTTGCAGGTTTTCGATCACCATGGCACTGGCTCCCCCGCCGCCATTGCAGATGCCGGCTGCGCCATATTGAGCGTTGCGCGACTGCAATACATGCAGCAGCGTCACCAGGATGCGTGCTCCGCTGGCGCCCAGGGGATGGCCCAGGCTCACGGCGCCGCCATGTACATTTACCTGCTCCGGTTGCAGTTTCAGCCGCCGGCTGTTTTCTATACCCACTACCGAAAACGCCTCATTGATTTCCCAAAAATCAATATCATTCATTTGCAGGCCGGCCTTCCTGACGGCCGCCGGCAACGCAATACTGGGCGTGGTGGTAAATAACTCGGGGGCCTGTTCGGCGTCGGCCCAGGAAAGAATGCGGGCAATGGGCGACAGGCCCAGTGCAGTGGCTTTCTCCGCACTCATCAGCAGTAAGGCCGCGGCACCGTCATTCAGCGTGGAGGCATTGGCAGCCGTAACCGTCCCTTCTTTTCCAAAGGCGGGGGTGAGCGCTGGAAATTTTTCAAACTTAACATTATAAGGCTCCTCATCACGGGAAACGGTCAGGGACTGGCCCTTTCGCTGCGGGATGTGCACCGGTATCACTTCCTTCGTAAACCAACCCTGCTCCCACGCCGCCTGGCTGCGCCGGTAGCTGGTTTCGGCGTAACTGTCCTGCTCTTCCCGCGAAATATTATTCTGCGCTGCACACAAGTCGCCGGCGCAACCCATCGCCCTGCCGTCGTATACATCCGTCAGCCCATCGCGTTGCAATCCGTCCACCATCGTGGAGTCACCAAATTTTTTGCCCCAGCGTACATGCTCGGCATAGTAGGGAATATTGCTCATGCTTTCCATGCCGCCGGCGATCACAATATCGGCATCTCCCAGCCGGATGGCCTGTGCGGCGAAAGCGACCGACTTCATGCCGCTGGCGCAGACTTTGTTGATCGTGCTGCATACCACCTCGTCGGGCAACCCCGCATACTTTGCGGCCTGCCGGGCGGGCGCCTGCCCCAGGTTGGCCTGGATAACACAACCCATCAGCACTTCCTGTACCAGTTTAGGATCGAGCCCGGCCCTGTCCAGCGCCCCTTTGATGGCCACCGCACCAAGGCGCGTGGCGGACAATTCTTTCAGCACGCCGCCAAAACTTCCAATGGGCGTCCGTACAGCAGACATAATATAGACTTCTTTCATATCGGCAATTTAAGTGTAAAGATAAGCCGAAGAACTGGCTTGCTTCCCTGTGTAAGCGGGATGGGCCCGGCCGTATAACCCGGAGGGACTTTTGTTGCGTCGCACCCGTATACGGCATAACCTCGGAGCAGCGGCTCCTCCCTGCACCTCAGTACAAGAGAGTGACACAACGATGCCGGGCATGGTACTGCGGCCAGGCCGACAAATAACTAACTGCAACCAACAACCGCTGATAGTTAGTTGGTACTGCGGGGGTCGGGGCCAATCTTGATCTCGAATTGCTGCGGAGGAATCTTCTTCGCGAGGTTAAGCAGGAAATAATCCCATCGCCTGCGCATCATATAGTAACTGTAGCGCCCGTATCCGTGTGCGCTGTTGGGGAATATCACGAGGTCAAAGTCTTTATTGGCTTTCTCCAGGGCTTCCACCACCAGCAGCGTATTAGACGGCGGTACATTATTGTCCATCATCCCGTGCGCCAGCATCAGTTTTCCCTTCAGGTTTTTGGCGTAGTTCTGGTTGGCCTGCGCTTCGTAATTGGATACCCCGCCAGGCTGCATGGTTAGCAGGCCATTGTAGCGTTCACCCCAGTCGTCTTCATAATTCCGGTTGTCGTGGTTACCCGATTCGGAAATACCCACTTTAAAGAAATCGGGATAACGGAACATCGCTGCGGCCGCGGCAAAGCCCCCGCCCGAATGTCCCCAGATTCCCACGCGCGACGAATCGATATACCCGTATCTGGCCGCCAGCTGCCGGATGCCCGCAACCTGGTCGGGCAGTGTGTTTTCTGACATATCTCCATAACTCATGTCATGAAAACTTTTGGAGCGGTAGGGATTGCTGCTTCCTTCAATGGCGACTACCATAAAGCCGAGCTCGGCAAGTGCCTGGTTATCTCCGCGGGCACTGGCAAAACTCCACGAACCGATACTGCCTCCCTGCGGACCGGGGTAGATATAATCGATGACCGGGTATTTTTTGGTGGAGTCGAAATGGGACGGCCGGAACAGCAGCCCGTATAATTTTGTGGTATCGTCTTTCCCCCTTACCACGATATTTTCCGGCGCCTGCCAGCCCGTCACCTTGAGGCGGGTAAGGTCTGTTTTTTCCAGCGGCATAACCAGTTTGCCGGTAATGGTCCGCACGACGGACAACGGCGCAATATCGGGGGTGGAATAACTGTCTGTGAAAAAATTCCCGGAGGGCGAGAGCACGGTGGTATGCGTACCAAACCCGGGGCTGAGCAAGGTTAGCCCTTTGCCGTCGAACCCAATTTTATACAAGTAGCTGAAATAAGGATTGCCCGGTTCGCGGCCCACGGCTTCAAAATAGATGACGCGCTTTTTTTCGTCCGCTTTCAGCATCTGTGTCACTACAAAATCGCCGCTGGTCACCTGGTTTTTGAGTTGGCCGGTACGGGCATCATACAGGTAGAGATGGCCCCAGTTGTCGCGTTCCGAATACCAGATAATTTCGTTGGTTTTTTCCAGGTATTTCCAGTTGATGGCGCCGCGGCCCGATTCGAACTGGGTAGGCACGGTTTCTGCAAACACCTCGCGGATCTCACCAGTGCCGGCGTCGGCAATGCGGAATTTTTCGGTTTTGTGATCGCGCGTGGTGGAAACAAAGGCAAGCGTGGAACCGTCCTGGCTCCAGTCCACATCATCGAAGCCGGTGCCGCCGCAGGAAATATCGTCGCACAGCGTGCCTCGCCGGGGATCGGGTTGCATTTTAAGGACGGTCACATGCGGGGTATCCACATCCACGATTACCCGCTGGATGGTGATGATGTCCTTATCGCCGGGCAAGGGGTATTTCCAGGACCTGAGCGTGGGCTTACCGACGTTGGTGGTGACGAGGTACATATCACTGACGTTGCGCTGGTCTTGTTTATACGTCGCTATTTTGCGGGAATCGGGCGACCACAGCAGAATGGGCCGGTCGCTGGACGTCCACCCCGCGTTATCGGTGGCATAGCCAAAATCTTTCGCGCCATCCGTGGTGAGTGCGGTTTCGCTGCGGGATGCAAGGTTGCGCACCCACAGGTTATAGTCTTTGATAAACGCTTCTTTTTTCCCGTCCGGAGAGATAGCCGTATTGCCCCCGCGCCGTGACGGGGCAGCCGGCACGGGATGGTCCGACGGCAGAACGCTGTATTGGCGAAGGTCAGCCTGCCAGTTTTTACCAGCTGCAGAAAAATAGATCATCGTTCCGTCGAACGAGTAACTGAACGATTGGAAAGGCAGGTGATCAGCATCATAACGACCATGAGCAGCCGCTGAAAGTGCTGCGGCAAGTTTTGGGCGGTCGAACGCCTCCGTTCGCGTTGCCTTTACCGGGTCAATGAGGATAAAATCATTACCGGCGGGTGTGAGTATGCGGTACCAGAAGCGATCGCCCGGCAGCCAGTTAGGGCGGTTGTTAAAATTATTATCCACCAGTTGTTCCGTGGCCGGTGCAAGCCTTGAAGCGGCCAGCCGGAAAAGTGCCACTGGTACAGTATCCTGTGCAAAAGCTGATGCGGCCATACACATACCGATGGCACCGCTGAACATTTTTCTCATCATAAACAGTATAAATGATACATGCAAATTAAGCGTACAAATTACGCAAATTGTTTGCATCATCTGGAGAAAATGAGACAGCGGCATACCATGCAAACCATTAACCGCAGCAACGGGTGCATCTTGCCGGCTGTTTAGCGACAAACCTGTTTATGGCAGCGCATAAATTGCGTGCAGCGCTCAGCGGATAACCGGGGGCTGGGTAGGCTGTGTGGGCTGCGGATCGATTTCTGGTTTTGGGATTTTAGCCATGATATATATTTTAATGTTGTAAAATTAAATCTTGATGAATACAGTCGGGGCAGTACGGCAACCAAGCCGGATTGCCTTCCACTTGGAACAAAATATAAGCCAGTTATCAGCCGGTTCCTCAGCGATTTCACAAAACGGGCGATGCAAAACCGGGTTGTTAAGAAATTTGCGCCGGGATAGGGGTATTATTCCTATTTTAGGGAGACGGTGAATCGGTTATCTGGTTGGACCAGGCCGTTAGCCGGGAACATTTTTAACTCCCAATACATTATCGTATGTCAGATGCTCAGTCACGCCGTGATTTTATTCAGAAAATGAGTGGCGGTATCGGGCTGTCGCTCGCAGGCCTGTCGCTGGCCGAACAGCCTGCTGCCGTGTTAAAGACTGCTGCGCCGGGTAAAAGACTGGGCGTTGCGCTCGTCGGCTTAGGCAGTTATGCGAAAAACCAGTTGGCAGTGGCTCTTGAAAAAACAACCAACTGTTACCTGGCGGGTATTGTTACCGGTACGCCTTCCAAAGCGGTGGAGTGGGCGAAAAAATATAACCTCGACAAAAAAAATATTTACAACTACCAGAACTTCGATGAGATTGCCCATAACAAGGAGATTGACATCATCTACGTGGTGCTCCCCAATTCGATGCACCGGGAATATGTTATTCGTGCTGCGAAGACCGGCAAACAGGTGATGTGTGAAAAGCCCATGTCTACCACCGTTAGTGATGCAGAGGATATGATAAAGGCCTGTCGTGAAGCCGGTGTACAACTGG
>JBBROE010000167.1:0-5780 GCA_038229695.1 Chitinophagales bacterium | reverse complement strand
TGAGTGGCTGGCTGAGTGCTGCAATTATTTTCCTGGCCAACCTGGCGATGGTCTGGCAATGTGTGCGGCTGTACCGGGAGATGGAACGCAAAGCAGCACGCCGGGTGATGTTTGGCAGTTATATTTACCTGCCGGTTGTACTGCTGGCGCTGCTGTTAAACAAAGTACCTTTGCACCAAACGCTGGAGCCGGTTGGAATGGTGGAATGGATGAAGACGATTGGGGCTTAGGCAAATTAAAAAACATGGTCACTATACCTACATTGAGACAAGAACAACCTGCCTCTTCCGGTGAAAACCGGCAGCGGAAAAAAATACACCCCTACAAGTTTATCATGTGGGTGGGGATCGGCAGCATAATCATGATGTTTGCAGGGCTAACCAGCGCATACATTGTGAAACGGCAGCAGCCGGGCTGGATAGGGTTTAGCATGCCCGCGATTTTCTGGTATTCGACTGCGGTCCTGCTTGCGAGCAGCATACTGATGCAACTGGCGACGGCCGCTTTTAAAAGCCGGAACATGCCAAAATACAGGCGGCTGCTGGGCGTCACAACGGGAATGGGCGTCCTTTTTATCCTGATGCAGGTAATCGGGTATATGCAGCTGCAAAGACTGGGCGTTAAAATAGAGGGATCGGGTGGCGGCGTATTTTTTATTATCATTTTTGCGATCCATGCCGTGCACGTCCTTGGCGGGGTAATAACGTTGCTGGTACTTTTTCTGAAGTCACTGAGTGCCCGAAGACGGAGTTATAATATGGTGCCGATCGAAGTGGCGTCAACTTATTGGAATTTTGTAGATATCCTATGGATTTATCTGTTTGTATTTTTTATCTTAATTCAATAACCGGGAAACGTTTAAGACAATTGGCAGGTTCAGCGCGTATTAATACATTTGAATAAATTTTAACTAACGTACATGTCACAAACTATTACGGCGGACAGAAAGTGGTGGAGCGGAGGACGAAGTCCATTCAATGTGGAATACGGCAAACTGATGATGTGGTACTTTCTGATGAGTGATGCATTTACTTTTGGCGCCTTCCTGATCTCGTACGGTACAATCCGTTTCTCCAGTAACAGCTGGCCCGATCCGAACCATGTTTTCCGGTCATTCCCCGTTGTGGGTGAAATGCCGATTCCGCTGGCTTTCGTGAGTCTCATGACCTTCATCCTCATTATGAGTTCGGTCACCATGGTACTGGCAGTTGGAGCGGGGCATGAAAATAACCGCAAAAAAGTGATGTTTTATATGTCGCTGACCATCCTGGGCGGGCTGGCTTTCCTCGGTTGCCAGGCCTGGGAATGGACACACATGCATGGTGAAGGTGCCTGGTGGGGCAGGAACCCGTTCATGAACATAGACGGGTCGCAGTCGACTACCAATTTCACCAATTTCTTTTTTACGATCACCGGCTTTCACGGCTTCCACGTTTTTTCGGGCGTTATCATCAATATCATTATGCTGATAATGACCTGGAAAGGGGTCTTCGATAAACGTGGTCACTATATGATGATCGAAAAGGCCGGGCTGTACTGGCATTTCGTAGACCTCGTATGGGTGTTTGTGTTCACGTGTTTCTATCTTTTTTAATGTAAGCAACGGATAATCCGTAAATAAAATTATATGTCAAACGTCACCACGGTAGAACAAATGGAGCTCGCCAACGAGCATACTTTTGATACGAAAGCGATCTGGAAGACCTTCAGAATTCTCCTTTACATTACTGTTGTTGAACTGATACTCGCCATCAGTTACTACGAAATCACTTTTTCTAACCCCCACCTGGTTAAACACCTGCTCAACGGCGTATTCATCATCCTGACGCTGGCCAAGGCATTTTTCATTATTGCAGAGTTTATGCACCTCGGTCATGAATTACGGAACCTGATTATGACCATTGCTATCCCTGCCATGCTTTTCCTGTGGTTCATCGGGGCATTCCTGTGGGATGGTAATTCTTATAAAAACCTGCGCAATAATTACGACAGGAATCATCTTGAACAAAGCAAGCAGCAGGCGCCAGTTAAACAGGGACAAGAGGCTAAAAAGCCCGGGTCTATTGAGTAAGGCGGTGGTGCGTTAACAATATTTTTCATCTCATCAACCATTGCCCCCCGGCGATGGTTTTTTATTAAATCACTTCCCCACCGTGAATAAAAAAGCTGTACTGGCGCTCTGCATTGCTATCCTGCTGCCCGTTATCAGCTACCTGCTGGTTAAGCATTATGGCGACAATGCCGTCGTCATGCCCCGGCACTATTTTGAAGATTCTATCATCACGAGTATAAAGGATGGCCGGGAAACGTCAGATACTTTGTGGCACCAGGTGAACAATATCACGCTTACCAACCAGCTCGGCAAGCGGGTCTCCTTCGATCAACTCAGCGGAAAAATAATCGTTATCGATTTTTTCTTCACGCATTGCGGGTCGATCTGTCCGACGCTTACCCGCAATATGAAAACCCTGCAGGATGCCGTCAAACACCAGGACAACATTAAATATGCGGACACCAGTTTTGTGCAGTTTTTGTCTTTTTCCGTAGACCCGGTAAGGGACAGTGTGCCCGTACTGAAGAAATATGCAGACCGGTATAACATCAATTCAGACAACTGGTGGCTGCTTACCGGCGATACCAAAGCCATCTATAATTTTGCCTTCGAAGAATTGAAAGTGGATAAATATACGGATGAGCCCGTGGACTCCTCCTTCGTGCACACCAGCCGCTTTACGCTGCTCGACAAAGACCGGGTGGTAAGAGGTTATTACGATGGCACCGATTCGGCAGCGATGGAAAAACTGGGCAACGATATGGTCCTGCTGATGCTCGAAAAAGATCGGAAAAAGAAATCTGCCCTCGTTACCGAACTGGCTGCCATATGGCCCGTATTCATTATCACCCCCCTCGCTGTATTTCTTTTTATTTACCTCAACCGTAAACCCCGATACTGATGATGAACCTGCTGGCACCTGCTATTCAAAAAAACGATAAAAAAGCAAGTACGATCATCTGGCTGTTCAGCGTGGTGATTTTCCTGGCGGTGGCCGCTATGGGCGCGTTCCACCTCAACATTCAACCCGGTTTTAACGTGCATATTTTTGCGACTGTCAATGCCATAATCAATACCCTAGTTACTATCCTGCTCGCCCTTGCGCTGGTGGCTGTAAAACTGCGCAAACTTATTCTTCATAAACGGCTGATGCTGACAGCGATGATCCTGTCTGTCTTATTCCTGCTGTCCTATGTTTGTCACCATATCCTGGCCGGAGATACCAAATTCGGGGGCACCGGCACGATCCGCTATATTTATTTTTTTATATTGAGCACCCATATCTTTCTTGCGGCGATCATTATGCCCTTTGTGCTGTTTACGGCCTACCGCGCACTGGTAGCCGAATTTCCACAGCATGTACGCCTGGCGCGCATCACCTGGCCGATTTGGTTTTATGTATCGATGACGGGGGTGCTGGTATATCTTTTTATCAGCCCTTATTATCACTGAGGGCATTTACCAGTATAGTTGAAGCTTATATTATAGCTGCTGTTCTCGCGGATCCCAGAATCGTTCCCGGAAATTTACCACCGTATCTTCTTCCACCGTTATCCCTTCCTGCTGCAACAGGTCCTGCATCTCGGTGGGCGTTTTAAAATGGTGCTTTCCCGTCAACATTCCATTGCGGTTCACGACGCGGTGTGCCGGTACTTTTGGCTTCACCAGGTGGGCGCCATTCATCGCCCAGCCCACCATGCGGGCGGATAATCCCGTTCCCAGGCACGCCGCAATGGCACCATAAGAGGTGACCTTTCCCCGGGGAATCTGCCTGGCCACCTGGTATACCTGCTCAAAAAATGAGCCCTCCTTTACCACGGCTGGGTACCGGGGCGAAGTGACGCCTGTATTTTTTTTGGGAAGCCTGGACTTTGCCATCGGTATTATTTATGCGGCTGCGATCGGTTATCGTGTGCAGTAAAATGAATTAGTTTCCCTGCTTTTTTGCGAGCAGCGCCGAGCGCTGTGGCTCAGGCACATTTTCGAAGGAGAACGGGCAGTGCCGGCAACCATTGCCGCAGCAATAGCCGCGTTCCAGGTGATAGGCCGCCGTAAATACCAGGTAGCCATCCTCGTTATAATAAAAATCAACGCCCTCCTTCAGTGGCTGCTTCATAAACTTTTAATTGTTCCTGCAGGGTTTTGTCGATGTCCGGTAACGGATTGGCAGGCAGGCGGAACTGCAGGTAATGCACCCGGCTCGATCCTGCAATATCCAGGGATTCATAATGTGTCCTGATCTGAAGCACAGGCGGCAGATTCGCTCCGCTGTACAGGTCATCCGTATCCTCATCGGGCAGCATGCCGTATGCATCCAGTACTGTTTTGGTAAAGCGGTACAAATCAGGGGAGTCGGTCTTCAGGTGAATCACCCCACCTGCAACGATTAATTGCTGGTAAATGCGCAGGAATTTAGGATGCGTCAGGCGTTTCCGCGCTTTAGACGTGCGGAGCTGCGGATCGGGAAAAGTGATCCAAATCGCCTGTACTTCCCCGGGGGCAAAGAATGCCATGAGCTTGTCGATCTGGATTCGTAGAAACGCCGCGTTTGTCAGATGTTCCTCCAGGGCTTTTTTCGCCCCGTTGTATAAACGGTTGCCCTTAATATCAACCCCTATAAAATTAACGCCGGGATACATGCTTGCCAGCCCAAGCGTATATTCCCCGCGGCCGCAGGCCAGTTCCAGCACCAGGGGGTTGTTGTTGCCGAAAAATTGCTGCCACCGGCCCGGCATTTGCTCGGGGTATTCCAGCACATTCGAAAACTCCCTGATAGCAGCAAACCTGATTAGTTTTTTATGTCCCATAATCGAAGGAGCAAATGTAAGCCAGTGCCGGTTCCCGGCGCTTACCAGAAAACAAAAAAAGAGGTCCGTTGCAGGATCGGCCGGAGGTCCTGTTAAAATGGCTCAATAAAGTGACTGATTTTTCGTTTGAGACAGGTATATCCTTATCCCCTGGAAACCGTGAAAACATCCCTGTTCGTCAGTTTACTGTTGTGCCTTCTCCTGGCAGCGGCCCCTGTTTTCGCGCAGGACGTAAAAACGACCCCGGCAGCACCTATCCGGTTTAAGCCCACATCTGATTTCGACCAGCGCTTTTATTATGTCAACGGCGAAAGACAAAACGTTTGGGGTTACCGCGTGGGGGTGGTGGTCAACGACAAATACAAGATCGGTATCGGCGGTTATTACATGAACCTGGAAGAAGAGGGTACGCCTGTGCCGGGATCAAGAACAGTGTTTAACCATACCGACCGGCGACTTTATCTCGGCACGGTTTATTATGAGCCCTTCCTGATGCGCCATGGTCTGTGGGAAACCAGCCTCGTGATGGAAACCGGGTATGGCCGGACCGTCAATACCGAAATCAGCAAAACCGATAACCAGACCCTCATCAGCAAAAACGCGCTACTGATACCCGCCGGTGCGGGTCTCTCCCTCAACCTTAAATTACCCCCGGCCTTTCACCTGCAGTTTTTGCGTTGGATTGGCATCAACGCCATCGCAGGATACCGCGTTGCGCTCTTCGCCGGAGATGATCAATACCGCTACGACGGCGCTTACTGGAGCCTGAGCGGCGCAATTTTCCTTGACCGTATGTTTGAAGACTATCACCGCTGGCGACGCAACCGGTCCGCGACAAAGCCATCAAGAATAATCAGGTTATCCTATTAATGGAGCACCGCAGCGACGCTGCCCGGGCGGCTCTCAATGAACAAACCTAC
>JBBROE010000166.1:0-6092 GCA_038229695.1 Chitinophagales bacterium | reverse complement strand
TGCTGCCTCGCAGAAAAGAATCAATGAATTTCTTAACACGACGCCAGAAATCAGGGATGAACCTGCCGCTGTCACCCCGGAACTGAAAGGAGATATTATGTTCCGGAACGTCAGCTTCACGTACCCCGATACCGGTATCAAAGCCATCCGGGATTTTAGTTGTCATGTTAAACCGGGTCAGAAAATCGCTGTTATTGGCAGAACAGGCAGTGGTAAATCCACGGTGGCTCAGTTGCTGCTGAGGATGTATGATACGGACAGCGGGGAAATCCTGCTCGATGGGCACGATATCCGTTCCCTTCGCCTGACGGCCCTCAGAGAACAAATCAGTTATGTGCCGCAGGATATTTTTTTATTCAGTGACACGGTCTCGGGTAATATTAAGTTTGGTGTAAAAGACGCGGAAATTGACAAAGTGGAAACTGCCGCGCACAATGCCAGCGTAGATAAGGAAATACAGGGTTTCGCGAAGGGGTACAACACACTCGTCGGCGAGCGGGGCGTTAACCTGAGCGGTGGCCAGAAGCAGCGGATTTCAATCGCGCGGGCGCTGATAAAAGAACCCCGTATGGTCATTTTCGATGACTGTCTCAGTGCCGTAGATGCCAGGACGGAAAATGAAATTATCGGCAACCTGTATCGCTTTCTCGAGCATAAAACAGCTCTAATCATTACCCACCGGATTTTTTCTCTGTTCGACTTCGACACCATCCTGGTACTGGACGAAGGTAAAATTGTAGAGCAGGGAAAGCATGCCGAGCTCCTTGCACGGAACGGCTATTACCGGAAGTTATACGATGAGCAACAGCAGCAGGAACAGGCCAACCCGCAGAATGCTGTGCTCTAACGGCGGCGGCTAACGGCAGATGATGGCAGGCGCGCCCGGCCTCCCGCAGGCCCGTAAACGTCCAAAAACACGGGTTTTTTGCTGTTTTGGAAAAGCCCGATCAAATTTTGCCAGTTCTAAAACAATATTATATTTGTAAGGTATTCTCCAAACCAAAATTTAGCTAATCTGAAAATTTAAACTACTGTGGCGTACGATAACAACAATGAAAAAAGGGTGGAAAGCGTTTACAGCAAACGCATCAGGGCCGGGAAAAGAAGAACGTATTTTTTTGATGTAAGGGCTACCCGCAGTAACGACTATTACCTCACTATTACGGAAAGCAGGAAGAAATTTGAAGGCGAGGGATACGACAGGCACAAAATATTTCTGTACAAAGAGGACTTCAATAAATTCATCAAGGGACTGGTTGAGGCAGTAGATTATGTAAAGACGGAATTAATGCCGGATTTTGATTTTGATGCATTCAACCACGACCAGCTTGCCGGCGAAAATGAAATGGAAGATGTGGTTGTGAGTGCCGGGATAGAGCCGGTTTCCCTTCCGGTAGCGGAAGAAACACCGGTTGTTCCTATCACGGCAAGTACCGTGACCAATGAAAGCGCCACCGAAGAAGTAGATAAATGGTAAATTGATTTTACCTCCAGCTTAATAAAAAAGACCCCGGATTTTCCGGGGTCTTTCATTTATGGCAGGTGAATACCGGGATTTTACTTTTTTACAAATTTCCTGATGAGTACGGTTCCGCTGGAGACCGTCTTGAGCAGGTAGGTACCTCCTGGCAGTGAAGCGACTTCTACATTCATCGGATTGCCACCGGAAGCCGCCTGGAAACGACCCTGCGTTACCGTGGAGCCCCCGCTGTTGATAATCGACCACTGTACCGCTGCCGGAACAGGCGCATCGTATACCAGGTGCAGCGTGTTTTGTACGGGATTCGGGTAAACAGACTGCATCGCTTCCGTGACATTGAAATTGATTTTTGCGGTGTTGCTGTAACTGGCTCTGCCATCGAGATCAACCTGTTTTAACCGGTAATAGTTCCAGTTCGACACAGGCGCCCTGTCTGTAAATCCATAATGGCTGAGTGAATCGGTGTTTCCATTGCCGTTTACGCGGCCGATGCTGGTGCTGAACGTAAGTCCGTCAGCAGACCGTTCTATGCTGAAGTAACTATTGTGCTGCTCGCTGGCCGTGGCCCATTTCAGCACCACCGTGTTCCCGTTTTTGGCAGCGGTGAGCGGCAGTAATTTTACCGGTAATGCAGCCGAAATATTAGCCGCTAACATGTTCTTGCTAAGGTTGCCACAAACCGCCCCGGGATTATAGAGGAGGTCGTTGCTCAGGGTGCTGAAAGGCCCGCCCACGTAGGTGTTCAGTACAGAAGTTGAAATACTGCTGGCATAGGACATGCCATATACCGAATACATACCTGCCGGGTAGGTGTTGCTGTTGCTCAGGTTAGACCCCGGATCGATCGCTTTGATATTTCCTGTGGCATTGTCCACAATCACATAGGTATAGTTAAAGGATCCGCCGGAGTTTTGCGGGCCGGAATACAGCCCTCCGCCCGCTACGCCGCTGGTCGCAACGCTGTAATTCGCGGGCAGGGTAGGCTGGGTGGCCGAGAAAGTACCCGCATTCAGGTAATAATAACGCCCCGGTGTAAGCGTGGCGGTGATATTTGAACTGAGGTAAACCGAGCCCGAAACATTACCATACAAACCGTTGGAAGCTATGAAATTATTGGTGGGGTTGGCGGGGTCAAACGTTTGGGCATACAGGTTAATGATAACGGGCGATGCCCCACTGACCGTGAAGGTGTAGCTGCCGGCCTTATTGACTGTGAAATAATAACTGTCGTAGGTGTACACATTGGTGAAGGCGCGGCCGGCCCGTGAAATACTATCGGTAAGCACCAGGTTGGTATTCGGGTCTGTTGAAGCCAGCGTGCCGGCCGGTGTTACCACACTGCCATACACCGGGGTGAGCGTGAGGGCAAGTGATGAGCTGCCCGCCGGTGCACTGACCCCGGTTGATGGGGTAAAGGTGGTTCCTTCCGCCGTGCAGGCAGAGGTGATGGTGATGTCGCCGCCGTTGATATTGAAAAAGATGTTGTTGGAGGCCTGTATTTTAATGCGGCCGATGGACGTGTTCAGGCTGGGGATGGTAATCGTCTGTGTACCATCATTAGGGGTAGCGGCGAGCAGCGTGTAAGGATACGTATACCCGCCGTCGATAGAAAAAAGGATGTCCACATTAGGGCAGCTCACCGGCGAAGCCGTGGTATTCGCCACGTTCCAGGTGATGGTCGCCGTATTGCTTCCGTTGGCTGTCCAACTGGTGGCAGACGACTGCGAAGTAACAAGGAATGGTCCAGCCACAGCGTTGGTCGCTACAGACACATTGGCTTCAGCCGTTGCGCCGCCACCGGCCGCGCCGTCGCGGACCGTAACCCGGAAATTCATGGTTCGTGTTATAGACGGCAATACTTCATAGACCGGGCTGTTGCCCGCAATGATATCGTCAATGGTTGGGAAGGTGCGGTTGTTGTTTTTTGATGCAGGCGGGTAAGACCGGAAGTTAGGGCCCGACGTCGCGGTCGCCTGGGGTGGCGAAGTGGTGGCCGCAGCGGCCGGGTCCATTTGTTCCCAGGTATACAGCAGCGTGTTGCCGTCGAGATCAGTGCCGGTTGACTTCAGCATGAATGGTGTGGAGACGGGTATGGTATAACTTGTGCCAGGCACCATTATCGTGGGCGGGCGGTTGCTGAGGGTCACCGGTATTTCGCAGGTGGCGCCGGTGGAGAGGTAACTCTGGATCTGGGCGATATTTCCAGCATGAAAATAGAGGTCGGTATTGTTTTGATAAGAATTGCCGCTGCAGGTGCCCGCATAGGCCATCAGGGTAGAGCCGCCGCCGGGTTCGTAAGAAGTGGCGACTGTAGTGTTGCCGGAACAGCCGCCGTTGCTGGCAGCAAACGAATGGGTGGCGCTGAACTGGTGGCCGATTTCATGGGCAACGGTGCCGGCGAAAATGGGTCCCTGGGGCCCCGCCGCAGGATTTGCACCCACGCCGAAATTGAGGCCTGCGGCACCCTGTCCCTTGAACGTGTTGTTACAGACCACGCCGACTGAAGCCAGCCCGCCGTTCCAACCATTGTTAAACACCATCCCCAGGTCGTAATTGGCACTGCCGATATTGCTGTTAAGCGTTGTCTGGTTGCTGTTTAAGGTTGTAGAAGTGGGAAAGGAAACGGTGGCATAGGGATCCGTGGTGGCATCCGTATAGATGATGCTGTTGTTGCTGACCAGGGTGAAACTCACGGTTGCATCGCGTTCATAGATGGCCGTTATATCGTTTACGGTGGTGGTGATATACGTGAGGGCGTTCGACTGGCTGCCGGCCCAGGCGGTGTATTCCCCGGTTGCCGCGATCGCCAGTTTAAAGGTTCTTTTTTTCCCGTCTCCTGCCTGGGGAGCCATCGGCCGGAGGCCGGAAAGATCATCTTTAACGTTGCAGGAGATAGGCAGGTGAGCGGGCAGATCCCTCAGGTAATAAACGATATGAAGATCGGGGAAGCCGGGCCCTGCGGGGCTGATGTAAGCGGTACCCGTTTCTGTGAAAATGATGCCGGCCACGCCATTCCCCGAGATGGTGAGGCGGGCGGCAATGGTATTATCCATGCTGTTGAGCAGCTGGTAAGTATGAAGATCGGGTCGGGACAGTTGCAATTCGGGGGAAAGGACCGGGGCGTCGACAAGCAAAGTTGATATCATCCTGCCGTCGGGCAAAGGCAGTGGAAAGCTGGCTGCCCCGGGGGCTGTGCGGGCCGCGGGGTTTAACCGGCCGGCCTGTTGCTGGAGGCGGGATGCCTCAGCTTTGTCAAACGAAACCAGCCTGAACCGGAGGGGCATGCCGGGATTTGTTCGCCGCACTGCGTCAATCGCGCGGTCTCCCGCATCGGTCCAAACCGTTTTCTGAGCAGTTGCAATCAGGGAAAATACACAAGCTACGAACAAAAAAAGCAGCTTTCTGGCTCTCATATGAAGGTGGTTTTGGCAGATTTTGTTAAATGTTCATATTAACGGAATGGGCTGGATAAAAATATGTAAACCATAAAAATAAGTCCGCAAAGCGTTACTTGCAAGCACCACCCGCCTGGGATGGGACATAACCCAGATATTGGTTAGGCTAAGTGCAAACACTTATTAGCTGAAATCAATACCAGTTGACCCATAACTACCCCTTCATCTTTTTGAATGCGTTGATGAGCCCGTTGGTGGACGCGTCGTGATCAGTTACAGGATATTCGTTTTCCAGTTCGGGAAGGATTTTACCGGCCAGCTGTTTACCCAGTTCAACGCCCCACTGGTCGAAGCTGTAGATATTCCAGATAACGCCCTGAACAAAAATTTTGTGCTCGTACAGCGCTATCAGTGCTCCGAGGGTAAACGGGGTTATTTCTTTAAGGAGGAAAGAATTCGTTGGCCGGTTGCCTTCAAATACTTTATGCGGTAGCAGCGCTGTAATATCATTTTCTGACAGGCCGGATTTTTCCAGTTCTGCGCGAACTTCGGCCGGTGTTTTGCCGTTCATGAGCGCTTCGGTCTGCGCGAAGAAGTTGGACAGCAGTTTTACGTGGTGGTTACCAAGGGGGTTGTGGCTGATGGCCGGCGCAATAAAGTCTGCCGGGATCAGCAAGGTGCCCTGGTGTATAAGCTGGTAAAATGCATGCTGCCCGTTAGTGCCCGGTTCACCCCAGATAACAGACCCGGTCTGGTAGGTAACGGTTTGGTTATTGCGCGATACATGTTTGCCGTTGCTTTCCATGTTTCCCTGCTGGAAATAGGCTGCAAAGCGGTGCATGTATTGATCATAGGGGAGGATAACTTCCGTCTGTGATCCGAAAAAATTGCTGTACCAGGTACCGATAAGGGCCATGATTACCGGTATGTTTTTGTCCGGCGGGGTATCCCTGAAGTGGACATCAGTTTCATGTGCGCCACGCAGCAGCGCTTCGAAATTGGGGTACCCAATGGTCAGCGCGATGGACAGGCCGATGGCGCTCCACAGGGAATAGCGTCCCCCGACCCAGTCCCAGAACTCAAACATGTTGGCCTTGTCGATACCGAATGTTACGACTTCCTTTTCATTGGTGGACAGCGCTACAAAATGTTTGGCTACCTGCTGTTGATCTTTGGCATGCGCCAGGAACCAATCCCTGGCGGTATGCGCGTTGGTC
>JBBROE010000165.1:0-6229 GCA_038229695.1 Chitinophagales bacterium | reverse complement strand
TAAACGCAAGAATGTGTATACCGTTGCAAAGAACATCGTAGAAAAAGGGATGACCTACAGCTACGTGGGCCGCAAGCTGAAAAAACGCGAATACCGCCGTTTATGGATTGCCCGTATCAACGCGGCCGTTCGTGCGGAAGGATTGACCTATTCTGTTTTTATCAATCGCCTGAGTGAAAAAGGCATCGACCTTGACCGCAAGGTATTGGCCGACCTGGCCATGAACAATCCTGAAACATTTAAAGGTATTGTTGATTCAGTAAAATAATCTGCCGCTACACCCGGTATTGCCGTTCCGGACCCGGAACGGCTTTTTTATGTCCTGAACTTTTTTGTGGGTTTACCCGGGTGCTTATTGCTTGCCCGTTTTGATGTCCCATGCCAGCGCACTGGCGCCGAGGATAGCCGCATCTGATTCGCGGAGATGGCTGATGAGAATCTTCACCTTGTTCTGGAAGATTTGGATGAGGTTATCTTCCATGTGTTCCCGGGTGGGCTTGAGGATCAGGTCACCGGCCTTGGTAAGACCGCCGAACAGCACAATGGCTTCCGGGCTGGAGAACATCACGGCGTTCGCCATGGCAATGCCGAGGATCCGCCCGGTGAATGCGTACACTTCTTTTGCCAGTTTATCGCCGGCAATGGCCGCTTCATATACTTTTTTGGAATCCATTTCCGCCGCCGGAATTTTCCGCAGCAGGCTCTTTTCCTTACTCTTCTCGAGGAATTCCAGGGCTGTATAGCGGACACCTGTAGCCGAAGCGTAACTTTCCAGTGACCCGCGTTTGCCGGTGCCCGCGTGCCTGCGGCCATCGGGGATGATAATGGTGTGACCAAGTTCACCGGCGAAACCATCGTGTCCGTAGATCAGTTCCCCGTTGGCGACGATACCGCTGCCAACACCGGTCCCCAGGGTAATCATAATAAAATCCCTCATGCCTTTTGCCGCGCCGTAGGTCATTTCCCCGATGGCTGCTGCATTGGCATCATTGGTAAGGGATACGGGCAGCTGAAATTTATCCTCAATCATTTTTGCCAGCGGAATGATGCCTTTCCACGGCAGGTTAGGGGCGTATTCAATGGTGCCGGTGTAATAATTTCCGTTGGGGGCACCTACGCCAATTCCTTTTATACGGCCGGCGCCGCCGGCCTTTTCAATCAGCTCATACAACGCGGAATGCAATTCGGTAATAAAGCTTTCTACCGTATCATGCTTTTTAGTGGAGATGCCGCTCGAAAACAGTACGTTTCCGTCCCTGTCGACGATCCCGAATTTGGTGCCGGTGCCGCCAATGTCAATCCCTATAACGAGTTGCTGTAAAGAAGTTGAAGTAGACATAAAAAAACATTAAATAAAGAAGTCATTAATGGCCGCCTGCCGCATTCAGCGCATCGTAATCGATACCCTGTGCCTTAAGAACGGACTTTGCTTTTATAGCGTAAAAAACCAGGTAGCAAAAGCAGGCTACGCCCACCAGGTAAGACCACTGGATCCCCAGTAAGTGATTGCCTGCCAGGTACCCCTGCAGCAGGCTGATCACACCGCCGCCCATAATCATCATGATCAGGAAACTGGCGCCCTCGTTGGTGTGCTTGCCCAGGCCGGCTATGGCGAGGGTGAATATGCACGGCCACAGCGTAGAGCAAAAGAGCCCGACGCTGATAAAGGCGTATACGCTCGTCATTCCGTGAGACAGCATTCCGAACAACAGTGCCGTGATACCCATGAGCGAAAAAATCAGGAGCTGCCGGGCCGGGTTGCCCCGGCTTAATATCGAGCCCGCTATCATCGCCATGATCACGATGGCATACAGGAAAAAGGGGGTTACATCATGACCGGCAATTTTATTCACCAGCAGGAAAACGCCAAAAGCCAGGTAAGGCATTACGAAATTTAAAATCTTTTTCAGACCACCGCTGACATTAAAAGCGCCGACAGAATTCGTCCACCTGCCAATCATCAGGCTCGCCCAGTAAAGGGATACAAAAGGGGCGATATTTTCCGTCGGGAAAGGCCGGCCGTCCGCGGTAGCCACATGCTGCTTCATGAACTCCGGCAGGTTGCTGGCGGTGCTCACTTCCACGCCCACATACACAAATATCCCTACCATACCCAGCAGCAGCTGGGTATATTTCAGCGGGCCTTCCCGCTGCAGCACCTTGGTATTGTCGCCCCCCGCTTCGCTGGACGCAATGGCATCGAGGTCGATCTTATTGGGGATAGAAGAAAATTTAAATATGATCGCCACCAGCACAAACGCCAGCCCGAGAATCAGGTAGGGCGTCTTGATACTGGAAATGCTGGCTACTCCTGTTGTTCCGGCAGCCACGGTGCCGAAGATGGCAAAGCTCACCAGCAGCGGGCCGATAGTTGTTCCAAAATTATTCACCCCACCGGCAAGGCTGAGGCGCTGCGACCCGCTTTTCGGATCACCCATGATGATGGCGAGGGGATTGGCGGCCGTCTGCTGCAGCGAAAAACCAAGGCCGACAATAAACAGCCCCGTGATCATCAGCGTAAAGGAGGCGGTTTGTGCCGCGGGGTAAAAAAGTAGTGTTCCTATTGCTGAAATAATCAGGCCTGGGGCAATCCCGTTCTTATAGCCGAGCTTGTTCAGGATATCCCCTTTTCCCGCTTTAGAAAGCAGGAAATAAATAATAGAGCCGACCGTATAGGCCACATAAAAAGCAAATGAAATCATCTGCGACTGCCATTGCTGCAGGTTTAGTTTTTCCTTAAAAACGGGGATCAGGATGTCATTGCTGGCGGCAACAAAACCCCAGAAAAAAAACACACTGATTAGCGTACCGAACTGCGACCATTTCGTTTCCTGGCTCATGAGCAATCAATTGAAGATAAATTGTTGTTTCGTCAGGTATGGCCCCCCGGCTGCTGACAACGGAAAGGCGTCTCCTGCGGGTTAAAGATAGGGTTTGTACAGATTCAATCATCACATGCTCCTGCAGCCTGCAAGCAAAAATATTTTCATTACTTTCACCAAGCAAAGAAAATCCTTACTACTTTCAATCCATAACACAAACCAGCACCATGGAGATACTGCATGTATCAGCGGAATGTTATCCGGTCGCAAAAGCCGGTGGCCTGGGTGACGTGGTAGGGGCCCTTCCGAAATACCAGCACGACCTGGGGCATGTGGCTAAAGTGGTCATGCCGATGTACCGTACAAAATTCCTGTATGACAATTCCTGGGAGGTAGTGCATAAGGGCGGCGCTTCTTTGGGCAACAGCTGGTTTGAATATACCATCATCAAGGAAAAAACCAACAAACTGGGTTTCGACTTATACCTCGTAGACATCAACGGGCTGCTCGATCGCGAGAAGATTTACGGGTATGAGGACGACAATGAACGGTTCACGTCTTTCCAGATTGCGGTGGTGGACTGGCTTTCCAAATGGCAGCACAACCCGGATGTGGTTCATGTGCATGATTACCATGCCGGCCTGATTCCCTTCATGATGCAGGCCTGTTACGACTACCAGTCGCTCCGCGACATTCCTACCGTACTTACCATTCACAACGCCCAGTACCAGGGATGGATGAGCTGGGACAAAACGAATTACATTCCGCACTGGGACGGCTGGAAATGGGGAAACCTCGACTGGAAAGGGAATATCAACCCCCTTGCCTGCGCCATCAAGTCCGCCTGGCAGGTAACCACCGTCAGCCCGAGTTACCTGGAAGAACTGAAATACATGAGTAACGGGCTCGAAGCTCTTTTTGAATTTGAAAAAGGAAAGTGCAGCGGTATCCTCAATGGTATCGATAATAAAGTTTGGGACCCTGCCACAGACAGTTATCTCGATGATCATTTCAGTAGTGGCACTGCGGCCGAAGGGAAACGAGCCAGCAAGGAGAAACTATGTGCTCACTTTAACCTGGATATTAACTGCCCCCTGATTGTTTTTATTGGGAGGCTGGTAGGAGAGAAAGCAGCTGATTTGCTACCCCAGGCGATTGGCGATTCACTGTATCATATCGGCCGGAAAATGAATTTCCTGATACTGGGCAGCGGCGAACCCCACCTGGAATATATCCTGGAAAGCATGCGGGGCCCGCTGGTCGGCTATTATAATTCACAGATTGCGTACAACGAGAAACTCGCTCACCAGATGTACGCCGGTGCAGATTTCCTGCTGATGCCGAGCCGCGTTGAACCCTGCGGACTAAACCAGATGTACGCCATGCGGTATGGAACTATTCCGATAGTGCGCAGAACAGGCGGTCTGAAAGATACCGTAAAGGATTACGGAGAACCGGGCGGCTACGGGGTTTGTTTTAATAATGACCGGGTAGGCGATATTACGCATGCCGTATACCGGGCGCTTGAACTGTCGCACGATCAAAAAAGGATGGATGCTATCCGCACACAAATTATGGAACTGGATTTCAGCTGGAATTCCAGTGCTGAACAGTATATCAGGCTGTATGAAACCCTGTGAGGATCCGTAAAATTTTCTTTGCGGATAAACTTCCTTACCTTTTGTTCGTAGTATTCATAACGATATTCAGAAAATTATACAGCATCACTTAAAGCTTGCAAATATGAGTAAATCAACGTTAGCAGTAATATTAGGCGGCGGAGCAGGTTCCCGTTTATATCCACTTACTGCCAGCAGAAGTAAGCCTGCCGTACCGATAGCAGGCAAATACCGGCTGGTGGATATTCCCATTTCGAATTGTATCAACAGCGGTATCAACCGGATGTTTGTACTTACCCAGTTCAATTCGGCTTCCCTCAACCGCCATATTAAGAATACCTATCATTTCAGCGCCTTCAGTTCGGCGTTTGTGGATATATTGGCCGCAGAACAAACGCCGGATAACCCTACCTGGTACCAGGGAACGGCAGATGCCGTACGGCAGAGCCTTCGTCACCTTGGGCCTTTTGAAAGTGAATACGTTTTGATCCTGAGCGGGGACCAGTTGTACCAGATGGATTTCCAGGAAATGATCAATCACCACAAAAAATTGGGAGCGGATATATCCATTGCCACCATACCGGTTGGTGATCGCGAAGCGCCTGAATTCGGTATCCTGAAAAGCGATGAGGAAGGATATATTACGTCATTTATTGAAAAACCAAAGAAGGAACTGCTCCCTGACTGGGTCAGCGACACCGGGGATGAGATGAAACGCGAAGGACGCAACTACCTGGCATCAATGGGTATATATATTTTCAACAGGAGACTGATGTTTGAGCTCCTTGATATTGAATACAAGGAAGCGACTGACTTTGGCAAGGAAATCATTCCGCAGTCGATCGATAAATACAAAGTGGTAAGCTACCAGTATGATGGATACTGGACGGATATCGGGAACATTTATTCCTTCTTCGAAGCCAACCTCGGCCTTACAAAAGATATTCCAGACTTCAACCTCTTCGATAACAGTAACGCCATTTATACCCGGGCCCGCATGCTTCCGCCGGCAAAAATCAGCGGGACAACCCTCGAAAAAACGATTATCGCAGAAGGCTGTATCATCAATGCCTCCCGGGTGGAACACAGCGTGGTTGGTATCCGGTCGCGTATCGGGAACGGCACTACCGTGGTCAGCAGTTACCTGATGGGAAATGATTATTTTGAAACCATTGCTGAAATGGCCCATGCCCAGCAGCATGGCATTCCGAATGTGGGAATCGGCAACCGCTGTTACATTAAAAATGCAATTGTTGACAAGAACGCCCGCATCGGGGACGATGTGCGAATCAATGGCGGCCCGCACCTGGAAAACAGCGACCACTCCCTGTACACGGTGAAAGACGGCATTGTTGTCATTAAGAAAGGATCGGTGATTCCCAACGGGTTTGTTATTTAAATACCTGTAAAAGATTGAAGGAAAGCATCCCGCAAAGGATGCTTTTTTTATGTACATTTAGCTGGTGCGTAGTGCTCAGCTACAGCTATAACTAATTGCTATGTCATCTGCATTTACCGGTGTTAAGCCCAGGCTCAGCCTCAGCCAGATCGTCAACATGAGTGTCGGTTTTTTCGGGATCCAGTTCGGCTGGGACCTGCAGCGCGCAAATATGGGTGTTATCTACAGTAACCTCGGTGCGAACGCCGATAAGATACCCTATCTTTTTCTTGCGGCACCGCTTACCGGCCTGCTGGTGCAGCCGCTGATAGGTTATATGAGCGACCACACCTGGCACCCGCGCTGGGGCCGGCGACGCCCTTATTTTTTCGTGGGCGCCCTGCTAAGTT
>JBBROE010000164.1:0-6413 GCA_038229695.1 Chitinophagales bacterium | reverse complement strand
GCAATAATCCCTGATTATTCGCTGGGTGTTATCGGGCATAAAACTTGGTCGCACCAATCCGTGCAGCAATAATGTACAAAGCCATTTGGCATCTTTGCGATCAGTCTTCCGCTTTGGCATCTGCTTAATATGGACTGGATTCGCCACAATAACTTCAATATCGACTTCAGTAAGTATAGCATACAAACTCATCCAATAGATACCGGTGCTTTCCATCAGGCAATGATGAATGTCGTTTTCCTGTAGCCAATCTCTGATCTCTTTAAGTTGGCAGGTGTAAGTACCAAACTCTCTGAACTCCTGATTGCTGCCATCCTTACATGAGATAAAGCCGACGATCTTGTCCTTATGCATATCCAAACCACAGGCTTTATCTAATTGAGGCATAATGTTCACATCTTCAATTACTTGTTGTTTCATAAATATCCTCCGTTGATTATCTATGATATACATTTTTATGAGCCCGGGTGTTTTTCAAATCATAATACTTAGGTTGAAATCCCCAAGCAGCGAGTGCAAGGGGATTTCTATTTACTTAAGCCCCATAGATTTTTTGATTACATCGGCCGCAATATCTACCCCTATATCTTTTGCTACACCAAAGACCCACTTTCCGGTTGTTGCAAGGACTTGCAATACCTTACTGCCATTTTTCTGCTTTGCAGCTTCTTCGGCAGTCGCAATAGTCCCGACAGTAGTCCAGTGATCGGGATTTTTCGCTTGATCGGCTAAATGATTTTTAAGTAATTCAAGTTGGTCGCTTAATACTTTGTAATCTGTATTTTCAGGCAGGTAATTAACCTGCTGATTAAAAGTATTATTGCTCACAGTCGATCCCGGCCCAACTGCCCCCGCTTGATTTATGTTATACGTATCTCCCAAATGGTGATGATACTGCTTTCCTTCAATAAAAAAATTACTCACAGTTTGCTTGTCGTGTTCTGAATTAAAAAATTCTACCGGGTCAAGATGCTTATAAAAATCAACCGTTTTCTCGTCCTGATAACTTTCATTCTTAAAATTACTTTCATCAAAATGAAATTTGGCGAATGTGTCAAAACTAAACGTTCCCCTTCGTGACGAACATTCAATATATAATACAAATCTGTTATTTTCATCATCTCTGAAAACCGTCCGGGCATATTCCTTACCCTTAGCGTAAGGATCAGAGAAACTGATTTCCGTTGGCACCGCAAATTCCGGAAGGTATAATGCATAATATGTCAAATACCCCCTCAATGTCGGTACCCTATGCCATTCCGTTCTGAACACATAATCTTTACCCTCCTTAAAAAAGCATTCAGGTGCAATTCGCGCGTGCCTGCAATTTGCCCTTTTGGTGTCGAACCAGGTTTTGTATTCCCGATCTAAAAAAAAGAACGGGCCATCCCGTTCGTCTCCATAATCTCCCGGAAACGCGACCCACAAGTCTCCCAATTCTTCCTTTTCTTTTAACTGGAACGATCTGATTGTTCCATCCCAATCAATTTGTTCATGTATTATCGCATGTATATTCATTTACCTCAGTTCAAATAAATTATTTCCTTTTTATAGCCGTGAAGATTTTACATCGGCAACACGTTATGCAGCGGACAGATCAATAATCGTTTTATCGTATCCCCGTACCGAAATGTGAACATTTCCTTCCTTTACAAGTTTTACCGTCATAACGTTCATGCCATTTTTCGTAAGCTGTTAATCCGTCATTCTTCGGCTAATCGCTTGGAAATAAAGCCCGGTGCCGGGGACGCTCAAATCCTAATTAATCCATTGTCTTTTTAGGTTGACTTTTATAGGATGGCGGGTAATCTCCGTTATTCCAGGGCATAATTTTCTCCTTTTTCAATTCAACAACCTGTCCTTCAAACTGTTCACTCAAATAGGCGGGTCAGAAAGGTTTTAAAATCGTCCTGATCACGCATGTATGCACCAAATGAATGATCCTCATATTTACCGAATACAGGCGGACTGGTAAAATGAATACGGAATAAAAGGCTTTGTTGACTGGTATCGTTATAACCGCACCCCGCCATTGCCTGGGCTACGCGTGAAAGCTCATCGCGTGACGTCCCGTAACCATTGTCGCAGCCAAGCGTTGTAGCGCCAAAATATTTTGAAAGTATTACTTTTTTGGTTGCATAATCCAGGGGGTTATATCCGATTATTATCCGGTTGATATTATTTCGCGTAGCTATGATGTCGGGGCTTCTTTTGTCGAAATCCACAAAAGTTGCGCCGCCCGGAATAGCAGGGACAATCATACCTAATCGTATTGGTACATCGACCGGTGCAGGTATCGCAGCGGCGATACTGTCAACCTCCGCTTTGTCTTCTGAAAGTTTCCATTTCGAACTGGTATTAAATAAAGCTCCTGTTCCTACACTTGCGCCCAAACTGTGGGTGACTATCACAAAATTCAAGCGGTCGGTCAGGTGCTGAATTAAATTTCTTACAGAGAGGCTGATCCATCTGGTATTATTTTGTGCATGTTCCCATATCGCCAGGTAGTCATACCATTTTTCTGCTGTCAAACCGTCCCAATAAATTTCAACATAAACGGGTTTCACCTTTTCATTATAGCCGTTATCACCTACCGATTTTATAAACAGGTCGTAGTCATCTGTCGGATCGGCAACATTAAACCCATGAATCAGAAATACCACTGTTTTAGCCTGAAACTGCGTAACCAACTGATGTACCTGCCTGTTGAGGTTTTGCAGTTCCTTTTCTTCTACTGCCCGGTAGTCATTTAAATAGTTACCGCTGGCGGTAACCCGGTAGTAATTAAACAGTGCTTGCTGCCTGTCATTATGAAGATGAAAATATTCGTAAACATTAGCACTGGCGATTGATTTGGCACTTAATCGCTTTTTGAAAGTACGTGTCGACGGGGGGTAATAAAAGTTGTCCTGGTCGATAGCGACTGCTGTTGAAGGATAAAAGTAACCGAATTTATCAAGATAAACCCGTACCACTTTAGTGGTATCCGCCGCGTATTTCGCTTGAATATTACGCCAAAAAACCTGCCGGTTGGCAGACTGTGCCATCGTTTGCGCTGATAGGAACAGAAGCAGAATGAGGGGAAATGCTAAGCGTTTCATGTTGAGTTGATTAGGGTTTAGAATACGAATATAGCACATTGATGACAACCGGCAATAAACTCAGCACAAATTGCAAATAGTTTTTTTTCATAAACTTAACCTATTAAAGAATGGTGATTTAAGAATTGCCGGTGTTCCGGCACTTCTATCAATTAAACTAAATCTGCTGTTTAAAGCTTCTTTACTGGCCGCAAGCAAATGACCCTGCAGTCGCAGTCGTATTTTTCAGTTTTTGGAATCCGCTTTTAGCGATCAGCCGTACCTTTTCCGGGTAACAGCCCATCTTTTCCGCGATCTCCCGGTTATTTAATTCGCGCTCTCCCCTCAGTCCAAAACTATATTCGATGACCAACCGTTCATCGGACGTCAGCCTGTTTAACAATTCCTTCACTTCATCACAACCACTTGTAATTAAATGATCCGTCAACGGCTCCATGCTTGCCAGCTTATCGACCAGCGCGTAGTCGTCTTCACTGGTCAGCGGCGTATCGTAGCTGATTGTCCTGCCGGAAAAATAATGCGTGTCACTCACTTTCTCCACGCTGACCTCAGCCAGTTCAGCCAGTTCGGCGTAAGTTGACTGCCGTTCCAGGCAGCCCTCCAATTCACCAGACAGGCGGTTGATCTTGGTCAGGATGTTGATGTGGTTGGCAGGCAGCCGTATCATGCGGGTGTTTTCCCGGATGGCCTCCAGAATGCTTTGGCGTATCCACCACACTGCGAAGGAAATAAATTTAAAGCCGCGCGTTTCGTCAAAACGCCCTGCGGCCTTGATCAGCCCCAGATTGCCTTCGTTGATCAGATCACCCAGAGGCAAACCCTGGTGCTGGTATTTTTTGGCTATGGAAACCACGAAACGCAGGTTGGCTTTGACCAGTTTGTCCAATGCTGCGGTGTCGCCCGCCCGGATTTTTTGTGCCAACCGCACTTCCTCATCCGGGCTGACCAGGCTGGTCTTGCCGATCTCGTTAAAATAGCACTCGGTCGACGCGGTCTCCCGGTTGGTGATGCTGTTGGTGATTTGCAGGTTTCTCATTTTTACCTGTTTTCTTATTGTTTTTAGGTTTGTTCAGTGGCAGCAATGAAAATGCGGTGATAACCGATAATCCGGCTAAAATCATTTGCGCCATTTACTGACGATATTTCTTAATGCTCATGCGGAAAGAACTCCGGTTGCTCTATAGTTACGTGCGTTGATTTTATTCCCTTCTGTTCTGCCAAATGCAGGAGCATGTTACCGGTCATCTGCCGTAGGTCATAAGCCGGTTTCCAACCCCAGTCTTCCCTTGCCTGCCGGTCATCGATACTCGCCGGCCAACCCTGCGCAATAGCCTGCCGGTAATCGGGCACATAGCTGATACTAAAATCCGGTATATGCTTTTTAATCGATGCGGCCAGGTCACAGGGCGCAAAGCTCAGGCCTGCTAAATTATAGGAGGTGCGGATACTGATCCTTTCCCTTGGCGCATCCATCAGTTCCAGCGTGGCGCGGATCGCGTCCGGCATATAGAGCATGGGCAGGCAGGTGTCCTCTTCAAGGAAACAGGTATAGCTTTGCTTTTCCAGCGCCTGGTGATAGATATCCACCGCGTAATCCGTCGTGCCGCCACCCGGCGGCGCGGTGTAGGAGATCAGCCCGGGGTAACGCAGGCTGCGCACATCCACGCCGTGCTTTTCAAAATAATAGTTGCACCAGTATTCCCCTGTCTTTTTGCTGATACCATAAACCGTCGCAGGTTCCGAGCGCGCATGCTGCCGGGTATTGTACTTGGCCGAGGTCGGCCCGAACACCGCGATGCTGCTTGGCCAAAAGACCTTGTCGAGCTCTTGTGCCACCGCAATTTTCAAGACTGAAAGCAGGCTCTGCACGTTGAGCCGCCAGGCAGCGTCGATATTTCGTTCGCCTTTGGCGGACAGCATTGCTGCCAGCAGATAGATCTGGGTGACTTCGCATTCCCGGACAACGCGTTCGATAGCGGCATGGTCAAGCGCATCCAACCGGATATAATTACGCAAGGTATGCTGTTCGTGCAAATCCGCGGCAATGACCTGCGTTTCGCCATATTTGACGCTCAAGGCGGCGATTAGCTCGGTGCCGATCTGCCCGCAGGCACCGATGACCAGTATTTTGATGGGTTTAGTCATAGTGGTTTAAATTCGTATCTGTTTTCAAAGCATGCTGCACCAGCAGCAAACCGTAAGGTATTTTGGGGTCGATCCAGCTGGATTTCGGCGGCAGGATCGTGCCCTGATCGGCAGAACCGGTTAGTTCAGCCACCGTCAGCGGGCACAGTGTAAAGCCGACAGCCTCCGGCACTGCTTTCAGCACTCCCAGCATTTCTTCCATAGCGAATTCACCACCGATGCATTTCAGCCGGGTATCTGTCCTGGGATCGTCGATCCCGAACAGAGGGGCCAGTATGCAATTTTGAAGTAGCAAGGCAGAGTTATCCCCAGGACGGGGGGCTGTCAGCGTTAACCATTGCTGCTCAAGGTAGATACCGATGACATTTTGCTGCGCGGGCCTTACCGGCAAATTGTCTCTGGCAGGAACGACGCTGAACTTTTCCCGCAGTTTTTGAAGAAACAGAGCCGGGTGCAGCTTTTGTTCCGGGATGACTACCCGGTAATATTCACGGATACGTAATTGGTCTGTCGCTAAGTATAGCGACGAAATAAACCCGCCTTTACAGGCCGCAGCCGCGAGTCTGTGATGGCCGTCCGCCATATACACTTTATCCACTTGCCGGAACGCTTCCACCAGTTGGTTAAGCGTGGCAGGGTGCTCGATTTTCCATATCCGGTGCTGGCTTTTCTTATTACCGACCGTCACCTTTTTCGTACCGGCGCAGGTTGCCGCGATGATGCGGTTAATGGCGATGCTCGGTTCGTAGGTGAGCAGAACCGGGCTGCCCTCCAGCCCGGTATGTTCCCTGTAATTGCTAATCCGCCGCTCACTGTCCGCCAGGGTCTGTTCATGGAGCAGGACCGGGTCGCGCACATCGGTAAGCGTCCATATCCCCGTTTGCCGGTAATCCCGGTGCACTATTTCATAAATATAAATGCCCGGCTGCCCATCGCGCTGCAACCGCCCGAGCTCCAGTAATTTGGCAAGGCTGGTATTGATGGCTTTATACGCCTCCCGCTGCCCTTCCTCCGTTTCAGGGCGCAGTCGGGCTGGTGTTTCCAGTTGCTCCTTTAATGGGCGCAGTGGGAACTCTCGCTGCTGTATCCCGAAGAAAAACACCAGTTCATCGCCGGGAAATACCAGCCGGTCGGCATAAAAAGGATTGGGGTGCAGCGCGCGGAAAG
>JBBROE010000163.1:0-6504 GCA_038229695.1 Chitinophagales bacterium | reverse complement strand
TATGATATCGTACCCGTTGCATCCCAGTACTACGCCCACAATATTTTTACCAATATCATGCACATCGCCTTTGACCGTTGCCAGCAATATTTTTGCGGCACCGGCTCCTTCTTCATTAACCGTGCCGGCGGCCAGGTGGGCCAGCCTCCGCTGTTCTTTTTCGGCCTCGATGAATGGCGTAAGCACGGCCACGGATTTTTTCATCACCCGCGCACTTTTCACCACCTGTGGCAGGAACATCTTGCCGCTGCCAAAAAGGTCTCCCACCACATTCATTCCCGCCATCAGCGGTCCTTCAATTACGTCCAGGGGTTTCGGATATTGCTGCCGTGCTTCTTCCGTATCGGCATCAATAAAATCAGTTATCCCGTTCACGAGCGAATGCTTCAGCCTTTCTTCCACCACGGCATTCCGCCAGCTGTTGTCTTTTATGATTTCCTTACCTTTTGCTTTTACCGTTTCCGCGAAGTTGATGAGCCGTTCCGTTGCTTCGTTGTTGTCGTTGTTCCGGTTAAGCAGAACGTCACTGCACAATTCCCGCAACTGCGGTTCAATCTCGTCATACACCACCAACTGCCCGGCATTCACGATGCCCATATCCATTCCCGCCCGGATGGCATGATACAGGAAAACGCTGTGGATAGCTTCCCGCACATGGTCGTTCCCGCGGAAGGAAAAAGACACGTTACTGACGCCGCCGCTCACTTTCGCCAAAGGCATGCGCCGTTTTATTTCGCGCGTTGCCTCTATAAAATCAACTGCATAATTATTGTGTTCTTCGATACCCGTGGCCACGGCAAAAATGTTGGGGTCGAAGATGATATCCTGCGGGGGAAAACCCACCCGTTTGGTTAAGATATCATAAGCGCGCTGGCAGATCTCCACCTTGCGCGCTTCGGTATCGGCCTGTCCCTTTTCATCAAAGGCCATGACGATGACGGCAGCGCCGTACGACTGGCAGATGATCGCCTGTTCTATGAATTTCTCTTCCCCTTCCTTCATGGAAATGGAGTTGACAATGCAACGGCCCTGGACGCATTTCAAACCCGCTTCGATAATAGGAAACTTGGAACTATCCAGCATAATCGGTATCCGCGCAATGTCCGGTTCACTCTGTACCAGGTTGATGAATGTGGTCATTGCGGAGACGCCGTCCAGCATGGCATCATCCATATTCACATCCAGGATCTGTGCTCCGTTTTCCACCTGCTGCCGGGCTACCCCCAGCGCTTCTTCAAATTTATTTTCCCGGATCAGCCGGGCAAATTTTTTCGATCCGGTGACGTTTGTTCGCTCCCCGACATTGATGAAGTTGGTCTCCGGGCGTACCGTCAGCGGTTCCAGTCCGCTCAGCCGGAGAAAAGGTTGAATTGTATTTTCTGTTGACATAATTTATTTTCAAAAACAGCGTAAACTATACTGGCGTTGGTTTAACACCCGCCAATCCCTACACGATGGAGAGCGCCTGCGCTTCCACCGGCCTTTTCCGGGGACCAAAGCGTTTTACCTCTTCCGCAATGTGTTTGATATGTGCCGGCGTTGTTCCGCAGCAACCGCCCACAATATTCAGCCAGCCATTCTCCGCCCACTCTTCAATGATGTGTGCAGTTTCATGCGGCTGTTCATCGTATTCGCCAAATGCGTTGGGCAGTCCCGCATTGGGATAGGCAGAGGTATAACAGGAGGCAAGCTGGCTCAGTTCCTCGATATGCGGTCTCATCTCCTTTGCACCCAGCGCACAGTTGAGACCAATGCTCAGGGGCTTTGCATGCATAAGGGAAATATAAAAGGCTTCCAGCGTCTGGCCACTCAGCGTCCTTCCACTGGCATCAGTAATGGTGCCTGAAATCATGATGGGCAGTTCCGGTATGCCTTTTTCGCGGAAGTATTTCTTGGCCGCGTAAATCGCTGCCTTGGCATTGAGGGTATCAAATATCGTTTCAATAAGCAGCAAATCTGCGCCGCCGTCCGATAATCCCCTCACCTGTTCGGTATAGGCCTCCGCCACTTCATCAAACGTCACTGCCCGGAAGCCCGGGTTGTTGACATCGGGAGAAAGCGATAATGTTTTATTCAACGGGCCTATCGCGCCGGCTACAAACCTCCTTTTAGCCGGGTCCTTCGCCGTATAGTCATCAGCTGCTTCCCTGGCACAACGGACCGCCGCCACATTCAACTCATAAGCCAGTTCCTGCATGTCGTAATCGGCCTGCGCAATCGACGTACTGCTGAACGTATTGGTTTCAATGATGTCGGCGCCGGCTTCCAGGTATTGTTTGTGAATGCCGGTTATAATACCGGGTTGCGTAATGCTCAGCAAATCATTGTTACCTTTCACATCCTTGTGCCAGTTGCTGAACCTTTGCCCGCGATAATCCTTCTCCTCCAGCCGGTGCTGCTGGATCATCGTGCCCATAGCACCATCAATAATCAAAATTCTTTCCTGTAAGGCTTCCTGTATTGCACTCATGCTTAAAAATTTTTGCCTCCGGCCGATAGCACCATTGCCTGCACAACCATGTGCAACGGCATATACCCTGCCGGCAACAGAAGCAACTGAATAATTTACTGAAACTGATAACGAGGAAATTTTGGAGGAACTGTCCAGAATAATCATCGTTTATTAGTTCAGTTTTTAGACAGGCTGAACAATAAACAAATCCGCCTGTAATGGACGGGCAAAGGTATTGTTTGTACGGATAAAAAACAAGCGGTAAACAAGGCTGGAAACTGCCCGGGAACACCGGGCAGGGGCGTGGGCACCGAAACGAATCAACTACCCGTTGCTCATATAACTTTCGATAGGCAACCGGCTCTGGAGGCTGCGGGCAAGGGTCATCTCGTCAGCGTATTCCAGTTCGCCGCCAAAGGCTATCCCCCTGGAAATGGTGGTGATACGCACCGGCTGCCCCTGCAGCTTCTTCTGGATATAATAAATGGTGGTATCCCCCTGGATGTTGGGATTGAGGGCAAAAATAAGCTCCTCGGTATTTTCTTTTTTTACCCGTTCCACCAGCAGGTCGATGGTAAGCTGGTCAGGGCCAACGCCATCCAGCGGAGAAATGATACCGCCCAGCACGTGGTACACGCCGTTGAACTGCTGGGTGCTTTCGATGGCGATTACATCCCGGATGGTCTCCACGGCACAGATTACATGCTGCTGGCGCATGCTGTTGGCGCAGATGGAACAAATATCAGCATCGGCAATATTGTGACAGCGCTGGCAATACTTTATCTCATCTCTCATTTTGATGATGGCTTCGGCAAAAGCATTTACCTTCTCCGGAGGGGTCTTCAACAGGTGCAGTACCAGCCTGAGCGCCGTCTTTTTCCCGATGCCCGGCAGTTTGGAAAATTCATTCACCGCATTTTCAAGTAAAGAAGAGGAAAACTGCATGCTGCAAAGATAAGCAGGGCCGGCGGTTTGGCGGAACCGGGGTAGGATGATTTATCAGAGTGTAATACTGTTGTCGTTGTCCCAGTTGGCCTTTACATTCAGCTTTTTCGGGATGGCGATTACCCGTTCCGGTTGCCGGCGTTTACCAAAAAAATTACCACTGTCCCAGACGCCATTACCATTGGTATCATATAAAATCCGGAGTTCGTATTCACCCGGCCTGAAAAGCTTGTCGTGAAAGTCGCGTCCTTTCAGCGGCACGGCATATTTCACGTCTTCCCCCTGCAGAAATTGCAGCACCGGCCTCTGGGCCAGGTCTATGTTACTGAACCGGATGTTGACGTTACCATAATCCGATTCTTTCATGGTGGTGAAGCGCAGCGTGTCCTTCCGGGCCAGTGTACGGCCACTGGTATCCTCCGCAAAATCTTTGTCGACAATGAGGTTAAAAGCGGTGTTTTCCGGCCATTTATAAGTAAGGACCAGCTTTGTTTTCCCGGTATCCTCTTTAAACCGGTAATTGCTGACCGGCCGGAACGCAGCATCGGTCAACGATGCCCTGGAGGAATCGAACTGTTTAAGCGGTTCAGTGAAGGTAAACACCAGGCTGTCCAGTAAATCCTGCCGGCCGCTCACCAGGTTGAGGCTAAACTTCAGTCGCTTATCCTTTTCTTTGGCCACCTTGGGTACAATAGGCTTTACCACACCTGTTCCGCCAGACTTTTTGTCTTTTTCTTCCTGGAAGGCATATAGCGTGTCAGGAAGATTTTTATTGCCAATGGTTATCGGCGCAGGGGCGAAAGCGAAGAGACTTGTTTTATCCAGGTACTTGCGCTGGCCGCTGGCATCCTGCAACGCGTACAGGTAGTAGACCCCGGGTGCCAGGTGCGTGAAATGAAAATCACCGCTGCCATTCAGCCTGGCCGCGTATCGTGGCTTTTGTTTGATAAGGGCGGAGTCGTCGCCGCTGCGGTGCAGCAGGGCAGTAAGGGTACTGTCCGCCCGGCCTGTGCGCGCATTGATAACATGACCTGAAAGTTCCAGGCTGTCTATATACTTACCGGTTGAAAAAACATAGGTGAAATTCTTTTTGATATTGCCTTCATTGATGTCTTTCAGGCTGTTGCCGAAATTAAAACTGTAGGTGGTGGAAGGCTCCAGCGTATCCTTGATTTTTACGGTTATCGTCCTGAGCCTGGCACTAATCACCGGCTCTTCTTTCGGTACCGGTGATACCAGGATATTTTCGCGCGGATTATCGATCTGCACGTATTCATTAAACGAAAACACAATCTTGTTATCGGAAAAATTGATGCTCGAATCCTTCGGCGTCACATTAACGAGCATCGGCGGCAGGCTATCCCTCGGCCCGCCGGACGGAGCAATGGGGTTGGCGCAACCATCACCGAAAAGAATCGACGTTACCGTGATCAGCAGCATTAACACAAATGATAAGAAGCCGGATTTCATGTCAGGGTGCAAACATAATGCGTTTTCGCTACTGTGGCGGTAGCCCGACTCCCAATTAAGTTTTAAAAGAAGCGGGGAACGGGCTGCGGTACCGGGCCGGGCATTGTTGTGTCACTCCCTTCAGCGCCATAACGATGCCGGGCGGGGGCAGCCTTACTCCCGGCTGGGTTGCCAGCTGCCGGCTTCCGCTTCTTCTTCCGCCGGGTGAAGCCGAACGGCAACGCGGTGCTCTTTTACGAACGTACACCACTCGCAATCGGGCTTGCCACACCCGGTTTTGAATTCACGCTGCTGGATCTTTTGCCAGGTATCGGTGATTTGGTGCGACACGGTGGTTACGTCGGCTGCATCGATATACACCGGCTCGGTTTTGAATTGATCCTTTTGTGGTTCAATGAAATCAAATTCGGTACTCACCACCTCCCAGTCGCGGGTACCGTCGTGATCCAGCAGGATCTTATAAAAAACGGCCTGCCGCCAGTAATCACCGCCGTTCGGATCGCCGGTATGCGGCGGCAGTAGTTTTGTTTTGGCATTGGCTACATTGCCCGTTTTGTAATCTACCACATTAACCTGCCTGCCGGTAAATTCCAGCTTGTCCAGCTTCCCGTTCAGTGGCACCTGCTGTACCATAATATTGCGGAGGGTAAGTTCTACCACCACCGTCCTGTTCCAGCGATTGATGTGGAAGGCGTAGTACGCCGGTAATATCTTCTCGCCGTAGGCCAGTCGCCTCCTGAAGGCCTCCCCGGTAAAAGCTTCGCGGTTTTGCGTCATGTGCCACCTGAAATCCTCCACCAGCGTTTCCGGGCCGGGAAAATCCGCCCCGTTCTCCTTCATTTTTACAAAGAGTCGTTCCAATGCCCAGTGCACGGCGCTGCCGAAGCTCATGCTTTCACTTTTAGCCGCCGGCACCCGCAACAGGTTGAGGTAATAAAATTTCAGCGGGCACGAAAGAAAATTATTAAGGTGGGTGATGCTCAGCGAATAATTTTTAAGCAGCCTTGTAATGAATTCGTCTTCCACCAAATCAATTTCCGGTCTTGCTTTCTCCATAAATTTCAACAACAGGTATTCGGTCACCAGTTCATCCGGTACCTGCTTCTGGGTCACCGGCAGGTCACTGTTTTCGAGGATCTCAGTAACAAAATTACTTTGTACCTGGTCCTTGTCTTTCTCATCCCGCGCGAACCAGGAAATGTGCAGGTGCGTTTTTGCCCTGGTGAGCGCCACGTAAAACAAGCGCCGGCTTTCTTCCAGCGACGTTGCGGTCTGGTTGTTGGCCACCAGGTTGTCGGGAAGTTTAAATGTACCCCGCCCGGAGCTGTTTTGCTGATCCCAGGTTTGCTGTGTACAACCGATCACGAATACGTACCCGAACTCCGACCCTTTAGCGCCGTGCGCGGTGATCATATTTACGCCATTGTCGGTTGCATTGATTTTATACAGCGGTATCGGCAACTTGTTTTTTTTCATCAGCGCCAAATCGTCCAGCCATTGGGATAAACTCAGTGCCGGGTCCCGGTGTGTCGCTTCTTTCAGCCGGTTGAAAAACGCATTGAGTACCTGCATCAGCCAGGGCTTCTCAGGGCTTTGCATCACAAACGAAAGAACGCCTGCGCGCTGGATCACCAGTT
>JBBROE010000162.1:0-6671 GCA_038229695.1 Chitinophagales bacterium | reverse complement strand
GCCCGTTATTTCCATGGCAGCACCGCTGGTGTTGTTCTCCACGCGCATGCTGTAACGGGGATCGTTCTTGCTGTACCCGGTCAGCAGCCCATAAACCGATTCCCCTTTCTGCGGCATCCGGTTAAAATTTATTGCACTGTCTTTAACGGTGACGATGCCGGATTCACCAAAGCCACGTTCCCCGCCCGGGATAACAGCAGGCTGAAAATTGAAATGCGTGCTGTACCCCGGCCCGGTGGGGATCTGGTCGTAGACGAACAGATTATGGTCATAGACTTCCAGCATAACGGTATCGCGTCCCCTGTTGATAAAAGCATGGAGAATCGTTAAAACCGGCTTGCCTTTTTCGAGGATTATTTCCTTGCTGTACCGGTAAGGATATGATTTGTCTTTTAACGTATGTGTAAACCGAACCGATGACTTCCTGGATTTGATCGCCCAATGTCCTGCATCCCGGATGGAATAATATCTAAAGGGAGAGTAAGCAGCTGTGTCTGGTTTTTCCAGTACCCCTATTCCAACCGCCACAAAAGTACCCTGCGTGGTGGCTTTCTGGTACCCCAGCGGGGAAAATGATTCTACCGGCCCCATGATCGCATCGTGCGTACGCGGGTTGTAATTGTCGAACCACACGCCACAATAACTATGGCCTTTCCAGGTCAGTTCCGGCATCACGCCCGACCAGTCGAATCGGGTACCCCTGTAATATCCCACACCGGTGTCCGGCAGGTATATTCTCGCATGTATAACACCGTTAGATAGGTCTACTGCGGGCACTACCTGGCAAAAGGATGCTGCGGGACAAATTCCGGCCAGCACGAAAAAAATAAGTACAAATGGTTGAAATTTCATGCCCTAACTTTTATAGTTTAATGGACCGGGTTTACACTGCATTTTAATCAAAGCCATTTCTTGAAAAATTCAAGCATCATTTCGCGGTGCCGCGCTGTAAATGTGTGGGCCTGGCCCGGTTCGATATCCATGAAAAGGTGGTCTTCAGCCTGGCGGGCCGCGTATTCCGCCGAGGCTGCGCGATAGGCTATCTCCGCACCGCGAACGGGGCAGTTGGCATCCAGTTCCGTATTCAAAATAAGCATTGGCCGCGGCGCAATTAGGCGGAGCATCGAAGGGCAGTCGAATTCATCGGTGATATGAGGTAATAGTTTATCCCACAATCTCTTTACGTTGGCCCGGTTCACTGCACTGTCTCCCAAATCGATGGCAGCGCGTTGGTGGGCAGCCCATATGGTGTGGGCGCGGCCCTGCCAGCGGTCATTGTCCAGCGACCAGCGAAAACTCTGGACGGCGATAACAGGTACAACTACCTTAATCCGGGTATCGGTAGCTGCCGCCATCCAGGTTTCGATGCCCCCTTTTGATATACCGGTAAGGCCTATGCGCAAACTGTCGACATCCGGGCGGCCGCAGAGGTAGTCCACTAACCGCCATACATCATAGACGGTATCAAAAAAGAAAGGATGGGTTTGCCGGGAGGGGTTGTCATTTTCCCAGGCGGCAATACAAGCTGCTGTGTATGCATTGGCGCCGGGTTGGCCCCCGGCCCGCCCGCCGTGGAACCGCCCATCGATCGCCACGGCCATAAACCCTATTTTTGAGAGCCGGTACAGCAGGCCGGTTATTTCTGGCTGGTCTTTATTGCCACCAGTGCCATGCAGGCAAATCACCACGGGCAGTGGTCTACCCTCCGAATGGGGCGGCCGGTAAATCAGGACCGGCACGCGCTCGCCCTGCGCAGCATTAAAATACCCGCTTTCAATGCGTAAAGAATCACTTACAGTCAGGCTGAACATAGCTTCCGGCAATACCTGCTCATGTTCGATGAGGCGATGAAAATCAGCGCGCACCACTGTTGTCGGGATAGTCGTTCCGGGCTGTGCGATAAGCCATACGGGGCATAAAGTAAATAGGATAAGCAGCTTATCATAGGTTGACATGCGCGCCATTTTTTCTTGAATATAAGGAAAACGGCACGGATGAACGGGCTTGCCCGTTTTCCCGTTCATTACCGATTGATCACACTGGCGTAACCATTTGTTGACACTACCCGGGTAATTTTATCTCCGAAGGCAAAGCAGAATTTTCTCATGTTTACCGCCCCGGTTTCTACCGGGGCGTCTTTTTTGGTAACAAGGTCAGTCCGCAGCGGCAGCATTGCCCCGCATTTTTTGTATAAAACTTTCAACGTAGGTGCTAATCCTTTTTTCCCCGGTATGGCTGCGGATATTTTATTGTGCTATATTTGGCGCCTGTTACTGGTTACCGGGTTCGACAACCCGGTATTAAAAGGGAATCCGGTGTAAATCCGGGACTGTCCCGCAGCTGTAAAAAGCCCACCGCAAGGTGCAACAGTTTTAACTACAGGTCACTGTGCGAAGCCGCATGGGAAGACCCTAACACTGTGCTTTAAGTCAGAAGACCTGCCGTATCAGACATGTTCACCAGCTTTCGGGGAAAAGGGCTGTGAAACAAATGTTGCCGTTTTACGGACCGTAATTTCATGCATTTGTTTTTGCAGGGTGTAAACCATCTTTCACCGATTGCCCGTAAAAAAAGGCAGGGTCCACTTTTTATGCAATTGGCCAGAAAACTTTTGCGCATCATTTGTTTTTTGCTCCGGGTCGCCCGGGGCGTCGCTGCCATGCTGTCGACCGGTGGCACACTCCTGCTTATTCCCATGACGACCTGCGCGCAGCGGAGGGACAGCGCGATGGTCTTGCCGTCTGTCAGGATAACGGCCAATAAATCTGCCGATACCCGTATGAGTACCCCGGTACAGTCGCTTAACCGTGCGCAACTGGATCGCATCAACATTCTTTCGGCGGCAGATGCCGCCCGCTATTTCTCCGGCGTGCTGGTAAAAGATTACGGTGGCATTGGCGGTTTGAAAACAGTTTCTGTTCGCAGCCTCGGTGCAGCTGCCACAGGGATATTGTACGATGGCATTCCTGTAGCCGATATGCAGTCCGGCCAGGTTGATCTCGGCCGTTTTTCCAGCCAGTTTCTTCAATTGATGCAGGTACTGCCGGGTAGTTTCCTGGCTGAACTGGCGCCTGCACGTGCTGCTGCATCCGCGGCCACACTGCAACTGCAAACCATTTCTTTCCGGTATCCCGACAGCCCGGTGCAGCATGTAACCGGCGGAATTACATACGGATCCAATCAGCTCTGGCAACCGGCGCTCGGGATTTCCAAAGCCCTCCCGCACCATCTGGTCGTGGCCGTCGATGTCACCGCCTTGTCTGCTGCAGGGAATTATCCTTTTACGATTGACAATGGATCTTACAGCACCCAAACCAGGCGGGGAAATGCCGATGTAAAGTCATACCAGGCAGAAGTGAACCTGTTGAAATTATTTGCCGACAGTTCCTCCTTCCAGGTCAAATCCGGCGCAGGGGGGGGCGTCAGGGGATTACCTGGCGCCATCGTTTTTTTCAACAACCGATCAACGCAGCGCCTCAGAGAAAATAATCAATTCTCGCAATTGCGTTTTAGAAAATATATTAACGTCAATACGCAGGCGTTGTTCCTTGCCAAATATTCGCGCAACTGGTCGCGCTACACCGACCCGGACTTCCTGAATAACCAGGGCGGCCTGGATAATCGCTACACGCTTCAGGAAGGTTTCGCCAGCGTTGCGTTGCGTAAACGCCTTTCAGAACAGTTGATGATCGATGCTGCTGCCGACGCAGCCTATACAAGCCTGCGGGGTGATTATGGACATGCCGGCAGCCCGGTCCGGCTGAGCCTTTGGGATAATATTTCGATTCGTTACCAGGTAAGAAAATGGCAGTTCCGGGCGGAAGTACTGTATGCGTCCTTCCATGACGATCCGCGAAACGGCCAGGCGGCCGTTTCCAGGCAGCGCTTTACCCCCGCTGTAGCTCTGAAATTTACGCCCGCCAGGGCATGGCTCCTGCGGTTATTTTACAAGGCGGTTTACCGCGTGCCGACATTCACAGATTTATATTACGGCTTTGTGGGAAACAGCAACCTGAAACCAGAACTCAGCCGGCAAATCAATGGGGGCGTCACCTGGGAAAAAAACCTCGGTGATTACCAGGTAAGCATAACGGCTGACGCCTATTACAACTTCGTTACTGATAAAATTATCACGGTACCGAACCAGAACTTGTTTACCTGGACGACACTCAACCTCGGGAAGACACGTATCACGGGTATCGATGTAAATGCAGCCGTTTCGCGGTTGCTCACTGGCGGCCTCACCATGTCTGCCCGGCTGGCACTCACCCTGCAGCACGCGATCGATGTAAGTGACCCTTCTTCGGGAACCTGGAAAAACAGGATACCCTATACGCCCGACCAGTCCGGCTCCGGGATACTGTCGGCGGAATGGCAGCGGTGGACAGTGGCGGGCAGCCTCTTGTTTTCCAGCAACCGGTATACGCTCGGAGAAAATAACAATTATAACCGGTTACCGGCCTGGTACACCCCCGATCTATCCGTGGCCTACCGCTTTAAGTTCGAAAAAATTCCTGTTTCGGTAAAGGCCGCCTTACTGGATTTTACCAACCAGCGCTACGATATCGTTCGCTATTACCCGATGCCCGGCCGGTCTTTCCGACTTACCATTTTATTCAATCAATTATAATACAACCATGAAAAAGATTATTTACGCCTTGTACTTGTTCGCCGCCGTCCAGTTGTTGGTTTCCTGTTCAAAAGAAAACAATCCCCAGGTCGCGGTACCCACCGTAACCACCGGGGCTTATGTGCTCAGTGAAGGCACCTACAACCAGAACAACACCACACTTTCCTTCTATAATTCTTCCGCGGGTACAGCCACTACCGATTATTTCGCACTTGCCAATGGGAGTAAACTCGGCGATACCGGAAACGACCTGCTGATTTATGGCGGAAAAATCTATATCGTGATGAATGTTTCCAGTTATGTGGAAGTGGCTGATAAGATCACCGCGAAAGAAATCAAAAAGATTGATTTCAAAACAGCCAGCAACGCTCCGAGGCAACCGCGGTTTGCCGTCGCTTACAAAAATAAAGTTCTGGTAAGCGCCTACGATGGAACAGTGGCTGTGATCGACACCACGTCGCTCCTGGTTGAAAAATTTATTACCGTCGGGGCCAACCCGGAACAGCTGGCTGTGTACGGCGACAAGCTCTTCGTCGCCAATTCAGGCGGTCTGCAACCTGTTTTTGATTCGACGGTCTCTGTGGTAGATCTCGGGTCTTTCTCAGAAACGAAGAAAATTACCGTCGGGCTTAACCCGGGAAGCATCGCCGCGGATGCTGACGGAAATATCTATGTATCCTGTACCGGCGATTATGGGTCGCATGGGCCTTCCCTGGTAAAGTTCAGCGCAGCTTCGCTGTCCGTTCTCAAAAAGGCTGATACTGCCGTGGGTAAAATACGCAGTTACAATGGCCTGTTGTACGTCACCGGCGGCTACCTGGGGTCTCCTTTTGTACGCATATTGAATCCCGGTGATTTCAGCCAGACCCGGTCGAACTTTATTACCGATGGTACCACGCTGAAAGTTCCCTACGGCCTCACGGTTGACCCCGCCAATGGCGAAGTATATATAACTGATGCAGTCGACTATGTGTCTGCCGGCCAGGTCTACTGCTTCGATAAAACGGGGAAGAAGAAATTTTCATTTTCCGTTGCACCCGGGCTCAACCCGAATACGATTGCGCTGATAAAATAATAAACCTTTATCAGGATTTTTTGTTGTTTGAAGAGATGGGTGTCCTGTTTTTTCAGAAAGTATTGAAAATCATTTATATACAGTTTTAATTTAACCTATGGGAAATGAGTTAGCCGAGACAGGAGAGCGGGAATGGATCTCGGCCCCGCTTCATTGCTGGGATATATTTATGGATAGCTACTATCGTAAGATGGCGCTTGCGGGGGACCGGCAGAAACTGGAGCAACTGTCGACGCGTAATACCTGGAACCTTAAATGGGATATGGGGGATAAGCTGCTTAATCAGGGTAAGGTCATTTTGGTTACCGATCCTTCCCTGCATATCATTTTTGCCAGCAGTAACATTACTGCCATGAATGGTTACCACGTGGAAGACGTAATTGGCAATTATCCGCGTATGTTCCAGGGTGAAGCCACAACGGATACCGCCCGTCAGCACATTCGCAAAGCCGTCCAGGCGAGAGAACATTTCGAAGTGTCGCTTATTAATTACAAAAAAAGTGGCGAATTGTATCACTGCCGTATTGAAGGTTACCCGTTGTTTAACCGGAAAAAAGAAGTGGTAAACTTTATTGCGTTTGAAACAGCCGGTGTTTACCAAAATTAACCTGGCGTATCATCTATCAGACCGGGGAAAGGGGTTGGTTCAGGGCAGGAAGCCTGAATGAAAAGACCGAACCTTTTCCCGGTTCACTTTTTACACCTACTTTACCCTGGTGACGATGAATTATCTCTGCCGCGATGAACAGGCCAATCCCGAAACCCGGGAACGTTTTTTCATTCTTTCCCTCGACCCGGTAAAACCGTTCGGTAACATGCGGCAAATGTTCGGGCGCGATGCCGCCCCCCGTATCGGCGATTTCGATAATAATCTGGGCTCCAACTTGCCGTGCGGTGACTGCAATCTCGCCGTCGGCAGGCGTATGACGGACAGCGTTTTCGAATAAATTCGAAAAAAGGCGGGTC
>JBBROE010000161.1:0-6750 GCA_038229695.1 Chitinophagales bacterium | reverse complement strand
TGTCAACCTGCAGGGCTGCTTTGCAGATGTGGTCACTGGCCCTGGCCGTACCGGCTGTATAAGACACGGTTACCTCCCAGGGAATGGGAAGGAGTACCACTCTTGCATCCTCTTCAGTGAAGGGTAGTCCGAATATATTGTTATTGGGGTTGCCTGCCCTGTTGGGGTCAAACTGTGATAGGTCTGCCATGATTAGTAATATAGGTGAGTAGAACGCTCCGCAAGTTACTACAGTATGGGTGGGGCACAAAAAAATGATGCTACAGCCGGCAGCAGGCCGCCGTGAATACGGGCGGAGGTGAACTTTTGCGGCCGCAAATCGTAATTAGGAGGAGCCGGGCGACGATTGGAAAGCTGTTAATTTCCGGATATAGTTGCCAGGGGAAGAACAGGATAGGTTTTTTAGGTTAATTTTGCAGCGAAATTCGGAACATGAAGAAGACCCATATTGTTTTGCTCATTTTTATTGCGGCCGCCATTGCGGTGCTGGTCAGTTTTACGGGTAACCTCACCACCTACGAAACGGTGGCTTCCGCGCGGCAGAAGCCGGGCACATTTGTGCGGCTGATTGCGAAAGTGGACAAGTCGCAAGCCGTGGAATACGATGCGGCGAAAGACCCCAATTACCTGGTATTTACGGCCATTGATACCCTGGGTAATACAACCCGGGTAGTGTTCAGAAATTCCAAGCCGCCGGATTTTGAGAAAAGTGAAAAGCTCGTTCTGAACGGGAGGATGGAAAACGGCCGGTTTGAATGTAAGGATATGCTGATGAAGTGCCCTTCCAAATACAAAGATGATCCCAATGTGATCAAGAAGAACCTGACTGTTATCAATTAACCGATTATCATGCATTTTACTGGTGAACATTTATTCCCGGGTCAGTTGGGACATTTCCTGGTGGTTCTTTCATTTGTTGCGTCACTGGTAGCTACGATTGCTTATTTCCGGAGTACGGTGGCAAAAATTCCAGCGCAGGCGTCGGGCTGGAAGCAGCTTGCGCGGTATGCCTTCTTTGCGGAATCCGTCTCCGTCTTCACGGTGTTCATCACCATTTTTTACATTATCTCCACCCATAAATTTGAGTATGCCTATGCCTGGAATCATTCCAGCATGGCCCTCAGTCCAAAATTTTTATTTGCCTGTATCTGGGAAGCCCAGGAAGGCAGCTTCCTGTTGTGGACCATCTGGCATTGCGTGCTGGGATTGGTCCTGATTTTCCGTGCGGGTAAATGGGAAGCCCCTGTAATGACGGTGGTAAGCTTTGCCCAGGTTTGCCTGGCTACGATGATTATTGGGCTGTATTTCGGCAGCACCCGGGTGGGCATTAACCCGTTTATGCTGGTCCGCCAGCTGGATGTGATGCAGAATGCTCCGATTTTTAATTCCCCGGATTACCTCAGCATTCCGCAGATGCGTGACGGGCAGGGGCTGAACCAGCTGTTGCAGAATTACTGGATGGTCATCCATCCCCCCATACTTTTCCTGGGTTTTGCCTCAACGATTGTTCCATTCGCCTATGCCATTGCAGGGCTGTGGAAAAGGGATTATACCGGATGGACAAAAGTAGCGTTGCCCTGGACCGTTTTTTCTGCCGGCATTCTCGGGCTTGGGATTATGATGGGTGCGGCCTGGGCTTACGAGTCGCTTACATTTGGCGGGTTCTGGGCCTGGGACCCTGTTGAAAACGCATCCCTGGTGCCCTGGCTGGTGATGGTGGCCGGCCTCCATACGCTGGTGGTCTACAATGCCACCGGCCATTCCCTGCGAGCGACCTTTTTCTTCTTTATCATGGCGTTCTTCCTGGTTTTGTTTTCCACCTTTCTTACCCGCAGCGGAATCCTGGGGGAAAGCTCGGTGCATGCTTTCGTAGAGAATGACATGAATTTCCAGCTGATATCGCTGATGGCTGTTTTCCTGGTGCCGGCCATGTTGCTTTTTGGGACGCGTTATGCCGCCATCCCGCATATCATCAGGGAAGAGAGTTCCTATTCGCGCGAGTTCTGGATGTTTATCGGGGCCCTCGTTTTATTCCTGGCCGCCATGGTGATCAGCTGGCAGACGGCGTTCACCCCGATTTATAATAAAATTGCCGGGAAGAGTACGGCTGCCCCGGAGGATCCTGAGTTTGCCTACAACAAGATCCAGGTCTTTGTGGCGGTGGTGCTCGGCATACTGACCGCCGTTGGTCAATACCTGCGTTATAAAGATATGCCGCGTGGTGTCTTCATCCGGAAGGCTGGCTGGCCGTTGCTCGCAGCGATAATATTATCCCTGTTGATCAGCCTGTTTGGCGGAATTAACTTCCAGAAGCACGGACCCGGTTTTCTCGGGGCCATTCACCTTGCCGTATTTGCTGCCGTATATGCCATGGTGGCGAACGCAGCATATATGTGGGTAGGGCTGAATGGTAAGCTGAAATCGGCCGGCGGATCGATTGCGCACCTCGGGTTCGGGATGATGCTGCTGGGTATACTGATCTCTTCAGCCAAAAAAGATGTGTTGTCAAAGAACAATGGGATACTGCTCAATTTCGATCCGAAATCAAAACAGGATCCTACGGAAAACCTGACGTTGATTAAAGGCCTTCGCACAGACATGGGCAGGTACTGGGCTACGTACGAGAACAAAGACAGTACCGGTCAGCATGGGAATATCACGTATTTCAAAATTGATTTCCAGGATAAAAAATCCGGCGAGCAGTTCACGCTCTATCCCAATTTTATTAAGGCCACCAAAGGACAGGAGGGTGTTTCCGGCAACCCGGATTCGAGGCATTACTGGGATAAGGACATTTTTACCTATATCAGTGCTACCAGCCTCGACGATGAGAGTGATACGGTACGTTTCAAAAAATACAATGTGAAACTGAAGGATACCATATTTTATTCCGGCGGGTACATGATCCTGAATAATGTGAGCATCAATCCTGCGGGAACAAAATATAAAGTGGGTCCGAATGACACCCTCATTGTTGCAGATCTCGCGGTGTTGTCATCAGACAGTATGAAATACCGGGCCACGCCTGCGATCAGCTGGAAAGGGGCTGATTCCCGTTTCCTCTTTGACACGCTTTTTGCGCAGAACCTGGCGCTCGGCTTCACTGGTGTAAACAAGGATGCACATACTTTCGAGATCCAGGTGAAAGAATCCGGGAAGATGGTTCCATACGTGGCACTGAAAGCGTACGAATTCCCGCATATTAACCTGCTTTGGCTGGGTACCCTCATTATGGTTGCTGGTTTTGGAGTCAGCCTGCGCCGCCGCTACGTCTTATCGAGAAGCCTCACCGTCAGCCGACGCCGCCAGGGCGCCGACGCAGGGCGGTCCTGATCATTATAGCAATTCGGTAACACCCATCCGGGTTACTTTACGGTGTTGTTGGGATTAACAAGACGAGTTTGTATTTTGAGCGTATGCGGCTAAGCGGGTCATATCTATTTATTCTGGCAGTCTCCATGCTGTTATCCGGATTAGTGCCGCTGGCATCTGCTGCCCAGCAGGATACCATTCCCGACTCCCTGGCCAGGAATATCCGCCAGCCCGAACTTGGCCCCTATGACACCGTAACTGTGGCCGCCAAAATAAGTGACGGCACGCTTGTTCCCGCCCAGACCCTCGGTAATTTTTATGTGTCGAAGCCGGCACCTCCCGGCATGAAGGAAAGGATAGAAGCCTGGACAAGGCTCAGAAACGCCGTGTATGTAACCTATCCCTATGCCCGGCGCGCCGGTGATATCATGAACGACATCAATAAGCGGATCGCACAAATGCCGGGGGAAGGGGATCGAAAAGCGTATATACGAAGCCGGGAGAAAGACCTGCGCAGGGAATTTACGGGGCCACTTACAAACCTCAGCATCTACCAGGGCAAAGTGCTGATGAAACTCATCAACAGGCAGACGGGGAATAATTGTTACGATATCATCAAAGAATATAAGGGTGGCTTAAAAGCCCGCTTATACCAGACCGTTGCCTTCTTCTTCAGTACGAGCCTGAAGCAACCCTACGATGCGGGTGGCGAGGACAAGGACATAGAATTTTTCGCCAAAGAGGTGGAGCGGATGTACCACTGATCCCGGCCGTAAAGGCTACAGGCTGTTGATTTTGCCGATGATCCCGGTCGTCGAAAAACCTGCCAGAATTTTATTGATGACAACTTTTCCGCCGTTGGCGACGACCTCCTTTGCCCCCGCGATTTGATCGACCGTATAGTCTCCTCCCTTTACCATCGTATCCGGCAGCAAAACTTTAATCAGTTCCAGGGGAGTATCTTCTTCGAAAATCACCACGGCATCCACGATTTCAAGGGAAGCGATGATGAGCGCGCGGCTTTTTTCATGATTGACTGGCCTGGACGGACCTTTCAGCCGTTTCGTGGACGCGTCGGCATTCAGCCCGACCACCAGCACATCTCCTTCCCGGGCCGCGGCCGACAAAGACGCGATATGACCTTCGTGCAGGATGTCGAAGCAGCCATTGGTAAAGGAGATCCGCTTGCCGAGAAAGCGCCAGCGTACGGCCTGTTTCACCAGTTCATCCCGGGTCAGCACTTTATGGACGATGCGGTCTGGATTGTTCATACTTGTTTTTTTCGGTTAAGCAGGGGCAGCAGCAGCAGGCTGAGGGCTCCAAAAAATATCACCATAAAGAACTGGACCAGCCAGAGCAACCAGCCGAATGCCTTACCCATATTCATGCTCATACCATACAGCATCATGGTTTTCTGCACCGCAAAGGGGTAGGCGCCGATGCCACCGGGGGCCGCAATCATGCCCACGCTTCCCATGCAGAGAACCGACAGGGATTCCTTAATTCCGAACTGGTCGGTTTCCTTCATCGCGGCCATACCCACCCGGATGGCGGCCAGGTACAGTACCCAGATGAGCACGGTGTGAAATATAAACCATCCCTTATGTTTCAGGTGGCGGATGGTGCCGAGACCGTACCAGATATTCCTTACCACCTCCTTTACTTTCGCGATAACCCGGATATGACCGAGCCGGGAGAAAATCATGCGCAGCGCAACGATAATTGCCAAAATGATGATGAGGGTTAGCGTCCAGTTGATGATCGTTGCGCCGGTTCCTGCACCGGTATGGAAGATTTTTCGGAGGATGGACAATCCATAATTACCGATCACATCCAGCTGCGTGACGAAAGTAAGCGCGAATAGTATCGCCAGGCAGACCAGGTCAAATGCCCGTTCCGCCACAACGGTTCCCACGAGCCTGTCGGTCGGGATATGTTCATAGCGGGTAAGGATGGTGCACTTGATCACTTCGCCCAGGCGGGGCACAAAAAGGTTGACGATATAGCTGATCAGTACGGCGAAGAAGGTGTTGAGCAGGGAAGGGTAGTAACCCTTCGGTTCCATGAGAATACGCCAGCGGGCTGCCCTGCTGAGGTGCGCGCCGAGGAGTACGAGGATAACCGGAATCAGCAGCCAGAAATCTGCCCGTCCCCAGGCGCCCCTGATCTCGAGCCAGTCGTGGTGCTCTATTTTACCCAGGCTCCACCAGACCAGGAAAATGGCAAGGCCAAAGAAAAGCAGGTACTGCAGCAGGCCGAGCATTTTTTTTTTCATACTGTCTGGTGATAAGGTGATACCGCAAAGATAACCGGGCGGCTACAACTGGTTATGCTCTCCCGGGAATATTATACGGGGGGTAAAAGTTTTCGCTGCTTCGAAATCCATGCGGGCGTAGGAAATCACGATAATAATGTCTCCGGGCAAGCCAAGCCTGGCCGCCGGGCCGTTCAGGCAGCACACACCCGATCCCCGGCCACCCCGGATGAGGTAGGTTTCCAGCCGGGCCCCATTATTCACGTTCACTACCTGCACCTTTTCATTGGCAATCAGGTTGGCCGCATCCATCAGGTCTTCGTCGAGCGTGAGACTTCCGTTATAATTGAGGTTGGCTTCTGTGATTGTAACGCGGTGCACTTTCGATTTCAATACTTCAATATCCATCATGCTGCTTCATTTCAAATTTCTGCAAGCTAACTAGAAATTACCAGCCGGCAGATAAGGTAAAGTAAAGTGATCATCAACAATGCTTATGCGGGCTTGTTCAGTGTCAGGTTGTCGATTAGCCGCACGTCGCCCAGGAAAGCGGCTGCCAGCGCCGTAACCGGTTCTTTGCCGTCCCATTCTCGTATCAGTTCCAGGTCGCTGGTGCGGGCAATGTCCAGGTAATCCACGTGGAAACCCTGCTGCTCCAGCGAAACCTTTCCTGCTGTGGTTAACCGGTCGAGATGGCCGGGCACCAGTTGGTCCTTCAGTCGGTTCAGGATGGCTGAGATGCCGCTTGCCTGTAACCGTTGTTGCGGTGTAAGAAGGGTATTGCGGCTGCTCATGGCCAGGCCGTCGGCTTCCCGGAGGGTAGGACATTGATGGAAACGGCAATCTATTTTTTTATCGGCCAATAATTTTTTTACCACCATACACTGCTGTAAATCCTTTTGGCCCATGAAGAGGTCATCCGGCTGGATGATGTGCAGGAGGCGGTCCATCACCCGGCAGACACCCTGGAAATGGCCGGGGCGGTAGGTTCCTTCCAGTATTTTTTCCAGGTAACCGAGATCATACAGCACCGGAATATAATCTGCGGGGTAGATGGTCTCTGCAGCCGGCAGGAAAAGCACCTCGCAGCCGGCAGCAATGAGCAGTTCAATATCCTTTTCTGTGTTGACCGGGTACCGGTTAAAATCGTCCGGGTTATTGAACTGGGCGGGATTGACGAAGAT
>JBBROE010000160.1:0-7116 GCA_038229695.1 Chitinophagales bacterium | reverse complement strand
ATTGCTGAAACCGTAAATGAATTTTGGATTCGGATCGCCGATTTTTACATCCGCAGCGGCATTGTAATCATTGGTAGTCGTATGATCGATGCTGCCATCGGCCTTCGGTGTATTCTTATAATAGAGCGCGTCCCCGTTGGCAGGATCTGCACCGGCAAATTCCCTGGCATAGAAAACGCCCAGTGGTTCGCCTTCTTTCGCTTTGTTGACACCGCCCCCGAGCAGCTGCCCGTTCAGGAAGGTGATTTTATTCCTGTTGGCGCTGATGTTGAAGTTGGTTGACCAGGAAAAAATTTTCCTGCGCACGTTAACGGTATTGACACTAAATTCCACCCCTGAATTTTTTAATTTACCCACGTTCTGAGTCTGTATACTAAAGCCGCTGGTACCGGGAATTTCTTTGTTAAGGAGCAAATCACTGGTGCGCTTATCGTAGTAGGCAAGTTCAAAAGTAACCCGGTTGTTTAAAATGGCGGCTTCCAGCCCGATGTCTGACCCGTAGGTACTCTCCCATTTCAGGTTGGGATTAGCAAGTTGTGTGGGATGCTGCCCGGCCTGTCCACCATAGGCTGCATTACCGGAATACAATCCTCTTGCTGCAAAATCACCGATCCGGTCGTTTCCGTTACCGGCGTAACCAACTTTAAGTTTTAAGAGGTTCAGCCATTTTACGTTCTTCATGAAGGCTTCGTCAGAAATGATCCATCCGGCGGAAACGCCGAAGAAAGTGCCGTAGCGGTTGTTGGCCCCGAAACGGGAAGAACCGTCGATACGGCCGGTCAGGGTCAGGAGATACCGATTGTATAATTTATAACCGATGCGCGAAAAGTAAGACAGCAGGGTGCTGGATGTTGATGAAGAACTGGCGTCGGTTTTCGATGCCGCATTAACCAGTTTTTTATAGGCGTCACTGGGGAATTGTTCACCAGAGGCATTGCTGAAGTCGTACTGCCTTTTCGTAAAACTGGTTCCTACCAGTACATCGAAATCATTGTTCTGGCCAATCGACTTTTTGTAGTTAAAATAATTGTTGGTGGTCAGGTTCAGCACCTGGGTGGTACCGTAAGAACCGGAACCGTTCGGCACCCCGGAGTTCCTGGCGGTAAGCTTTCCGCTATAACTTTCTTCCGCCTGGTTCAACTGGTCTACCCCAAATTCTGACCGGAACAACAGGTCTTTGGTCAGCGTCACTTTAGCATAGCTCGTTCCGAATGTCCTGTTCACAAAAGTATTGTAGCTGGCATCCACCACGCCAAGAATCGGGTTATAATAAACGGGATAGTTGGTGTTTGGATTACCGCTGGCAGGATCCAGTGCGCCGCTTATCAGCCCAGTCCTGGGGTCGGTATACGGGGTGATGGGTGAAAGCGCCACAATCTGCAACGGGGTGCTGAAGGCATTATCATTTGACACCCGGTAGTTGTTGGTTCGTACAAAATTCAGGTTAACGCCAACAGTCAGCCAGTCCTTGACCTGGTGATCGAGGTTCATTCTTGCTGAATAGCGCTTGAGGCTATTCCGTACAATGATACCGGTCTGATCAAGATACTGGCCGGAAATAAAATATTTTGTCTTATCTGATCCCCCTGAAAAATTGAGGTCGTACTGGGAGATCGGGGCGTGCTGGAATGCCTGCGACTGCCAGTCGGTATTCACCTTAGCAGTCTGCCAGTCGGTTGTGCCGGCGCCGTAACGCGTGAAACGGCCTGAGATATACGAAGTATAATCAGCCTGCGCGGCAGCGAGGCTGGGATAGTAACCATTGATGAAATCCTGGTTCGCAGCGCCTTGTCCGGCCTGGGTGAAGAAATCCACATACTGTTTGGCATTCAGGAAATCCCTCTTCCCGGTAGGATGCTGCAACCCGGTAAAGTAATTCAATTCAATTTTTGACGTGCCTGCCTTACCTTTTTTGGTCGTGATGAGAACCACGCCGTTAGACGAACTCGCCCCATAAATAGCAGCAGAAGAGGCATCCTTCAGGATCTGGATACTTTCAATATCATTCATGTTCAAATCAGCCAGCGCATTGGTACTTGCCCCGTTGCTGGACAAGTCGTCTGTGGTGACGGGTATCCCGTCGATAACATAGAGCGGCTCATTGCCGGCTGTAACCGAGGAGGTACCGCGGATTTTAATATTGATGCCCTGCCCGAGTTTACCGTTTTGCTGACTGACGGCGACTCCGGCAGCACGCCCCTGTATCGCACTTTCAAAACTGGTTGAGGGCGTGTTAGAAATTTCTTTGGCGCCAACAGTGGCCACGGAACCGGTGATATCTCTTTTCAGCTTTGTGCCGTAACCGACCACTACCACTTCGGATAAATCGCGGTTACTGGCCTTCATCGTGATAAGCAGCGGCCTACCGGTGATAGGCACCGTGATGTTCTCCAGGCCCACATAGGTGACGATAAGATTTTTCGCCTTGGTTGCTGCATTGACAGTGAAGGTTCCGTCTGTAGCTGTGAGTGTCGTGATTGGGGTGCCTTCTACCCTTACCGAGGCACCTGCAAGCGGTGCGCCTGACGAATCAGTGATTTTGCCGGTTACCGGCTCTCTTTGGGCAAAGAGGTGCACACAAAACAGGGTGGCTCCCATCAGGAGCATCATAAATTTTCTCATGTTTGCAGGTTTGGTTTTACAATGCGATTAATGATCCGCATCAGCGCTCTAGCGAAAATATTAATATTTGTTTCAATTTTTGTTAACCGGTGAGATTAAAAAAGACTTTTCCTGTTTTGACGTAGAATCATCATCATTTGTCAAGGCAATATTAGGAATTAAAGAAAAATAGTTACACATAACTATTAGCTGTGACTGAATGGATGGGCGACCATACCGTCAAAATGATGATGACTGAAAGCCCGCCTCCGGGAAGTTTAAGTATGTACCCGCAGCCAAGGGCCGGTGTTGTTTGGCCTTTCCCCACTAAAAGAATCTGCCTTCTTTTTCAATTACCCGGTAAGGATGCGAAAAGAAATCGTCAACCGTTTTGTTGAATTCAGCTTTGTAGGCTACCGGCGTACTGTGCCCGGAGTTGGGCAGTATCCATAAATAGGCTTTGGGAATATTTTGAAATATGAGCAGGGTGTGCGAAGGCTTAAGAATATCGTGATCGCCACCGATGACCAGGGTTGGACAACTGATCCGATGCAGTGCTGCCAGCGGGATATGCGGCTCGTCCATCAGCAACCTAAGCAACTTCTTTTCTGATTTTTCCTTTGCGGTAAGCGTTGATTTCGATTGTATCGCTGTGAACGAAGGCATGATGAGGTCTATAACATCCTGGTTCACGGCAGAGCTGTCGGGAGTAAGATTAGCACCGGTAACGGCAAGTTTTTTTACTTTTTCCGGGTGGCGGATGGCCAGCAGCAATCCATTGATACCGCCGTCGCTCCACCCGATGACGTCTGCGGAGTCAACTTTCAGCGCATCCAGCAGCGCGGCATAATCATCGGCCATCATTTCATACGACAGTGAATCACCGGTGTCGGTGGATTTACCCTGGGCCCTGTTATCGGCAATGATGACCTTGTACTTCCTTGAGAAGTATGGCAACTGGTAAATAAAGTTATTGATGGAACCCCCGTTCCCATGGATGATCAGCAGCGGCTGTCCCTCCCCATAGATTTCGCAATACATCTTAAAACCACGGAGGGTATAAAATTTTCCATGTGCCGAATCCCGGCCATAAGTTGTCTTTTGTATGGCCCCAAAGAAATCCTTCTGCAGGTTGTTGATATCCTGCGCAGCAACCAGCAGGCAGGCGGACTGGAACAAGATCGACCACAGGATAATTTTCATATCAAATATTTATAAATGAAAAGCTAATGCAATCTGCCCGAATAGAAAAATTCTGCCCGGTGACTGAAAATGGCCATGGCCCCCCCGGGAAACGCATCGCTTTCCGCCTGGATTTATCTACCGGCCGGGAAAACAAAAAAACGGACGCGGGTCCGTTTTTCATTCCATTGCTAATTCCAGTCCTTATTTTTTGAGGCTCATCAGCGGCAGCATCGTTTCCTGCTTGGTTTTCACGCTGATGTTGAGCAAAAGCGAGTCTTTATAGCCGTTATTTCCTTTAAATAATACCGAATACGTTCCCGCCTTCAGACCCCTTATCACATAGCGGCCGTCATCTTCCGGAATAGCGCTCGCGGTATCTGTGTTGTTGTAGGCCTTTACCAGCGGCCGGGCATCATGCGGGCCGGCCTTTCCTTCTATCGAGCCTGTTTCATGTTTCCCAAACGGTTTGAAGAATGGCTTCAGAAAATAATCGCCATTGTGCTGCACGATCGATTCGCAGATATGAAAATCGAGCCAGAGACGGGTGAGGCCGGTAAAGCCATCATCCAAATCCATATCCGATTTGTGCAACCGGATATAGACGTAATTGCCCGTGCCGGGATAAAAATGCAGCGGATGAGACACGCCGGCGACTACTACGGCGCTTCCTGTTCCAAGCGTAATCCGTATTTTCCTGATGGCACTTTTCGGAAGGCTGATGGTACCGAGGAGTGAATCCAGGCCATTTCTCAGTTTGAGCACATTATACAGGCCGGGATGAATGGCAAGGGTATCCCATTTACCAAACCGGTCATGGTTGGTGTGATCATCGTCTCCATCTTCATCATGATCGCCATAGCCCTCGTCGTTCATGTGTTCGCTCGTATCGATCTTCACTTCCACGTACCGGATGTCGATGAATACGGAATCGTACTGGCAGGGATCATCCGTCAGGTAAACGGACAACTGTTTCGACGTCTGGCTTTGCGCAGTAGAATTTTCTTTCTGGCAGGCTGTCAATAATACCGCGGCGACGGCAACACAGCACAGAGAAAGGAGCAGGACTTTTTTAATTGTATACATAGGGATTTATTTTAAGCGGGATAAAAAATTCGCAAATGGCACCAGGTTGCAAACAGGGTTTCACCCGGAACCGATGAAGCGTCTGCTGCTAACCACGGTTGTTTCAACGATTGCCCGAGGAGCAGATATCGCCGGACAACCCCATTACCAGGATCAGTTTACGGTAAACGGGTTAGCAGGGTTGGCCGCAGCAGTATTTTTTTAATTTTTTGCCGTGATCTTCCCGGGAGACGGGATGCGGCATTTGCTTTCACTGTTATTTCTCAGGAGCCGGTCTCCGCGACGCATAACATGGCATTTCTTCTGATCCCGTCAATATTTTGGGGGTTTTATACCTTTCGTCAACTAAAACGCCGGTCCTGTTCGGCTGCACCGGGTGATGAACAGAAATTTCAGTCCAGGTACGGAGAGCCGGTAGACACACGCGTATATATTAGCGGCCAGGATTCCCCCAGGCTAGTAATCATTTTCCAGCCAGGTCTGTGCCACAGCACCCTGGCGTGAGCAAGCTCCTTGTTTTCCCGAAAAACCAGGTGCAACAGCGCTTACCGTAATGTGCCCTGCCTGCATTGTCATAAAACACCCCATAACGACCAAATTTCCGGGAACCAATCGTAAAAATAAAATAACCTGACAAGTGAAACCTCATCTATAACTTTATAGTCAACGCTGTCCCTCAGAAATCAACTTTTCTCCCGGAAAATTTGAATTGTCCTATTATAAGTCCATTTCAAAGTTATGATGCGGCATCTGGTGTTACGTGGTGGTCTGATGAAAAGTGTATTCGACCGGTAAAAAATTGGTCGTATGAAAATAGTCCTGTTAATTTTAAACGGCAACCTGTCTGCAGAACACCTGATCAATAAGGCCATTTCACTTTCCGGTAGTTCCCATTGCTTCTTTCATGCAGTTTTTATCAACCATTCACCGGACCTCAACGAGTATGATTATATTTTCCCCAATGACTTAGCCCTGACCCGGAACAGGACTAGCCAAAAAATAATCAAAGAAGAAGACGCCGCCGTGCTGAAAGATAATATGGGGTTATTTGAAGTTCAGTTCAATGCTGCAAAACTGGACTATCGGATTGATGCCGACGAAGACATGACCCTGGGCAAGCTGTTACATCTAAGCTCTTTTGCTGATTTTATATTGATTGATGGCACCCATAGCGCAAGCCACTATCACCTTGCAGACCTGCTGGCGAATGCACATTGCCCAATCTACCTGGTTTCATCATCTTACCAGCAACCCGAGCAAATCGTCCTGGCTTATGATGGCGAGGACACAAGCATAGTGGCCATCAAAACGTTTGCCCAGCTTTTTATAGAACTGAAAGACCTCCCTGCAACCCTGGCCTATTCAACGAACGACAATTCCCCCGAACTTCCCGAAAGGAAGTATGTGGAAGAGTGGTTAAGCAGGCATTATAACAAGGTAAAAATAGAAATATTGACGGGCAACGCATCAGAAGCACTTCCTGACTTTATCAGGTCGATACCCAATTCACTGGTGGTCATGGGTTCTTTCGGCAGAAGCGCGTTATCCAGGTTTTTCCATAAAAGCCTTGCTTCTGTCGTTCTGGAAGAAAGCCCCTGTGCCCTCTTTATTGCCCACTAATCATAAAAGGGAACATTGACAGAGCGGGGTTGGGGGTAACCCTATTCATCAGAGCGAATGACCGGCGTACTTTACGGATACCGAGGGCAACCGGATGGCACTTCATTCTCAGCGCTAACTGTTACGCAGTTCCTAGATATTCGACATGATGCCAGCGCATCGTGGTAATGCTAACTTAACGCCCGCGTAATGTTGCCATTATAATGGGTTTTTATCTTTGGAAAACCCAGTTACATGAAAAAGCTACTTTTCCTCGGTGTGGCAGTCTTCCCTTTAATGGTAGCGGCCCAGTTGGCGGTAAAAACAGAGAACGTCTTCATCATTACCACGGATGGTTTCCGCTGGCAGGAAGTATTTTCCGGCGCAGACCCTTCACTCATCAGCAATGCGTGTTGTAATGCCGATACCGTTTTCACAAAATCCATGTATTGGGATGACGTTGACAGCATCCGCAGGAAAAAACTGCTGCCGTTTTTCTGGAATGTGATCGCCAAAAAGGGACAACTATACGGCAACAGGGTATTCGGCAACAAAGTGGACGTTAAAAACCTGTATAAAATCTCCTACCCGGGCTATCACGAACTGCTGACGGGTTATGCTGACCCATACTTTATACCTAACAGACCT
>JBBROE010000159.1:0-7224 GCA_038229695.1 Chitinophagales bacterium | reverse complement strand
CCAGCGCGCCTGGTACTACAATACCGTGTTTGTAGATCCCAGGAATGAGGATTTGGTCTATTGCCCGAATGTAGAACTGATGCGCAGTCTGGACGGTGGCAAAACATTTAAAAATATCCCTACCCCCCACAGCGATCACCACGATATGTGGATCGATCCTCAAAACGGGAAGCGGATGATTATTGCCGATGATGGCGGCGCACAAATCAGCTATGACGGCGGCAATAGCTGGAGTACGTTAAATAACCAGCCTACAGCACAGATTTACCGGGTATCTACCGATAATGCCTACCCGTATCATATACTGGGAGCGCAGCAGGATAACAGCACCATTCGGATCAAATACAAATCTTCGGGACCGGCCGGTATCACCGAGTCGGACTGGGAGCCCACCGCAGGTGCCGAAAGCGGCTACGTGGTCGCGGACCCGCTGAACCCGGAGATTGTGTATGGCGGTAATTACGGGGGATACATATCCAGGCTCAACCACAAAACCGGGGAGAACCGTGCCATCAATGTATGGCCGGATAATCCGATGGGAGCCGGTGCCGACGTACAGAAGTATCGTTTTCAGTGGAATTTCCCGATCTTCTTCTCCCCGAATAATCCAAAACGACTATATACAGCAGGCAACCATCTTTTTGTTACTGAAAACGAAGGGCAGAGCTGGGATATGATCAGTCCTGACCTTACCACCAATGATAAATCCAAACAGGCATCCAGCGGAGGGCCAATCACCAAAGACAATACCTCCGTGGAATATTACTGCACCATTTTTACTGCGGCGGAATCCGCACTGGAGAAGGATTTACTGTGGACCGGCAGCGATGACGGCCTCGTTTTTATTAGCCGTGACGCAGGTAAAAACTGGGAAAACGTTACTCCGCCGGCAGCAGGCAAATGGATGATGTGGAATAGTGTTGAAACTGATCCGTTCAAAAAAGGCACCGCCTACCTCGCTGGAACAAAATATAAAATGGATGATTACGCACCTTACCTGTTCAAAACAGAAGACTATGGCAAAACCTGGGCGCTGATCACGAATGGTATCGATAAAATGCATTTCACCCGGGTGGTGAGGGCCGACAAAAAACGACCCGGACTGCTGTATGCCGGTACAGAGTTCGGCATGTACATCAGTTATGACGACGGTAAATCCTGGAAAAAATTCCAGCTGAACCTGCCCGAAGTATCAGTGACCGACCTTACCATCAAAGACAACAGCCTTATCGTAGCCACGCAGGGGCGTGCATTCTGGTCCATCGATGACCTCAGCATGGTGCAGCAAAAAGAAGAAGCATTACCGGCGCAGCCCCTGAAAGTTTTCGCCGTCAATGATGCGTACCGCACAGAAGGTAGCGGCGGCCGGGGTCGCAGGCGGGTGGTTAAAATCCACAATGCCGGGGCAAACCCCTTGGCGGGAAGCGTCTTTAATTACTACGTGAATAACCTGACCGATTCGGCCGCATTTTCCATCAGCATTTTCGATAAGGCCGGTAAGGAAATCAAAACCTTCAGCCGCAAAGCCAAATTACCCGCAGATAAGATCACGGTTTCGAACGGTATGAACCAGTTCAACTGGGATATGCTTTACCCGCCGGGAGAAACGGTCGACAGCCTGATCTTATGGAACGGCGTTGTGGGTTCAGCAAAAGCGGCACCCGGTAAATATATGGCGCGTTTCCGGTATGAAAAAGACTCGGCTGAAGTGCCGTTCGTGATCAAACCCAATCCCAATTACACCCTTACGGAAGCAGATTATGATCAGCAGGTGGCTTTCCTGCTGCAGTTGCGCACCAAATTCAACGAAGTGCAGGATGCAATCAAACATATCCGTCAGCTGCGCAGCCAGTTAAAGGAATTCACCGGCAGGTTAGGGAAAGAAAAAGACAACGCGGGCCTGAAACAGGCGGCGGACAGCATCATAAAAAAACTGACTACTGTGGAAGAGGCGCTTTACCAGACCAAATCGAAAAGCAGCCAGGATGTGCTCAATTTCCCGATACGGCTCAATGATAAACTCGCAGGACTATACGGTGTGGCATCGAGCGGAGAAAATCCTCCAAGCAAACAGGTGAAGGAAGCTTTTGCCGATCTCAGCGCACAAAGTGACGCGCAGCTTACTACACTGAAAGCCATTCTGGACACCGATATCCCGGCCTATAATAAATTGATCCTCGCCAGCCAGGTGCCTGTTATCGGTATCAAACAGGAATAAAGGATGCTGATTGAAATTACCATCATAGATGTATCTGCCGTGACCGGCCTGCTCGCCATGTCGGTGCTCACCCTCAACATCCTGCTGGGTATGCTGCTCGGCACGGCTTTCAAAACCTTTGGATGGTGGAAGAGAATGCCCGATGCCATGCGGAAAATAAAAGTAGTACGCATACACAATTTTACCGCCTATATTGCCCTCGGGCTGGTGCTCACCCACCCCTTGCTCCTGCTGCTGGATGCTTCTACGAAGTTTACATTTGTAGACATTATCTATCCGGTCAACGCCCCGCACCAGAAAATTTTTGTGGCGTTGGGAACATTGGCGATGCTTGCGCTGCTGGCGGTCGTCATAAGCAGCCAGAAAGCGGTCAGGAAAAAACTGTCTTTCCGGGCATGGAAAAATATGCACCTTATTTCCTATGTAACGGCGATGCTGTTTATTGTTCACGGCCTGCAGATGGACCCGGAGCTGAAAGACCGGCCTGTAGACTGGTTCGACGGTGAAAAACTCCTGTGCCTGGCATGCTTCTTCATTTTGATTGTGGCAACCGGCCTTCGCTGGCAATACCAGCGAAGGCTGCTGCTTCACCGGAAACAAACCGCTTGAATCCAGGGTCTTCCTGCCGCTTGCCTGGTCAGCCTGCCTTCAACCGCCGGATCGTGGGCTTCCAACCACAAACATCCATTCAATTTTAACGTATTAATCATTTAAGTACTTGCTTAAATGATTAAGTTTGTAAGATGGAAAAAGTATGCGCCCGTCCTTTCGCCGACATACCGTTGTTACAGGCAGGAAAAAAAAGACTTTCCCGGGTGGCGCCACAAATCGCAACCCTCAGCAGCCTGCTCGACCTGGCAGGCAATGAGGTCAGGTTATCGATCCTGTACCTGTTATCCCATGAAAAGGAACTCTGCGTGTGCGACCTTGCAGATATCCTGCTGATGAGCATCCCCGCGGTGTCGCAGCACCTCCGGAAGTTGAAGGATGGCAGCCTGGTGCAATGCCGCCGTAAAGGTCAGACCATTGCCTATTCATTAGCAGCTGAAAAAGTAGGGATACTGCAGTCGCTTTTGGCCGGACTGCAGACGCGCAACGGTTAACCGCCGATTGTCAGCCCTCTCCTAATTATTTACCCGGTTAATTCATGAACTGCTGAATTAATCACAAAGCAAATCATCATGATCGAACATTCAAAACAGCGTCTTTCGATAGTTAAAAAATCTGCTGATGCATCTTCAGCTTCCGTTTGGTATTGCCCGATGCATTGCGAAGGCGATAAAACCTACGACAAGCCGGGAAAATGCCCCGTGTGCGGTATGAACCTCGTGATGGCCACATCAGCCAGGGAAGCCTTAACAAAGCAGGCTGTCTCCTCCTGCTGCAGCACATCAGCGCCAAAGATGGAATCTGCCCGCTATGAATGCCCCATGCATTGCGAAGGCGATAAAACCTACGACCAACCGGGCGACTGCCCCGTGTGCGGTATGCACCTGGTAAAACTTTCTGCTGCCCAAAAAGATAGTCAGCTTACACCTGCTGCCGCCGAACAACCTGCTGCTGTAAACACAGGAACCTATTATTGCCCGATGCATTGCGAGGGTGATAAAACCTATGATAAGCCTGGCGACTGCCCCGTGTGCGGTATGCACCTGGTAAAACTTTCTGCTGCCCAAAAAGATAGTCAGCTTACACCTGTTGCCGCAGAACAACCTGCTGCTGCAAACACAGGAACCTATTATTGCCCGATGCATTGCGAGGGTGATAAAACCTATGATAAGCCCGGTGACTGCCCCGTGTGCGGTATGCACCTCGTAAAAACGCCGGAGAACAACCGCTCCGCCACCTATACCTGCCCGATGCACCCGGAAATACAACAGGCAGGACCCGGCAACTGCCCGATATGCGGGATGGACCTGGTCCCGATCAATCCTGCCACAAGCGCGGGGGATTCCGGCTACCGGGAATTGCTGAAAAAATTTAAGATTGCGCTGGCTTTCACCATCCCGCTATTTATCATTAGCATGTCTGGCATGCTGCCGGGTCAACCCCTGCTTCGGCTCATGCGTGCGCAAAACTGGGACTGGTTGCAGCTCGCACTGTCACTGCCCGTCGTTTTCTATGCCGGCTGGATGTTTTTTGAAAGAGCCTGGCGCTCGATCGTCACCTGGAACTTAAATATGTTTACCCTCATTGGCATTGGGTCGGGTATTGCCTTTTTATTCAGCATCACCGCACTTTTCTTCCCGGCGATTTTCCCGGCCCAGTTTAAAACGGCTGACGGCTCGGTCTACGTGTACTTCGAAGCGGTCACCGTAATCCTCACACTGGTGCTTGCCGGCCAATTGCTGGAAGCCCGCGCGCACACCAAAACCAATGCAGCCATCGAGGCACTGATGAACCTGGTTCCACCCGAAGCTATCCTGATCAGCGAAGGCGTTGAACAAAAAATCGCGGTAGCGGAAATACGTGAAGGCAACCGGCTGCGTATCCGTCCCGGCGGCAAAATCCCTGTTGACGGTGTCATTACGGAAGGTACGGCTACCCTGGATGAATCGATGATCACCGGCGAGTCGGTTCCCGTTGATAAAGTAACGGGCGATAAAGTCATCTCCGGAACGGTAAACAGCAATACCTCTTTTATTATGGAAGCAGAAAAGGTTGGCTCAGCCACCCTCCTTGCGCATATTATCCAGATGGTGAATGATGCGACCCGTTCCCGGGCCCCGATCCAAAACCTGGCGGATAAGGTCGCGCGCTATTTTGTTCCCGCGGTTGTCCTTATTTCAATACTTACCTTTTTTGCCTGGGTCGTCTTCGGTCCGGAACCCCGGTATGTTTACGGCCTGGCAAATGCCGTTGCCGTATTGATCATCGCCTGTCCTTGTGCGCTTGGACTGGCCACGCCGATGTCGGTGATGGTCGGTGTAGGCCGAGGCGCTGTATCGGGCGTACTCGTAAAAAATGCGGCGGCTCTTGAAGAACTGGCAAAGGTGGACACGCTGGTCATTGATAAAACCGGCACACTTACGGAAGGAAAGCCAACCGTGGAAGCGGTGAAAGCCCTGTCCCCTTTTACAGAAACGGCATTATTGGTCGCGGCGGGTTCTCTCAACCAGCAAAGCGAACACCCGCTGGCAACAGCCGTGGTTAATGATGCGAAAGATAAAAAGCTACAGCTGACCACAGCAACGGCTTTCAAAACCATAGCAGGGAAAGGGGTCACCGGGCAGGTGGGAAACCAAACTATCGCAGTAGGCAATTTAAAAATGATGGAAGACATGAAAGCCACAGTGCCGGCGGCCCTGCAAAAAGAGATCACTTCCGAGGCATCAAAAGGAAAGACGATTTCGCTGGTGGCTATCGACGGTACGATTGCCGGTTACCTCTCTCTCGGGGATAAAATCAAACCGTCGGCAGCATCGCTTGTAGAAGAGCTGAAGGCCTTGCATATCCGGGTGATAATGCTGACGGGCGATAATCCCGGCACGGCAGAAGCCGTGGCATCAGCCTTGCAGTTGTCCGGCTTCAAGGCGGGGCTGCTTCCGGCCGACAAGCTGAATGCCATCAAAACATACCAGCAGCAGGGCAGCCGGCTGGCCATGGCGGGCGACGGTATTAACGACGCACCCGCACTGGCCCAGGCTAATGTAGGCATCGCCATGGGAACCGGTACCGACGCCGCAATAGCCAGCGCAGGCATTACCCTCGTTAAAGGTGACCTCAAAGGAATTGTAAAAGCAATTACACTCAGCAAAGCCGTGATGAGAAACATCCGCCAGAACCTGTTCTTCGCTTTTGCCTATAACCTCCTCGGTATCCCTGTTGCAGCCGGGCTGCTCTTCCCTTTCTTCGGCATTTTGTTATCCCCTATGATTGCCGCGGCAGCTATGAGCGTTAGCTCGGTGTCCGTCATTGGGAATGCGCTCCGACTTAAATCCGTTTCTTTGTAGCAGAACTTACCGGGCCGATCGATTTCAAACCGACCCGGGAAAGCCAACACATGAATTACGGCATACCTGTTTTTATTTTACTGGCCTCCGGCATGCTGATGTACAGCTGCCAGGGGCAGGATGCAAATAAACCCGCTAAAGATTCCACCATGTCACCCGCACATCCTTATACCAATGAACTCATTCATGAAAGCAGTCCGTACCTATTGCAGCACGCCCACAACCCGGTGAACTGGTATCCCTGGGGAGAGGCGGCTATGAAGAAAGCAAAGGCGGAAAATAAAATGCTGATCATCAGCATTGGTTATGCTGCCTGTCACTGGTGTCATGTAATGGAACATGAAAGTTTTGAAGACACGGCCGTAGCACGACTCATGAACGACCATTTTGTGGCCATCAAAGTAGACCGTGAAGAACGGCCCGATATTGACCAGATTTACATGACCGCGGCACAACTTATTACCGGTGGTGGAGGATGGCCGTTGAATGCGCTGGCGCTGGCTGACGGACAACCTTTTTATGCCGGCACCTATTTTCCCAAAAAGAACTGGATGGACATGCTGTCCTATTTTATTGACCTGCATACAAACAAACCGGGCGAACTGGTTGCCCAGGCGGAAGCGGTTACCAAAGGAATCAGGGGTGCCGAAAAGGTGAGTTTCGTTCCCGGCGACACCCTTTTTACCAAACAGGATTTGAATCAGCAGTTCGAGGCCTTCCTGCCCAGGGTAGATTTCAGTAAAGGAGGAACCAGCCGCGCCCCGAAATTTCCAATGCCGTCGACCTGGGAATACCTCCTGCAATTCTACCATGACACCCGCCGGGCAGATGCGTTGAAGGCAGTCGATGCCACGCTCACGGCTATGGCCCACGGGGGTATTTATGACCAGCTCGGCGGAGGTTTTGCTCGCTATTCAACCGATGCCGACTGGCACGTGCCGCACTTTGAAAAAATGTTATATGACAACGCCCAGCTGGTGTCCCTCTACGCCCATGCCTACCAGCTCACCAAAAATTCATTGTACAAAAAAGTGGTGGTGGAAACGCTGGAAT
>JBBROE010000158.1:0-7401 GCA_038229695.1 Chitinophagales bacterium | reverse complement strand
TAACTGCCGCCGATGTTGATCACGACGGAGACCTGGATTTATTCCTGGGCGGAAGGGTGGTGGCCGCGCATTATGGGTTGATGCCCCCTTCCTATTTACTGATCAACGACGGGCATGCACACTTTACCATTGCCCCGGATGCCATTGCCCAGGGATTGGGCAAAGTGGGTATGGTTACCGGTGCTGCCTGGACTGATATTAACCGCGATGGGAGGCCCGACCTGGTTATCGCCGGTGAATGGATGCCAATCACCATCTTTATTAATGAACACGGAAAACTGGTTAACCGGACAAGCATTTTTGGCCTGGGGCAGGCCACGGGTCTGTGGAGCACCCTGCTTGTTACTGATATTAACAATGACGGCTGGCCGGATATATTGGCGGGGAACTGGGGCGAGAATTCGAAGCTGACTGCCAGTACCAGCTTTCCGCTCCTGCTCTATGATGAAGATGTAGATCATAATGCATCTCCTGACCAATTGCTGGCGGTGGTAAAAAACTGTCAATATTACCCTTTCCTCCCCAAGGAAGAACTCGAAAAGCAATTGCCGGCACTGCTGCGAAAAAAGTATTCCACCTATGCTGCCATGGCGGGGAAAACAATGGATGAAATTTTTGGTGACCAGATAAAACACGCGCATCCCTTACAGGCAGCAGTTTTATCTTCGGTTGCTCTGGTGAACGTGAAAGGAGAATCTTTTGCCATGACCAAATTACCTTTCCCGGCGCAATGGTCCCCGATCTTTGCTTTTCTCGCCGGAGATTTTAACAGCGACGGAAAAACAGATGTGCTGTCTGCCGGAAATTTTTACGGTGTGCTGCCCTATGAAGGCCGGTATGATGCCGGTAACGGTACAACGCTTCTTAATAACGGAAATCGCTTTACCGCGCTAAGCCCCTTGCAGTCTGGTTTCCGAGCCCCCGGTGAGATAAGGGATATAAAGGCTATCAGACTGCCGGGCGCAAAAAAAGCAATGGTAGTGGCGCAAAATAATGGTCCTTTACTTTTCTATAAATTTCGATGAGAACCGCCCTCACTTATCTACTTTTACCACCGGTCAGCCGGTTTCGGAATTCGGTTTCATGGGTGACAGTCGCCGTGCTCCGCCCGGAACAAATTTGAATTCACTATAAATGGATGGTATGAAAAAATTTCCCCTGTTCGTTGTCCTGGCTGCTTTCTTCTTACTGAACACTTCATACAGCCGGGGCCAGTCCATGCCGGAACGACAAGTCGGCTTCAATAGTGAATGGAAATTCTATTTGGGCGATGCACCCGATGCACCCCAAAAAGATTTTAATGACAGCGGATGGAGAGCCGTTCAGTTGCCACACGACTGGAGCATTGCCCTGCCGTTTGATTCGACCAGTCCAACAGGAACGGGGGGAGGAGCGCTTCGCGGGGGACTGGGCTGGTACCGGAAAATTTTCAGCGTGCCGGCTGCCTCCCGGGGAAAACAGGTCTTCATTGATTTCGACGGGGTTTACTGCAACAGCGAAGTGTTTATCAATGGGCATTCGCTCGGCCTCCGGCCAAATGGTTTTATTTCATTCCAATATGATCTTACCCCGTATTTAAATTATGGCAAAGCCGTTAATGTTATCGCCGTAAAGGTTGATAACAGCCAGCAGCCAAACTCCCGGTGGTACAGCGGTTCGGGCATCTACCGGAATGTCTGGCTCGAAACTCTCAATCCCGTACACATTGATCACTGGGGCGTCTCCGTTACAACCCCTGTAGTCGATGAGCAATCAGCCCGCGTAGTACTGACGGCAAAGGCTGCCAACAGTGGGGATGAGACAACCAACATAACCGTAAAAACTACCGTCTACGATGAAATGCGAAAAGCATTGCGGTCTGTTACCACCATCATTCGCGCCGGCGGCAAAGCTGTCGCCAGTACGCAACAGGAATTTACCATCGCGCTTCCCAGGCTGTGGTCTGTCGACCATCCATACCTGTACAATGCTGTGACGCAGCTGTTCGTCGGTACCAAACTCGCCGATGAATACAGCACGCGCTTCGGTATCCGTTATTTTGATTTCGATGCCGCCACCGGTTTTTCACTCAATGGAAAGCGGATGAAAATTATCGGGGTTTGCGATCATCATGATTTGGGATGTCTCGGCGCCGCCGTCAACCGCAGGGCGCTCGAGCGGCAACTTGAAATATTAAAGAGAATGGGCTGTAACGGCATCAGGACGTCCCACAACCCGCCCGCACCCGAACTCCTCGAACTATGTGATCGCATGGGCTTCATCGTAATGGATGAGGCGTTCGACATGTGGAAAAAGCCCAAGAATAAATTTGATTATCACCTGAACTGGGACGCATGGCACCGGCGCGACATGGAAGACCAGGTGCTCCGCGACAGGAATCACCCGTCTGTCTTTATCTGGAGTATCGGAAACGAAATACCGGAGCAATGGTCAGGAAAAGACGGAATGGATACGTCGGGCAGCGTAATCGCAAGAGAGCTGGCAGCAATCGTCAGGTCACTCGATAGTTCAAGACCCATCACTGCTGCCCTAAACGATCCAAGACCCGCTAATGCCATTTATAAATCCGGTGTACTGGACCTTGTTGGGTTTAACTATCACCACCAGGACTATCAATCCTTTCCCGTCAAATTCCCCGGTCAAAAATTTATTGCCACAGAAACAGTTTCTGCATTGATGACGCGGGGACATTATGATATGCCTTCCGACAGTATCCGACGCTGGCCGGAGCGTTGGGACAAGCCATTCGACAAAGGCAATCCTGATCTTACCTGTTCAGCGTACGACAACTGTTCCGCACCATGGGGATCCACCCATGAAGAAACCCTGAAGGAGCTGATGAAATATGATTTGGCCAGCGGCATGTTTATATGGACTGGTTTCGATTACCTCGGCGAACCCACGCCTTATCCCTGGCCGGCCCGCAGCTCCTATTTCGGGATTGTTGACCTGGCAGGTTTCCCGAAAGACGTGTATTACCTGTACCAGAGTTTATTCACGGCAAAGCCGGTATTGTATATTTTCCCTCATTGGAACTGGTCCGCCGGTGAAACGGTGGATGTATGGGGCTATTATAACCAGGCGGATGAAGTAGAACTTTTTCTCAATGGCCAGTCGCTCGGGAAACGAAACAAAGACAATGACGCCATGCACGTGATGTGGCGCGTAAAGTTTGCTCCGGGTACCCTCAAAGCAGTCTCGCGAAAAAATGGTAAAACCGTACTCGAAAAAGTTATTCAAACAGCCGGCTTGCCGTCGGGTATCCAGCTGACGGCAGATCGAAATCATATTCATCCCGATGGAACGGATCTTTCCTTTGTGAGTGTAAAAATCATCGATGGGGCCGGTAATCTTGTGCCCTACGCGGCGGACGAGGTAACCTTCAGCGTCAAAGGAAAGGGGTTTATCGCAGGTACTGACAATGGCAATCCCACGAGCATGGAATCGTTCCAGTCGCTTTCCCGCAAGGCTTTCAACGGGCTTTGTCTCGCCGTAATCCAAAGCAACGGGCTTGCAGGCGACATCGTGGTGTCGGCCAGTGCCCCGGGGTTAAAACCAGCAGTCCTTACGATAACAGCCAGGTAAATTTGAGTCGGTAGCTCATCTATAAAAAAGTGTAATGAGAAAGATATTTTTGTTCACGGCAATTTTTCATACCCTGTCGTCTTTCGGCCAGGACTCCGCCAATGCCATCCGGCTGAACCAGCTTGGTTTTTATCCGATGGCGCCAAAAATAGCCGTGCTGGCAGCTGCTGCGCCGGAACAAAAATTCTTTATCGTCACGGCCTCCCGCACGGATACTGTTTTTTCGGGGCAGCTCGGTCCTGAAAAACAGTCCCTGAATTCTTCTGCAAAGACTAGGGTGATAGACTTTTCAACCTTCCACACAGCGGGTAACTACCGGATAGCAATAGCCGGTTTTCCATCGTCCTATACCTTCAGCATAAACCCGGAAGTGTTGCATAGCGTAGCGTTGTCGTCTCTAAAAGGGTTTTATTATATCCGTTCGGGCATGCCGCTGGAGAAACAGTATGCCGGTAAGTGGGCCAGGGCTGCAGGTCACCCGGACAATGCTGTCATCGTACATGGATCGGCGGCAGATAATAAACGGCCCGAAGGTACAGTCATTCCTACTCCGGGGGGATGGTACGATGCCGGTGACTACAATAAATACGTGGTCAATTCCGGTATCAGTACCGGTACACTATTATCTGCCTTTGAAGATTTCAGCCATTACTTTGATACACTCCGGACCAATATCCCGGAGAGTGCGGACAAGGTGCCCGATATCATCAACGAGGTGCTGTACAACCTGCGCTGGATGATGTCTATGCAGGATCCGGGCGATGGGGGTGTCTATAACAAGTGTACAAATGCAGCATTCGACGGAATGGTGATGCCGGACGTTACCAAACTGCCCAGGTTTGTTGTCCAGAAAGGAACAGCGGCAACCCTGGATTTTGCAGCGGTCATGGCGCAGTGTGCACGCATAGCCCGGAAAATGGACAGGCAATTGCCCGGGCTGGCAGACAGTTGCCGGCGCGCAGCGGAAAGGGCATGGGACTGGGCCGTGCAGCATCCCGCGCAAGAATATAACCAGGACGAAATAAATAGGAAATTCACGCCTAAAATCACCACGGGTGGCTATGGCGATCGTCATTTCGACGACGAGTGGTATTGGGCAGCCACCGAGTTGTTCCTGTTCAATCATGCGCCCAGGTATAGGGATACCATTCTTCGGCATGTCAGTCAATCCCTGTCCATTCCTTCCTGGAACAATGTAAACATGCTGGCGGTCTATTCGCTGGTAAGAAACCGGGAAGTAGTGCCGGCGGATATGCAGGAGGCAGTGAAGTTGTTGGAGCATCGGTTACTGGTCTTTGCAGACAGTTTAACCGCCGGGCAGGAAAGCAGTGCCTTCCATACCGTAATGGGTCGTAGCCCCCGTGATTTTACCTGGGGCAGCAACTCCACCGCCGCCAACCAGGGCGTTGCATTAGTAAATGCATGGCTGCTTTCGCATAATAAGAAATACATGGACGCCGCCCTGGGTAACCTGGATTACCTGCTGGGAAGAAATGCGACAGGCTATTGTTTTGTAACGGGTACAGGCACCCGATCCACCCTGCACCCGCACCACCGTCCTTCCGTGGCCGATGGGATTGAGGATCCCGTTCCCGGACTGCTGGCAGGTGGCCCGAACCCCGGGAGGCAGGACAAAAGTATTTATAGATTTACCGAACCCGAGACCGCCTATCTCGACAGCAGCCCGGCCTATGCGTCAAATGAAATAGCCATTAACTGGAATGCGCCGCTGGTATACCTGGCCAATGCCATAGAGGCAATGCGGTACAGCATACCGTACGACAAACATTAACACTTGCAATCATGGGTGAAAAAAGTTATTGTATGCGCATACTGGTAATTGCTTTTTGCAGGTGGTTTCTGCCCGCTGTACTTTTCAGCATCGCCCTGCCCGAAAAAGCGTTGTCGCAGGCAACCCTCATTCACTACTTGTCCGGCACAGATAAAGATCATACCGTGCCCTGGCAGTTTTACTGCTCGAAAGGCATGAATAGCGGCAAGTGGACCACCATCGCCGTTCCATCCAACTGGGAACAGCAGGGTTTCGGCGGGTATAGCTACGGGCACGATAAAGTGAAAACCGATGAGCAGGGTATCTACAAATACAGTTTCAATGCCAACCCGGGTTGGGTGCATAAAAAGATTTTTATCGTCTTTAAAGGGTCGATGACCGATACCGATGTAAAAATCAATGGTGTATCGGCAGGCCCGGTTCACCAGGGCGGATTCACGGAATTCAAATACGATATCACGGACCTGCTGCGAGCCGCTGCTTCCAACGAACTGGAGGTGACGGTGAATAAAATGTCAGCGGAGGCCTCTGTAAACCGTGCCGAACGCAATGGCGATTTCTGGACGCTCGGCGGCATCTACCGGCCCGTATACCTTGAAATTGTGCCGGAAACTTTTATCAGCCGTGTTGCGATTGATGCCAAAGCTGACGGCACATTTCACATCGATATATTTACCGGTAACAGCCATCCCGGCGATATTATCAGCGCGCGGGTAGAATCGTTAAACGGAAGACCCGCCGGCCCGGCCACCCGAATGACCGTAAAGGAGAGCCTGGAGCCGTATAAGCTGGAACAACAGATCAGGCAGCCAAGGTTATGGAACCCGGAATCACCCAACCTGTACCAGGTAAACGTGTCCATAAAAAATAAAGCCGGCATCACGCATAGCATGGTAAAAAAATTCGGCTTTCGGACGGCCGTCCTGCGGTTGAATGACGGGTTTTATGTAAATGGTAAAAAGGTACTATTCAAAGGAGTCTGCCGGCACAGCGAATGGCCCGAATCCGGTCGCGCACTGAGCCGGGATATCAGCCTGATGGATGTTAAACTGATGAAGGAAATGAATATGAATGCGGTCCGTATGTCGCATTACCCGCCTGACGAGCATTTTTTGGAAACCTGTGATTCACTCGGGCTTTTTGTACTGGATGAACTTACAGGCTGGCAGGCCGCCTATGATACAGTCGCCGGCAGAAAATTGCTGAAAGAGCTGGTCGTTCGGGATGTTAATCATCCCAGCGTAGTGATCTGGGATAATGGAAATGAGGGAGGATGGAACCGCGCCCTGGATGGGGACTATGCCTTGTACGATCCGCAGCACCGCCTGGTAATTCATCCCTGGGAAAAGTTTAATGGAACGGACACGAAACACTACCCGGATTACAATTACGTCGTCAATTCCGCGCTCTACGGCGAGGAAGTTTTTTTTCCTACTGAATTTATGCACGGGTTATATGATGGCGGCCTGGGGGCCGGACTGGAAGATTTCTGGAACCTGATGGTCCGGCATCCGCGCGGGGCAGGAGGGTTCCTGTGGGCATTTCACGACGAGGGCATTGTGAGGCGCGATAAGCGGGATAGTATCGATACCGATGGAAACCATGCTCCCGACGGAATACTTGGGCCCCACCGCGAAAAAGAGGCGAGCTATTATACAATTAAGGAATTGTGGTCACCCGTATACCTCGCCCATCAACCCCTGGCCGACAGTTTTTCCGGGAGACTGCCCGTGGAAAACCGGTACCTGTACAGCAGTTTTGACCAGTGTTCTTTCGAATGGAAGGTCATGCAATTGCCCACAGCCGATGGCAGGGTTAACAGGCGTTTGCTGGCGGCAGGAACGGCGCCGGCCCCCCACCTCGAACCTGGCGAAAAAGGATTCCTCAACCTGCACCTGCCACGTGGATTTAGGAATGGGGATGTATTGATGCTTACTGCGAGGGATAAACTGAAAAAGGAAATATGCAGTTGGAGCTGGCCGCTGAAATCACCCGCGGCCGTGCTAAAAGAAAACTTCGGCGGT
>JBBROE010000157.1:0-7456 GCA_038229695.1 Chitinophagales bacterium | reverse complement strand
TATTGGGTGCTCCTCGGTGTCCTCGGCGCTATCCTCAATATCCTGCCTTTTATAGGGGGCATCATCGCAGCTGCTTTGCCCGTGATTATTGCCACCATCACAAAAGATGGGTTCCATACCCAGTTACTCATCATCATCTTCTACATGATTATTCAGTTTATTGACAATCACTTCCTTGTTCCCTATATTGTTTCTTCCAAGGTAAAAATCAATGCGCTCATCTCTATCATTTTTGTGTTGTTGGGCAACGCCGTGTGGGGTATTTCGGGGATGTTCCTGTCCATTCCATTTGCGGGAATCCTGAAAATTGTTTTCGACCGCATCGAAGAACTGAAACCATGGGGAAAATTACTGGGGGTGGAAGTACCCACGGTTAGGGATGGAGGCTGGAGACATATCCGAAAAAAGAAGGGAGAGGTGAAGGTACTTGAACCGGCAGCTGACTAAACAAAGCAGCGATTTTTCGCATAGTTGGGGAAATATTTTCCCGGTTTTTTCCAAGCTGACCGCCCGAAGGTGATTTTTTACTGGATTGAATTAGTTTTTTTAGGTAAAAACCAAAATGATTTCATGGCAGGTTATTCGTATTATGCGGTATACCGTTTTTTGCCGGCTTGAGCGATTCGATCCTGCTGATTTTATCCGGTTCTGATTTCCTGTGTTGAATTTATCATGTAAAATTTTGCCCGCGCCTGTATGTCATCTAAAACTGCCCTGCATTCAGCACTGCTGAATATTGCTAACCAGACCCTGTTCTTTAAGTCTTTCGTCCGGAATACCTGGAAGAAAGGTTTTGAATGGCAGGAATTCTCTCACCAGTCGTATATCATTGGTTACCGGTCCATCGGCATCATAGCGCTGACCGGGTTTATTCTCGGTTTCGTGCTTACCATCCAGTCGGAGCCCACCATGAAACAGTTTGGGGCAGTTGGCTTTATCCCCGGGATGGTGTCTGTTTCGGTTATCAGGGAAATCGGACCCGTGATAGTTGCCCTCATTTGTGCCGGGAAGATATCATCCAGTATCGGGGCCGAACTGGGAAGCATGAATGTTACCGAGCAGATAGATGCCATGACGGTTTCCGGAGCTAATCCCATGCAATACCTGGTGGTTACCCGGATAATATCCTGCATCATCATGATCCCGCTGCTGACCATTTTCGCTGATGTAATTGCGATGTTCGGCGGGTTTGCCGCCACCCTGCTCGAGGGCCAGATGAGCGCATGGCTATATTTCAGTAAGGCAACCGCCGTCCTCGAATTCGCAGACATCATTCCCTCCTTTATTAAAACCATCCTGTTTGGTTTTGCGATAGGATTTATCGGTTGCTACAAAGGCTTCAACTCCAACCGCGGTACTGAATCGGTTGGACTGGCAGCTAATTCCGCCGTTGTTACCGCATCTGTGTGGATTATCGTTATCGATGCCATCGTTGTGCAAATCACCAACACTTTTGTTTATTCATAGGCCAATGGAAAATGTAATTGAAATAAGCGGGCTCAAAAAAAGTTTCAACGGAATGCCTATCCTGCGCAACATCAACCTTACCGTAAAAAAAGGCGAGAATGTAGTCATACTGGGTAAGTCAGGGGAAGGTAAATCCGTTACCATCAAATGTATTTCCGGGTTGCTGCTGCAGGATGAGGGCACCCTCCGGGTATTCGGCGAAGAGGTAAAAGATCTGGACCGTATTGCCCTTAAAAAGTTGCGCCGCCGCATCGGCTTTCTTTTCCAGAGCAGTGCTTTGTACGACTCTATGACTGTACGGCAAAACCTCGCTTTCCCCCTGAAAAGGGTAGCGGAGATAAAGGACAAAGCTGAAATAGAACGGTTGTCCCGTGAAGTGCTGGAATCCGTAGGACTCACTGACGCCATTGATAAAATGCCGTCAGAACTGTCGGGCGGTATGAGGAAGCGCATGGGCCTCGCCAGGACGCTGGTGGTGAAACCGGAAATTATGCTATACGACGAGCCCACGACCGGCCTGGACACCATCACCTCAAAAGAAATCAGCAACCTAATCCTTGATATGCAGCGGAAATACGAAACGTCTTCTGTAATTATCACGCACGACATTCCCTGTGCACGGATTACGGCCGACCGCGTCCTAATCATGAGTAACGGTGAATATATTGCAGAAGGCACCTGCGATGAACTGGAAAATTCACCGGACGCTTTCATCCGATCATTTTTTAAATAACCCAACATGGAAATTTCTACTTCACAAAAAATTAAAACCGGCGCTTTTGTTATAGGCAGCCTGGTACTCCTGCTCATTCTCATCTTTCTGATAGGCCAGCAAAAAAATATGTTTGGTGGTACGTTTTCGGTGAAAGCCCGGTTTAAAACTATCTCCGGGCTCAAAGAAGGGAACTATGTCCGCTTTGCGGGGATTAACGTCGGCAATGTAGACAACATCAGCATAGTAAACGACACGACCGTATCGGTGGTCATGGTGTTGGAAAACAAGATTAAACCTTTCATCCGGGAAGACGTGCTGGCCAGTATTGGAAGCGATGGCCTGATGGGGGATAAACTGGTAGTTATCTCTCCGGGCTCCGCTAACGCCCGTCCCGTGAAAAACGGTGCTCTAATCGGTGCCAGTAACCCCGTGGATGTAGACCATATCATCAACAACCTCTCAAAAATTTCCGACCATGCAGAGGTGATGACCGCCAGCCTGTCCAACGTTATGACCAAGATCGACAATGGCGAAGGAACACTCGGCCGGCTCATCAACAGTGACAAACTGATGAATAAAATACAGGGTACGCTTACCAGTGCCCAGGAAACCGTTGGCAGCGTGAAACAAACCGCCTCCAGCGTAACAGACAATATGGATGCGGTAAAGCACAGTTTCCTGCTAAGGGGATACTTCCGCAGAAAGGAAAAGAAACGGATCAAAGATTCAACAGACAGGGCTAATAAAATGCAGTCGGCAGAAGCAACCAAACAGCAAAACAATAATTAATTCTCCTTTACCAGTATAGCGCAAAACGTTATTTTAGCAATAAAATTCCCCTGTCTGTTCGCATTTCCCTTGTATGCCTGGCTGTGTTATTTGGCCTGTCGGTCAATACTTGCACGCGGAAAACCGCCGGGTTATCCAAGCCTGCGCCCGGTTTTAAGGACGTGCCTGATGCTTACCCGGTAATTCCGATCCTTGCCGAGGCCAGCGGCATAGCCGACAGCAAAATCAACCCGGGGTATCTCTGGGTGGAGGAAGATAGCGGGAATCCCCCGCTGGTAACCCTGCTCAGTCACCAGGGGAAAATTCTCAAGACCGTTTACCTGAAAGGTGCTGTGAACAGGGATTGGGAAGACATTGCACTGGCCGGCGGTCCTGTGGCCGGAAAAAATTATCTCTATCTCGCGGAAACCGGGGATAACAATGCCGTCTATCCCTCTGCTGCTTTTTACCGCTTCGAAGAGCCGTCCGCTACAGCCGACACCATAACGAATTACGACATCATTAATTTTACCTACCCGGACGGGCCGCACGATGCCGAGGCTTTCCTGGTAGATGATGCAACGAAAGACATTTTTGTGCTAACAAAACGGGACGCCCTGTCCCGAATTTACCGGATCGCCTATCCCTATCGTACCACCTCCATGAACCAGGCGGTGGCGGCAGGAACCCTTCCCTACAACGGGGTAACCGGCGCCGCACAGAATGCGGACGGAACAGGCATAATTGTCCGCACTTATGCGCAACTGCTCTATTATACCCGGCTGCCGGGTGAGACAATTGGCCAGGCATTGCAAAAAACATTTACTGTGCTGGCGTACCAACCGGAACCGCAGGGCGAAGCCGTCACCTTCGCGATAGATGGCAGCGGTTTCTTCACCCTGAGTGAAAAAGGGCTGAGCCTGTCGCAGTCGCTATTTTTTTACGGTAAGAAATAATCAGGCCGCCGTACTGTTCTCCACGATTTCATCCATCGCAATCCCGTTATGACTTTCCGAGTACACACAATGCCCGCGTTTAACCAGCAGTACCTGGGGAGATTCATGTTCCGTATTAAACACAGATGCCACTTTCTGGGAAAGGGGGCGGTTAGCCATCAGGTCAAGGAAATAAAAGTCGAGGCTTTCCGGGGCTTTGTTTTTCTCCAGGCGGTTTTTTACCATGCTGCTGATGGAGCAGCGGGTGGAATGTTTAAAAATTACCTGTGGGCGGGACTGAGAGTTTTCTATCAGCTGCTTCAGTTGGTCTTCATTCGTGAGTGGTATCCAGTTCATAAAAAAGTAAAAGGTTATCTTTAATACAAATTAAAGATAACCCGGTTCAGTAAATATAGTAATCAGCCAAAACAGATGCTTACCTGTGGCCGTATCCTACATATCCTTCTGTTGCCTTGCAACCGCTTTTGGAACTTGTGCAGGACGTAAAAGAGAAACCTGCAGCGATTAACACTACAATAAGTAATACTTTAGCTTTCATTTTGTGTGGTATTTAAGGTTAAACAATACAAACAGTGTGGTTAGACGGATACTGCCTGATTGGTCTGTAACAGAGGATGCGGAGAAGATTTTCGGAGGATAGCGGCGAAGAATTCAAAGAAACAACAAAAATTCTGATCCTGCAAGCCCGGCGTGTTTTTCCCCGGAATTTTAGTGATATTTTCTGTTAAATACTTTTAGGGTCAATAATTTAGGTTCACAAATTAATAATTTACATTTGCCGCGCCTCCATCCCGTGTTTGGGGGACTCGATAACCGGTATTTTTTAACTGGGAACAATAACACTGCTGAAATAATAATCATGCTGAAACTCATCCGCCCGATTGCTTTTATTGACCTTGAAACCACCGGCATCAACCTCAGTACCGACCGCATCGTGGAAATTGGGATGGTAAAAGTGCTTCCCGACGGCAACCGATCCGTAAAGAGGAAACTGATTAACCCGGAGATGCCGATCCCCCAGGCTTCCAGCGACATCCATGGAATTACCAGTGACATGGTTAAAGATGCCCAGACATTTAAACAGGCGGCCCATGATATCAAGCAATTCCTTGACAATTGCGATCTCAGTGGCTATAACAGCAACCGTTTCGATATTCCGATGCTGATGGAGGAATTTCTCCGCGCCGGCGTGGAGTTTGACATGAAAGGCCGGAAACTCGTGGATGTCCAGAAAGTTTTTCATATGATGGAGCAGCGTACGCTTACTGCTGCCTATAAATTTTATTGCCAGAAGAACCTGGAGGGCGCTCACAGTGCAGAAGCCGACGCACTGGCCACGCTCGAAGTGCTGGAAGCACAGGTCGAACGGTATCCCAACATCGGCAATACGGTCGAAAGCATACTGAAATTTACCGGCGAGGAAGTTATTGTGGATTTTGCCCGTCGCTTCATCATGGAGAAAGGACAGGAAGTATTTAATTTTGGGAAGCATAAAGGCCGTCCCGTAGCTGATATTCTCAGGCTCGAACCCCAGTATTATGACTGGATGATGCGGGGTGATTTTCCCCTTCATACCAAGCAGAAACTGACCGAAATTCTCAACAGGTCCATGTTAAAAAAGGGATAATTGTATGGGGTGTTCCAGGCCCCCGACCGTCAGATTGATAAAAAATGTATTTTCGTAATTATCAGCCAAAATTTACCAGAAAGCCACCCGTTGCAAAAGATTGTCATAATACCAACCTATAACGAGAAAGAAAATATTTCTAGTATCGTTACAGCGATCTTTGCGCTGGCCCAGCAGTTTCATGTACTGGTAATCGACGATAATTCCCCCGATGGTACTGCACAGATCGTGAAGGACATGCAGGCTGCTTATTCCTCTTCCCTTTTCCTGGAAGAGCGAAAAGGCAAACAGGGGCTGGGTACTGCCTATATTTATGGTTTCAGGTGGGCACTGACCAGGGGATACTCGCATATTTTTGAAATGGATGCTGACTTTTCCCACAACCCCAACGACCTCGACAATCTGTACGAAGCCTGCCTCCTGGGAGCGGATGTAGCCGTCGGCAGCCGGTACGTAAAAGGCGGGGGAAATGTTAATTGGCCGCGCAACCGCGTGATCTTGTCGAAGGGCGCCTCATTTTATACCCATCTCATCACCCGCCTCCCGGTGAAAGATCCTACGGCGGGGTTTGTCTGCTACCGCCGCGAGGTGCTGGAGGCTATCAACCTAAGCGAAATTAAATTCATCGGCTATGCATTCCAGATAGAGATGAAATTTGCGGCCTGGAAACTTGGTTTTAAAATTAGCGAAGTGCCGATAATTTTCCAGGACCGTAAATATGGTGCTTCCAAGATGAATAAGGGTATTGTGAAGGAAGGCATAGCCGGCGTACTTTATCTTCGCTGGCAAAGCTGGTTTAAAGACTACCGTAACCGGGTAAAAAAAACGGGTGAAACGCAATTTTCCCCGGTGAATAAAGAGGTATTCGCCAAGACAAAACAATAGTTTCCCCGCCATCCGGGGATTTTTTTTTTAACACACCCCGCTCCGGGCGTCCGGGGGATGCACTGTCAGTTCATTTGACCAACTTTGCTGCCGCGATGAAAAAAGCATTTATCCAATTGCATACAGCTGTTTTCCTGGCGGGCTTTACCGGTATCCTCGGCAGGCTCATCACCCTGAACGAAGGCCTCCTGGTGTGGTGGCGGCTGCTGCTCAGTTCCGTTACCATGTGGATCCTTTTCCTGGCCACCGGGCGGCTTCAGAAAATTTCTTTTCGCGACCAGCTTTCTATTGCGGGTGTCGGCTGCATCGCCGCATTGCACTGGGTTAGTTTTTACGGAGCCATCAAGTATTCCAATGTATCCATCGCACTCGTTTGTTTCTCGGCCGTCGGATTTTTTACCGCCTTCCTGGAGCCGCTGCTGTTACGGACGCCTTTTAAACCGCGCGAGTTGCTCCTTGGCCTGATGGTCATCGCCGGCATTTATATTATCTTTCATTTTGATACGCGCTACACTACCGGGATAATTATCAGTCTTATTTCTGCATTGCTTGGGGCTGTCTTTCCCATCTACAACCGAAGGCTGATGCAGCGCATGAACGCGAAAACACTGATGACCTATGAACTTACAGGGGGATTTTTGGGACTTTCTGTTCTCCTTCCATTTTACCTTCACTACTTTCCCGGAACGCACCAGTGGCCATTGTGGTCAGACCTGGGCTGGCTGCTGGTACTCGCCTGGATATGTTCCGTGTGGGCGTTCCAGTTATCAGCCAACGCCCTAAAAAAGATTTCTGCTTTTACGGTCAACCTCACCTATAATCTGGAACCGGTGTATGGTATCCTCCTGGCCTTCCTGGTATACCACGAAAACCAGTACCTGGATATTTCTTTTTACGCAGGCCTGGCGGTGATACTGATTGCTGTAGCGCTGCAGACCTTTCGCGTCTACCGAAAAAAGGCACATTAGCTTTTGGGGCCATCGATTTGTAACAGTTCGTTGAGGAACCGGCTTATGCTTATGCGGCCTTCCCGGAAAT
>JBBROE010000156.1:0-7495 GCA_038229695.1 Chitinophagales bacterium | reverse complement strand
CTGAGGTGGGTGAAATTGAACAGTCGGACGGAACAAGCTGGATGGCGATGTATTCCTTGAACCTGATGCGTATTGCCCTTGAACTGGCGGTTTACAACCCGGTCTACCAGGACATGGCCACAAAATTCTTTGAGCATTTCCTGTACATCGCCAGCGCCATGGATAATATGGGTGATGCAGTAACCGGGCTGTGGGACGACGAAGATCAATTTTTCTATGACGTCCTGAAACGGCCCGACAACGAAATTATTAAACTGAAGGTGCGCAGTATGGTGGGCCTGATACCGTTGTTTGCCGTAGAGGTACTCGACCATGAAATACTGGAAGCGGTGCCACAATTTGCAGAACGACTGGAATGGTTCCTCACCAACCGGCCTGATTTGGCGAGGCTGGTATCCAGATGGGAAGAAAAAAGTGAAAATGAAAAGCATTTACTCAGCCTGCTGCGCGGCCACCGCATGAAGAAATTGCTGCTGCGCATGCTCGACGAAACGGAATTCCTGAGCAATCATGGCATCCGCGCACTTTCCAAATACCACAAAAAGCATCCGTATCAACTGGCAATAGATGATAAAGTGCTGACGGTCGACTATGAACCCGGGGAGTCTACTACCGGAATGTTCGGGGGAAACAGCAACTGGCGGGGCCCGGTATGGATGCCCGTAAATTACCTGCTGGTGGAAAGCCTGCAGCGCTTTCATTATTATTATGGCGATGAATTTAAAATTGAATGCCCGACCCATAGCGGGCACTACATAACGCTCGACCAGGCAGCCGACGAAATTACAAGACGTTTGTCGATGCTCTTTCTACGCGATTCATCGGGAAGACGGGCTTTTTTTGGCGACAACGAAAAACTTCAACAGGATCCGCACTTCCGGGATTATATCCAGTTCAACGAATATTTTCATGGTGACACGGGCAAGGGACTGGGTGCTTCACACCAAACCGGCTGGACAGGGCTGATAGGAAAGCTGCTTCAGCCAAAACGAAAAGAGAATGAGGCGGAAATGGCACTGCCCCAGCCCGGCGTTTATTCGCCGTCAGTATCCAGGAAACCCGATAGAAACAGGCCGCCGGCAGAAATGACCGCTAAAGACGGTAAACCCGGCCAGCCGGGATAAGCCACTAGTCATACCCGTTATCGACATCTTATCGCGAGCAAGACTTAAATTTTAGGCATGATAACTATGGATGCTTCCGCGTGTTCGGATTTTTCTGTTTCGGGAGAACGGGAATGGATCCAGACCAATGGCCTGGGGGGATGGAGCAGCAGCACAATCAGCGGTTGCTCCACCCGGCGCTATCATGGGCTGCTGGTGGCGGCCACGCATCCTCCAACAGAACGTATGGTCCTGGTGTCGACGCTCGATGAAACCCTGGTTACCACTGAGGGAACATTTGAACTGGCCACTCACCAGTACAATGACAAGTTTCATCCGGAAGGGTATCGCTGCCTGGAATCATTTCGTTATGGAGATGTCCCCGAATTCATTTTTTCTGCAGGTGGGGTCCGATTAAGGAAGCAAATTACGATGCTGCACGGAACGAATACAGTCGTCATCCGGTACGAGCTGCTGGAGACAGCGGGCCCGGTAACCATCGAATGGCGCCCGCTCCTGGCCGGCCGCTATTACCATGCGCTCATGAAGGCCAATGGCAACGTGAGCACACATTCCGTTTTCCAGGACGCCGTCTGGAGCAGCAGGCTGTATCCAAACCTACCGCGTATTTTTATTGGTATACCGGGATGTTCATTCTTCGAGCAGCCGGATTGGTATTATGAATTTTCCTATGCTAAGGAAGCTTACCGCGGGCTCGACTACCACGAAGACCTGTTTTCACCCGGCAAATTCACGCGGAGTTTCGCAGCCGGTGAAATTTTCTATATCAGTATCGGAACCGGCAGCCCCGAAGGAAAAGATCCTGCCGCGGCGTTTGCAGCAGAAAATACCCGAAAGCAGGGGCTGATGAAAGACCTGCCGGCTGATCGGCTTTTCCGCCAGCTGGCCCTGGCGGCGGACCAATTTATTGTTGAAAGGACGTTGAGTCCCTCGACCGGAAGCGATGCCGGCAACAACCAGGCTGATGGACCGGGCGCGACGGTAATAGCGGGCTACCACTGGTTTACCGATTGGAGCCGGGATACGATGATCAGCCTGCCCGGACTCACACTTTCCTGCGGCCGGTACGAACCGGCAAAAAAAATACTGACGGCCTTCTCGCATCACGTGAGCAGGGGAATGCTGCCCAACCGTTTTACCGACAATAACGATGCACCCGAATACAATACGGTCGATGGCACGCTTTGGTACTTCGTTGCCGTTTACCATTACCTTGAAGCCACAGGCGATCGCGATTTTGTGGTGAACGACCTGCTGCCCATCCTCCTTAATATTGTTGAGTGGCACAGGAAAGGAACCCGCTATCATATTAAAACAGACCGGGACAGTTTACTTTTCGCGGGTGAAGCCGGCGAGCAGCTGACCTGGATGGATGCCAGGGTCGGTGACTGGGTGGTCACGCCACGCACCGGCAAACCGGTAGAAGTGCAGGCATTATGGTATAACGCCCTGTGTATCGTCTCCCGGATCTTAGCTGGTTCTAACCGGCAGCAGGAGGCGGATGAGTACAACAGGCAAGCTGCATTGACAAAGAAAAATTTTGTACGAAAGTTCTGGTACGAGGCAGGGGGATATTGTTACGATGTGATTGAGCCTGGTGGAAAGCCGGATGCTTCCTTTCGGCCTAACCAGCTGTTTGCTGTGAGCTTACCATTTCCCCTGCTGGAAATCGGGAAGGCATCGTCCATGCTGAAACTGATTACAAAAGAACTGTATACGCCGGCGGGTCTCCGTAGTCTTTCCCCAAAAGACCCGAGGTATTGCGGTCATTATGGCGGAGACCGCAAAAAACGCGATGGTGCTTACCACGAAGGGACCGTGTGGAGCTGGCTGCTGGGGCCCTACGTCGACGCTATTATGAAAACCGATAAGGCCCGGGGTACAGCAAAAGCACTGGCGGTCGTGAACGCTTTTTCACCCCACCTGGCACAAGCCGGGGTCGGCTCGGTGTCAGAAATATTCGATGGCGAGCCGCCGCATCACCCCAGAGGCTGCATCGCACAGGCCTGGGGAGTTGCTGAACTTTTGCGCGTGATGCACACTTATAAATTATTTGACTTCACTGCAGCAGGCGATGGCGGAAACGGTCCTTTGTTATAGGCTCAGGTATTTTCATACCAATCTCCCTGTTGCGCCAGGATTTCGCGGTACCGGTTAAATACTTTAGTCTTCGAAATAAAGCCGACAAACTTTCTATCTTTATCCAGGACCGGCAGGTACCAGCTCTGCGTGATATCGAACTTCTCCATGACGGCATGCATGTCCTGGTCGTCCATGATGACTCCGGGCGGTTTCTTCATCAGGGCACTTACCGGCAGGCCCCGGAGCTTTTCAGGCTGAAAAAGTTTTTGTTTGATATCATTGAGTTCGATAATTCCCGCGAAGCGGTCCTTTTCATCGTGCACCGCGTAAATATTCCGCTCGCTTCTTTTTACCATTTCCATAAGTTCAGGGAGTCGCCTTTCCATGTTGATGCTCTCATAATTTTGCTGAACCATTTCACTGAGCTGTATTCCTGTTAAGATATTTTTTTCTTTCTGGTGAGTAAAAATCTGCCCTTCCGACGCCAGTTTTTTTGTCTCCATAGAAAACGGCGCACTGGTCTTTACAATAAAAAACGAGATGGAGGATACAATCATCAATGGAATAAAAAGTTCATAGCCGTTCGTGATTTCTGCAATCAGGAAGATGGCGGTTAGCGGGCAGTACATCACCCCGCTGAGCACACCAGCCATACCGACCAGACTGAAATTCCCTTCCGGTATTTTCATCCAGGGCATGCTGTTGAGAAGCTTTGAAAAAAAGAACCCGGTGTATGCACCCGTAAAAAGGGCCGGCGCAAAATTGCCCCCATTGCCACCTGCGCCAATAGTTATCGCGGCAGCAACAGGCTTTACCAATACAATCAGCGCGGTAAAGGTGATGAGTCCCCAGTGTGCGCCAAGCCGTGAAAACAGGGTGGTATTATCAGTAATACCGGGTGGGGTGGCATTGGCAAGCATTTTCACACTGCTGTAGCCTTCACTGAACAGCGGCGGGAAAATAAAACAGATGACGAGTAGCAACAGGCCGCCCGTAACGGCCTTCAGGTAAGGATTCATCCGATGGTGGTGCAGTCGATCTTCCACGGCCCGGAATGACCGCGCATAGTAGAGTGAGACGGCCCCGGTAAGTACCCCCAGCAGGATGTAGAACGGAACATTTTTATAATCGAAATTCTGTTTGAGCAGGAAATTGAATAGCAGGGATTCTTTCAGTATCACTTTGGAACAAAGCGCACCCATGACCGAAGAAATCATGAGGGGGATAAAGTAGCTCACCACCGTCTCCGCCAGCAATACTTCGATGGCAAAAATGACCCCTGCAATGGGGGCGTTGAATACTGCGGCAATACCGGCGGCTGCGCCGCAGGCGATGAGCAGTGTCCGTTCCCGGTAATTCAAATCAGTTATGCGCGCCAGATTGGAGCCCACGGCCGACCCGGTTGCCACGATGGGTGCCTCCAGCCCTGCCGAACCGCCGAGGCCCACTGTAACAGAACTCGTTATCACGTGCACATACACGTGCTTAAGCGGTATAAAGGAGGACCGGCGGGCGATGGCCTTCAGCACCATGGCAATCCCCTTTTCGATTTCCTTACCAAAAAAATTCCTGATGATGAACACCGTAATGACCAGGCCGATACCGGGAAACAGCAGGTACGAAAACCGGGATACGGGGATACGCGTGATCGAGTCTTCAATTTCGTGGACAAGCGTCTTAAGCAATACAGCGATGATACCGGAAACAAAGCCCGTCAGGGTAGCAATAACCATGATAAACTGCACCCTTGAGATCCTAATGCGAAGCTGGTTGATGAATGCCTGGTAAACCGGTTTTATAATTGCCAATACATGCCAGTTTGGTGAAGAAAGACAAACCGCAAATATACGTACTGGTGCTTAACCCTTATTTCCTGCTCGCGCAAATATGGAGCTGCCGGTTTTACTTCTCTTTGATGTTCTGCCAGTTCTTATTGGCCGCAATAATTAAAGTGTCCGTATGCTTCAGCCAGGCCTGCTGCACCTGTTTATTATAGTTGAGGTACAACTTCCCGTTTTCAATTTTCCAGGCCTCCGGATCTGTAGGTGCTTTATGGCCGGCAGCCATCCCATAGGCACAGTAGCCGCCATACTGCGGCGCGAATTCCGCCGGATTGCCGTTGAAGGCATCCTGGTTTGCCCGGCTGGAAAAATACCAGGTGGCGCCATCCCACATACTGTGCAGCGCCGTATCGCCCCTGACCGCCTTCCCTTCCCTGAAGTACGCTACCGGGTCGTAACCCCTGATGGCACCGCCGGCTGTACTGAAGACTGGGGACTGCTGCGCAAATGTGGTGAAGGTGGTAAGGAACAAACAGGTGAGGAGGAGAAAACTGTATTTCATATTGATGGTTTGAGGCCTCAAAAATACCTGGATTGGCGTCCGCAAAGCGTCTGCTGCCTGACAAAAAAGCTGGTTCAACCGGTCAGCCGGCGGCAGGCGGCTCAGGAGCGTCAACAATTGCCGGGGGAGTAACGATTGCCTGAAGAGGCGGTTGTTGCCGTTCCCGGGTGAGCATCAGCCCAATCATCATAATAAAAGCAGTAATAATTACCACCTGGATGACAAGTGAACGGTTGATGAAAGGAATTTGCTGCGCTGCCGGAATGGAGAGAAAAAGGAGGATGGTAATCAATCCCCTAGGTGCAATAAACAGGAGTGGAATAATGGGCAGACCAGACATTTTTACCTGAATATAACGAAAAAAGAAAATGATGACAACCACTACCAACGCACCCATTATCGTGTTATAATTCAAAATCTCCGACTTTTCCAGCAGGTAGCCGAACAACAGGAAAAAAAGCGCGCGCACCAGGAAGGCCGCTTCGATAATCAGTTCCTTAAACCGGATAACTTCCGGCTCCAGTTCTTCCGGTTTGAAGCGCCGTAGCCATTTCACTTTTTTTAATTCATCAAGGTTTCCGATGAATAAACCGAACAGCAGGATGAGGATAAGTGCAGGCAGATGGAATACTTTGGAAACTTCATAAATAAGGATAACCAGCAGGATTATCGGCACAAACTTAATGTGGTGTTCTATTTTACTCAGCAGGAAAGACAGCGCGACGGTTGCTATAAATGACACAATTATCATGACAATCAGTTCCAGGCCGAAATTGCCGAAGGAGACGAAATCGTAATGCTCATTCAACGAAATAAAATTGAAAAACAAGACACCCAGGATATCTGAGAAACTGCTTTCGTAAATGACAAACTCCCGTATGGAAGCGTCAAGCATACGGACGCTGGGGATGGCAATGGCGCTGCTAATCACGCAAAACGGAATCGCATTAACCAGGCAGTTTTTAAAAGTGCCATGGCCAAAGTAATGCAGTAGCCATGCGATCACAAAAGCACAGCCGAGCATTGGGAGAAGGGAGCCCACAAAGGTCTTAACGACCAGCCGGTACTTCGATTTATTGAGCTCCAGTTCCAGTGATCCGTCCAGTACAATCAGTATCAGCCCAATCGTTCCCAGTACAGGGAGCACGGGGAACAGGTCCGGCAGCCGGAGGTGAATAAGGTGGGTGATTTCCTTCACGATCAACCCCAGCAACAGCAACAGAATAACGGAAGGTATTTTTGTCTTGGAAGCGCTGAGATCAAACAGGTACGCAATCAGCAGCAATGCGCAAATGGTAATAGTTATGGAGGTATCCATCTTTAAACAACAAATCTTTTTGTGCCTTCAATATGAAGATAGGGTTTTAAACGCATAGCACCGGCTCCCTGGCAGGCAGCATTAGCCGCCAGAAGCAAATCGCATAACAATTAGTTGGGAACATTACTCTACACGGCTTACTTTAACAAACTACACATGCATACCTTCACAAATGGCATCATTTTTTGGGCAGCTCTACGAATAAGAAGCACTATGAGTTTTAAAGTGAAAAAGCGGATGTTATTTGCGGGTTTTATGACCTTGGCAACCCTGGTGGTGATCTCGTCGTGCGGATCCGGTTATGGCACCGTGGAGCAAGAGCAGGCGGCGACTCCCGGAACGGTAACTCCTGTACATAATAGCTCGGTGCACTTTTCTCCCCCGGCTATTGCCCGGCACAGGCAGTCACGGAAGAATAGATACTAAAAGTTGGTAAGGCGTTACCGAATATTTCACCAGCCCCATCCTACCTTTTTAATTGTTTGCAATTACTCCTGCACCGAGTTGATTTACGCCTGTACCGGTAACTGTTCCTTTGGCATAGATGGTATAAATCTTCCCGGCCACAAAAACATTATCCGTAAGGGTGAGCAAAGGTGAGATGTTGGCGCCGGAGCCCGCCTGCCTG
>JBBROE010000155.1:0-7511 GCA_038229695.1 Chitinophagales bacterium | reverse complement strand
TGACATTTTCGACCAGGATATGCGCGATGGCTGGCGCTCGGGGTTCTATATGCGCCCCGCCGATAAGAAAGTGCTGATGAAGAGCGACTATCTCCGCAAAGAAGCTGAATTGTACATCGACTATATTTCCAAAGGCGAAAAAGTGGAGCTGAACAACTTCATGTGCAAAAGTCTAAAGGAAATCAACGAGGGCGGCATCTACCTCAACAACTGGGTTTACCAGCAGACCTCGGATCTCCTTAAAAAAGATAAGCTGGTCGGCCTGGTCGGGGGCGATCACAGCACTCCCCTTGGCTATTTTAAAGCCATCTCCGAAAAACACGGCACCTTCGGCATTTTACAGATTGATGCGCATGCTGACCTCAGAAAAAATTATGAGGGTTTTAATTACAGCCATGCCTGCATCATGTATAATGCACTTAACGAAATCCCCGACATCAGCAAACTTGTACAGGTGGGTGTTCGCGATCTCTGTGATGAGGAATGGGAATACATCAGCTCCAGCAACTACCGCGTGGTCACTTACTTTGACCACGAATTGAAAGAACGCCAGTTCGAAGGGCAGATCTGGAAGCAGATTGCGGATGAAATTATCAACCACCTGCCGGCCTGTGTTTACCTCAGCCTGGATATCGACGGGCTTGATCCTAAACTCTGCCCGGCAACCGGCACCCCCGTACCGGGTGGCCTGGAACTGGAGCAGGTGTATTATCTGGTTCGACAGATCCTGCGCACCGGCCGGAAATTTATTGGGTTCGACCTTAGTGAAGTGGGTACCGGCGAAACTGAATGGGATGCCAATGTCGGCGCCAGGATTCTTTGGAAACTTTGCAACCTGCTGCTCGCCAGCAACAGCTGATCTCAGTCTATTTTTAGCCACCCCCGTGGCGCGTCTTCACCAATAACACCGATATACAAACCGTTTTAATACAGGTGCCAGGCATGATTTATCAATACGTGGTGACGCTTAAGAATAAAACGGATCGATACACCGACCGGTTTTCCCTATTGGTACTTTTGGTATCCGTCCTCCTCTTTATCAAAGAACAACTGGTCTCCGCCAATATTAGGATCACTTACCTGTTCGGCGCACTTGCCATCGCGGCCATCATTATCCGCAACACATGGCTTGCCCGGAAAGACCAGCGGACGGTTTATTACGGCAGCGCTCTTTTTATAGCGGGCATCAGCTGGGTTACCATGCCCTACCTGTCCTGGCTTTTCCTGCCATTCGCCCTGATGGGCCTTTTTGAACGACAGGCAAAAATGCCGCTTGAAGTGGGATTCAATGATACAGGTATTGTACTCAACACCCTCATCCGGAAACGGTACCACTGGAATGATCTCAGCAACGTCGTGCTCAAAGACGATATCCTCACCATCGATTTTAAAAATAACCGGCTGCTGCAACGCGAAACAATCGACGACGAAAGCGATACCGGGGAAGACGAGTTCAACGGGTTCTGCGCCCGGCAACTCCGCCCTGTTGATAGGTAACAATTACCTGCACCGGGCCTGGCCTCCTCTATGGATTTTTTTCCGACCTTCAGGCAAAGAACGCGCTGCCATGAACGGTCTCGCCATCAGTATCATTCATCCTTCATTTGAAAACCTGAAGAATAAGGGACGATTCTTCCATGGCATGGCCGGTATCGTTATAGGCCTCAATGCCTTTCACCAGTTCCGCCAGCCCCAGGTTAACCTCCCCTACTTCTGGTGCCAGTTAGTCATCAGCCTCGATATCCTGGCCGTGGTGATCTGCAACCGCGAATTCGCCCACGACTTTCCCCGCCTCAACAGCGTCTTCCGGCTTATCGAGATCCTCGTTTTCACCGCAGCGGCCTGTATTTTCTTGCGTTGGGGCAACCGGTTTATGTTTGGATTTTTGGCACTGGCCGTTTGCGGCTACAGTTACCTGCTCTACTGTGAACAGCGCATCCATCACGAAGAACTGATCAGGATTAACCCCAGCGGCATCAGCATCTCCGGCTTCCCGCAGCATGAATTCTTTCTCTGGTCGAGCATCAATAACATCCACATCCATTCGGGCAGCATCAGCATACGCACTGCAGATGGCAGAAACCTCCATTTTCCGCTCCGCGGGAATCTTCAATTCGAAGAACTGGATCAAATTCACGAATTTTGCCGCCATTACCTGAAAGAGTAAGCGGGAAGGCCATTTTCTTCCCCCCCATCCACGGGTAGGCTGTTACCAGTTTGTTATGCTGACTACCTCTCCATTTATACTTTTCTCGGACGGTTCCGGAAATATTTTCGAAGACACGTCACTCTACGCCGCCGGCCGCAGTGGATGGGATGCGTACCCGGTAGAGGCGTCCGACTGGATTGAACTCCCCGACGGCGGTTCACTCTATGAATTGCCCGGACGCCGGGGTATCGGGATCGACGTGCAGACCGGCGACATGCGGCTCTGCGAAAAAGGCTGGGCCGTGGCTGCTTTCATCCCGCCTGCTTATACCGGCCTGTTCATCGCTGCCTATGAAACCGCCCCCGGGGCACCCACCCTACCCTTATTTTGTTATACCGCCGCCTCCTGGCACAACGATAAATTTTATGTGCCCGCTGTGCGTATCGAACAGGACATCCGCCAGGAATCTGCGGGCTACGACCAGGGTAAAATTCTTTCCGGTACCGATCAGCTGCTGTCGGCCTACCCACACAACCGGCTGGTAAAACACCTGATGGAAAATTGCTGCCTTACTTATAATTGCCCGGCGGCCAGGAACCTTTCGCTGGCAAGATGGGAATGCCCGGTGCCCACCTCACCGGCCTGCAATGCCAACTGTATCGGGTGCATCAGCTTCCAGCCGCTGGAGGAAACCATTCCGTCTACGCAGGACAGGCTCACGTTCCGGCCTACGGCAGAAGAAATCGTTGAATTCACCGTTCCACATCTCGCTCAGGCTCCCTACCCCATCATCTCGTTCGGGCAGGGCTGTGAGGGCGAACCACTCCTGATGTGGGAGACCATCGGGAAAGCCATCACTGAAATCCGTAAACATACCCCGCGCGGCAGCATCAACATCAACAGCAACGGGTCAAGACCGGACGCCGTAAAAGCACTCTGCGACGCCGGGCTAAACAGCATCCGCGTAAGTACCAATTCCGCCCGCAAAACGGTATACGAGGCCTATTACCGGCCTAACAATTATACGTTTGAAGACATCGTGGAAAGCCGGAAAGTGGTTCGCGATGCCGGTGGATGGAGCAGCATCAATTACTTTGTATTCCCGGGTATGACCGACAGCATCGAAGAATATGAAGCGCTGCGCATCCTGATCCGCGACACAGGGCTGAAGATGATCCAGTGGCGAAATTTCAATATCGATCCCGACTGGTACCTGGGTAAGATTGGTGTAACCGATACCGGCGAATGCATGGGCGTAAAACAACTGCAGGAGCTTATCCGCGAAGAGTTTCCCGATCTCAGGTTCGGGTATTTCAACCCGCCGATGGAACGGATCCGCGGAAACTTCGAAGCGGATTTCGCCCACGCGGGTTAAGCACTCCTAACGGGCAATAATGGCCGTGTGCCTGATTCTATCTCCTATGCATACACGAAAATAATTATTCCGTAACCGGATGCAGACACCATCTACTGGAAAGGCCCGCTGGCAGGGAATCCTTCTCGCCCTCGTAACGGTCATCATCTGGTCCGGCAACTACGTGGTGGCGAAAGGTATCGCCACACAGATCCCCCCGGTCAGCATCGCCTTCTACCGGTGGTCGCTCGCTACCCTTTGTATTTTCCCACTGGCGCTGCGACAGCTTCCGCAGGTGCTCTTTTTGCTAAAGCACCATAAGCGCTACCTTTTTTTTACTGCAGTCACCGGCATCACCATCTTCAATACCCTCATCTACCTCGCGGGGCATTATACTTCGGCCATCAACCTCGCCCTGATTGGTACCACGGCCGCCCCTGTTTTTATCACGGTGTTGTCTGTAATTTTTTTGCGGGAAAAAGCCGGCCCTTACCGCGTTGCCGGCATGACCATCTGCCTGGGTGGTATTCTTTTCCTGCTCTGCGGCGGCGACTGGCACAAACTCGCTGTACTGCACTTCGGTAAGGGCGACCTGCTCATGCTGATCAGCGCATTCTCCTTTTCGGTGTACAGCATCCTCGTAAAGAAACAGCCCCGGGGTATCCCCCCCGCTGCCTTCCTGTTCACCGTCTTCGCCTGCGGCACCGTGATGCTGCTCCCTTTCTACCTGCGCGAAATCAGCAGCAGTCCTGCCGTTCAGTGGCAGCCGCACCTGCTCCTGACCATCGTCTACCTTGGCATCGGCAACTCGGTCATTGGTTTCTTTGGCTGGAACGTGGCCATCGAGCGACTGGGAGCTTCCACCACCTCGCTGTTCGCCAACCTCATCCCGGTTTTCAGCACGCTTGAAGCGGTCATATTCCTGGGCGAAGCCTTTACCATTATTCATCTCCTCAGCGGTTTAATTATCGTGGCAGGGGTACTCCTCGCCAATAAAAAATACGGGAAACAAAAGAGCATAGCGGTGTCCACTAACCGCAACTAAGCATTAAAAGCGGGTAAAGCAGCGGAAGACAATTGAAAGCGCGGAGCCCGGCTTCGGCACGCCGGTCAGCTGCGTTGCGTCGCACACTTATACACTATAACCGGGAGCAGCAATGACCCCTGGCTGCGGGCTGCATTACCAGATGTTCCGCGGGCACCAGTCGCCATACTTATTGCCGATCAGGAAACCGACAACTATCTCATGCGTACCCTTTGAGATCGTACTCAGGGGCGAGGTGGTATAATCGTAAGAATAACTCACATTGAAAGTGTTGGAAACATTCACCCCGGCCATCGCATTGAACCCGTCCCGGTACCGGTAACCGGCCCCTGCCCAGAGCAGGTCACGGTACTGGAATTTGGTGTTGATATCGAATTGCGGATCGACCGGCTGCACATATTTCAGCATGATACTCGGTATCATCGATATATCGGGATCAAGCTGGAAACGATAACCCGCCGTCGCGAACAGGTGCGGCACCAGCTTTCCCGGCTGCTGATGCACCGTACCGGAGGAAAAATATACTTTTTGCGGAATGATTTGCTGCGCTGAAACACCGATGAAATACGAAGCGGAATATATCCAGATACCGGCCCCGAAATCAGGCCGAAGGCTGTTGATTTCCCCGGAATTGTACACCGCCGGGTCTACCGGGTTGGCCGTACCGAAATCGAGCTTGTCGCGGTTCAGGAATATATCCTGCACGCCGGCTTCAAAACCGGCAGATAGACTCGTTTGTGCGCTGATGCCGATATGATAGGCATAGCTCACATAGCCCGCAAAGCGGTTTAACGGTCCGGTGCGATCATTGATCACCTTCAGCCCGATGCCACTGTGTGGCTTAGCAGCTTCATAATCCTGCCAGTAATTTTCCCCCCTGGGATTTTCACCGGGCATATCAAATGAAGTTGCCGTTACCCGGTCGTCTTTCTTCCCCAGCGGGGCATGAATCGTCAGGTAGGTGGTCACCGGCGCGTCCTGCAGCCCTACCCACTGGTGCCGGTGGCTGATCTTGACATCGGTATAATTCTCAATGCCAGTGAGCGCCGGGTTGAGGATATAATTATTAATCACATACTGGGTATACTGCGGCTGCTGCTGGGCCATCACCCCGCAGCCACCCATCAACATCGCCAGTAACAACACCTGCTTTTTCATCGTATACAAATTTATCTGATAATGGTTACGGATCCATTCTCCGGTGAACGCCCGTTCATGGGAGTAATGATCCAATAATAGGTGCCGACCGGCAACGGCTGGCCGTTCAGCGTTCCATCCCACGCTGTCGTGTAACCGATGGAGTGGAATACCACCTGTCCGTACCGGTTGTATACATCCACGCGACAACCTGGATAGGACTCCAGGTATTGGATCATCCAGCGGTCGTTCACCCCATCCCCGTTCGGTGAAAACGCATTGGGTACTTTTATTTTTTTCAGTACCGTCACTTTTACGTCATCGGTTGCAAAACAACCGTCTGCCGTTACTACCTTCAGCGTATACACAACATCCGCCGTCGCGGAAACCACCGGGGTGGCGGAAAGAGGATTGCTGAGGAATGTGGGTGGTGCCCAATTATAACTGAGCCCGTTACCGGTCGAGGTTCCGTCCAGGGTAACCGTACCGCCCTCCAGCAGGAACTTATCCGGCCCTGCACTGACCACGGGAGAAGGATAAATGATAATCACGCGGCCGGTGTCCGCCCTGCACCCACCGGGCGCTATCACTGAATAGGTCAGTGAATCCCGCCCGGGCCCCGCAACCGAGGGCGTAAATATACCGGCAGCAGTAATCCCTTTGCCGCTGTAATCACCCGTCGCTGCAAAAACAGACAGGTCACGTGCGGCGCTTACCATGAAGGGAGCCACTTCGGCGCAGACGGGTGCCAGGCTGTCGAATCGCAGCTGCGGGCTGGCCTTCACCGTTATACTGGTAAACGTTTCATTGATACAGCTTATCCCGGAATACACCACGTAGCACAACTGGTAGGTTTTTGAAGCGGGGCTGCCGAAATCAGCATACCGGTGCAGGTAGGTCGCACCAATGGCGGGGAAACTGTCCACCGTCTTATCCAGCGGGTTGCCCAGGTAATCCCAGTAAATCTCCGTCCGCACAATCTTCCCGAAATCCACCGCGGAGGCATCGGTGACAGCGACTGCCGTGTTGCTGCAAAGTGCAGCCTGGTTCATGACGGTAAATGCCGCTTTGGGAACCGCGCCATTGACGGTAAATAATTTAGTTGTGTCTTTTTTGCATCCCTGCGCACTGGTGACGGACAGGGAAACCGAATAGACGCCGGTCGACCCGTAATGCGTCGATCCGTGCTGCTGGACGGAACTGTCGCCGTTTCCGAAATGCCAGGCATAACTTAATGACGGTGCCGCCACACCGGGTATAAAACTGCTGTCGGTGAACCGCGCCACCGGGTCATTCAGGCATATGGCAGGCTCCGTAAAATTTGCCACCGGTGCCGGGCTGATGGTAAGCAGCCTTGACGCCACCGTGCTGCTGCACACTCCGGCAGTAAATACCTGCAGGCTCACTGTATAATTTCCTGCAGCCGGGTATCGATGCTGCACGGGCAGGCTGTCTGTTTTATTGAGGGTGAAGCTGTCGCCAAATGACCATTTCCAGGCAGCCAAAGGATTGATGGCCGCCGTGGTAGAAATGTCAGTAAACCGGATATTGTTATCCAGGCAGGTAATCGAATCCGGTTTGAACCGCGCGACAGGCGGGCCGGAAATATTCAGCAACCGCGTTATGGTATCGGATACACAGCCGATATCGGTGATGACTGAAAACTTAACCGGGTAGGTACCCCCGGCCGTGTAGGAATGCACGGGGTTATTCATTGCTGAAACAGTGCCGTCGCCAAAATCCCAGCTGTAGCGTACAACGGGTCGCCCGTTGTTTCCGGTGCTGTCATGAAAAATAACGGGGTCGGTCACGCAGCCATTATTCGT
>JBBROE010000154.1:0-7807 GCA_038229695.1 Chitinophagales bacterium | reverse complement strand
ATAAAACTTTCCGCGTACCGCGTACACTTCCGGCGCCCAGAAGTCACCGCAACCCCAGGAAGAGGCGGCTGCACGATACACCTGCCCCAGGGGTTTCCAGTCGGCCAGGTCAGTGGAGGTATACGCAGTAAATCCCTGGTCCCCGCCAGTCCCGTACAGGTAGTACCTGCCTTTATACATCAGCACATACGGATCAGCAAGGCTTACCGGAAGCGGATTGCGAAAGGACCTGTGGGTGGAAGAGGCACGGGGGACCTGGGCGCCGGCAGACATCCCGGCAAAGAAAGCGACCGTCCCCATCAAAAGCCATAAGCGCGTTTTCATGTATTATTTTGAACGTAAAAGATAGCACATTCACGGGGGAGTATCCGCTCAAGGCCGCACGCAGGGCAAATAGCAAGGTGGGGTGCCGGGGTTGAACCGGGGCGGCGTCAGCCAAGGCCTCCTGAACCGGGTGTCAAAAGCAGGCCGCCAATGACGGGTGCATTTACTACATCGTTTAAGTGATTTTTGAAACGTACGGCAACGGCATAGCATTATTTACTTTATTTTTAACCCGGGCGACCACTCCCAAAAGACGCCGTCATTTAACGATTTAAAACCGGTTTGCCTGCCATCATGATTGCTGTTCCCTGCGCTTGTTTTGCCGGATTATATGTGTTCGGCCCCGCTTCAAGCCGTTCGCGTACCCAGCATGCCGCGTCCGGCAACCGAAATACCGGGCGTCTGCACCGGCCAGTCCCGGTGTTATATTCACAGAACCCATTATTCATCCCATAAATAGTCTATCCATGTTTCGCCTGTTAAAGACGTACCCGCTGACCGCTTTCCTGTTCCTGTTGCTATGTTTCCCCAAGCAGTTGCCCGCGCAGCAGGATTCCCTGTTCAGGCCTGCTACTATCAAAGCCGGTATGTTGAAAGTGGCCGACTGGCAGCTGGCGCATTCGAACGGGAAACCGGAAAATAGCTGGACGAACGCCGCTTTTTATACCGGCGTATTTGCCGCCTACCAGGCGACCCGATCACAACACCTGCTGGATTCCCTGGTAGCGATCGGGAACCGGTTCGACTGGCAACCCGAGAACCGCTATGACCATGCCGATGACATCGCGATCAGCCAGCCCTATATTGATGTTTACCGGTTGAAAAAAGATGAAAAAATGATTCGCCCTACGCTTGATACCGTACGCAAAATGCAGTCGGTTCCCGGCAACGAGGTGAAAAAGCATGGTATCACCTGGTGGTGGTGTGATGCACTGTTTATGGCGCCTCCCACGCTCGCCAAACTGGCGGTAACGGAAAAGGATCCCACGCTGCTGGTCCTCGCAGATACGTTGTTTCACCAGACGTATGCCTTGCTGTACAACCAGCAGGAACACCTGTTTGCACGCGATGTGAGTTACCTGCTTGATGCCGCTGGCAATGGCAAGAAAGAAGCAAACGGGAAAAAGGTGTTTTGGTCCAGGGGAAATGGCTGGGTGATGGCCGGGCTTGTCCGGTTCCTCAGCGAAATGCCGGCCAGCTATCCCGGGCGGCCTTTTTATACCCGTCTTTTTAAAGACATGGCCGACCGACTCCTCACCCTGCAGGAGGCCGACGGCTTGTGGCGGACAAGCCTCCTCGATCCCGGTTCATTCCCCGGTGGAGAGGGCAGCGGAACCGGTTTTGATTGTTATGCAATGGCCTGGGGTATCAACCAGGGTATGCTCGATAAAACCAGGTTTTTGCCCGCTGTAAAAAAAGCCTGGGTTGGATTAAATACGCTGGTTACTCCGGATGGATCGGTTGGATGGGTACAGCCCATTGGGGCCGATCCCCGCAAAAACTTCTCCGCGGACAGCTGGGAATCTTATGGTGCCGGTGCCTACCTGCTCGCAGGCGCTGAAGTATTGAAACTAAAAAAGTAAGGCGGCCATCGCCGCTTAGCCACCCTGGCCAACCCGGCTGCGAATGCCCTTCCACTTTCCTTCACGCTAAGGTGGGGCGAGCGGGTAGTTGTGCGGGCGGCGGTACAGCACCCGGCATGGTTGTGTCACTCCCTTTTACCGCAACGCAGTGGTCGGCCGCCCGGCGCCGGTCTGCCGCCGACAGGTGCGACGCAACGATGATCAGCCCTGTACGGCTGCCCGGCTCATAAAAAATTTGTGGTAAATATGATAAGGAAAGCCTGTCGGGGGAAACCAAGGGCCTGTACCAAAACTACCGGTATTGCACAACCGGTAAAAAAAGAGGACAAATTGACAACGGTATCCAAACAGCCCCCGCGGATGCTTTACGCTTCTTCGGGGAAGCTGTCGGCCGGCGCAGTGCCGCTTAGCTGCCGCATTTTCTTTTTCTGTGCCGGCGTCGGCTGCTGCACCCAGTTGTTGTGGTAGGTCCTGAAGGCCTGGCTTTGCTGCAATTCCGGTAACCCGGAGCGCCCGTCGATATAGGTAGCGAGTGCTTTATAGGCAGCCGGGTTTTCTTTTTTAATGATCAGCATTGCCGCATTGGAGCCGGCCTTTACCGCTATCGGTACCCCGCCGCCCAGCTCGGCCCAATGCCCGCCCATCAGCAGGTTATGTACCGGGGTCTTATAGGTAGCCACCTTATTCATCATATTGGGGCGGTTTGGCTTGGTGGCCATCATGGAACCACCTGTATTCCCGGTATAACGCCAATGGGTAACCGGTGTAGCCACTTCATAAAACAGGATGTGCGATTGCAGGCCGGGAGCCACTTTATCTTCCACCCGTTGTATCAGCTGTTGCGCAATTTTTTTCTTCAGCGCCTTGTAGGCCTCCCCCCGGATGAAATTGCCTTCGGCATCCACCTGGGTTCTCCATTGCTGCTCGTATTTCATGTCGGCCGGCATAAAAAGCAGCAGCGTGCCCTGGCCTTCGGGAGCGAGCGAGGGGTCGCGGAAGCTCGGGGCGAGGATACAAATCTCGGTCCTCAGCGGATCCCCGCCCGCCTGCTCGCAGCGCGGCACCGTGGCGCTGGAAACATGCACGAGCTCCTCATTAAAGCCGAGCTGTTCTACCGGGCAGTCCAGCGCAATGCTGATGGTAACGGAAGAGCTGTACAATTCAGCGGAGGCCAGGTTCTTCCTGATTTTTTCGGGCACCAGGCGGGCAGGCAGCAACCGGCCGTAGAGGGTGGGGGCATCTGAAGCGGCAATTACATACCGGCTCCGTATCGAGAATTCCTTGCCATCGCGAACAGCGCTAACGCCAGTAGCAGTCTTTCCTTCCGTGAGGATTTGCTTAACCTGGCAACGGTAGTGGATGTCCTGTTTAAAAAAACCAATTACGTGTTCCAGCCATTCGGCGATCACCTGGCCGCCACCGTGGGGCGGGCTCTGGAAATCGTTGAAATAGGCCCAACCGACCGGCACAAGACAGGATAAGATTTCAGTATCGGCGCTGAACACCTCCTGCAGTTTTTTATTGCTGAAATATTTCGCCAATCCTTTTTTTATACCCTTTTCCCCCGAAAACCGCAGGTGCGGAATAAAACTCAGCGCAAAGCGAATCAGGTTTCGTTTGTTTTTTATCTTCTCCCACCAGTCCATCGTTTCTTCGGCCCGGAAAATATGCCCGAAATTTTTAAACGCTTTGCCCACCGCTTTCGCATCCCGGAAGAAACGGTCAATGCCTGCAGCGTCTTCCGGGAATTCTTTTTTCCATTGATCTTTTAAGTCATCGGGGTTGTTGGTGAGGAGGTACTGGTGGTGGTCGCCTGTAAAACGGCGGATACGAGTCTGGGAAATGGCCCTGGGGTAGTCGTTCCCGATCGCATCGAAGAGCCGGGTGACCATTCCTTCCTTCGAATATTGGTTCAGCCAGTGGATGGCCGTGTCGAAACGAAAGTCCTTTCTCCTGAAACCGGCCAGGTAGCCGCCGGGATGGGGTTCTTTTTCCAGCACGCAGACGGAAAGCCCGGCCTTGCTGAGCAGGGCGCCGGCGGTCAGTCCGCCGATACCCGCGCCAATGATCACCACATCATATTCGCCCTTAACCGGTTTCCGTTCCATAGGCATTAAAGATAGGATTTTTCAAAAAAACGCGATTGCCCGGTCAACCTGCCTAATGATAGGGTCGGACTGGAATGTTGGAGGCCCTCCAGGCGACCCTCCTGATAGGTTACCGATAAAATAGGGTAGCCCTTTACGTTATACTACACATTAAACCGGAAATGCATCACATCGCCGTCTTTCACCAGGTAGTCCTTGCCCTCGATGCGCAGTTTGCCGGCATCCCGCGTAGCCGCTTCGGAGCCATAATGCACAAAATCGGCATAGCTGATTACTTCCGCTTTGATAAACCCTTTTTCAAAATCAGTATGGATGACACTGGCGGCCTGCGGTGCCTTCCATCCCTGGTGGATGGTCCATGCTCTTACTTCCTGCACACCGGCAGTGAAATACGTAAATAAGGAAAGCAATTGGTAGGCAGAATGGATCAGTTTGTTGAGGGCGGGTTCGGTCATGTTATATTCATCCATAAACAACTGCCGGTCGTCTTCCTGGTCCATTTCGGCAATCTGTGCTTCAATCGAGTTGTTCATGATCACCACTACGGCATCTTCCGCCGCCACCGCTTTTGTGAGCGTATCGGAATATTTATTGCCGGTATGCATCGAGGCCTCGTCCACGTTGGCTACGTACAGGACCGGTTTGGCCGTCAGCAGCATCAGGTCGGCTACCGCGTTTTTCTCCTCTTTATCAAGTTTCAGTTCGCGTATGTTTTTACCCTGGTTCAGGTGTTCGCGGCAGCGTTTCAGCACTTCATATTCTGCTTTAGTTTTAACATCGGCCGTCTTCAGCAATTTCTCGGCCTTCGATAACTTCTTCTCTACGCTTTCCAGGTCCTTCAACTGCAGCTCCGTGTCAATAATTTCCTTATCGCCCACCGGGTTGATTTCGCCTTCATCCCGCAGGATATTTTCGTCTTCAAAACAGCGGATTACATGCACAATGGCATCCACTTCGCGAATATTCGCCAGGAACTTATTACCCAGTCCTTCTCCTTTACTGGCTCCTCGCACCAGCCCGGCAATATCCACGATTTCAATCTGGGCGGGTACCGTACGGTTGGGCTTCACCAGTTCCGCCAGTTTATCGATACGGGGGTCGGGTACATTAACCAGCCCGGTGTTCGGCTCGATGGTGCAGAAACGATAGTTGCTGGCCTGCGCTTTGGCGCTCGTACTAACCGCATTGAACAAGGTCGATTTTCCCACGTTGGGCAACCCTACTATACCCGCCTGTAAACCCATAATAATATTTTTTTTTGATGTATTGAACCGGCAGCAGAACCCATGGCAGCATCGTTGCTACGCTCAGTTCAGCGGCAGTGCAACCGGCAGCTGACCACTACCCTGCGAGGCCTGCGCCGGACTCATTTTTAAGGGCGCAAAGATAGGGAAATGGAGGCTGACTGGCAGCGATGCACCGGCAATGCCCTCGTCTGCTAATCACATCGCCAGGAAGGGAATGGCAGGTAAGGCCCCAGTTCCTGGCTTTGGCGCTAATCCGCTATCTTCAGCGCCTAATCAAACTCTTATCATGGCGCTCAGCAGGATCTGGTCGGCCTTCATCATTATCGCCATCGTGGTAGCCGGTGTAAAATGTTTTTTCCTGGGTGATACGCAGCTGTTCAGCTGGATGGTGAGCGGTAAGGCCGCCGATCCCAATAACCCGCTGCACCTGGACGGCGTTATTGAAACCTGCTGGACGGCGGTGGATATCTGCCTCCGGCTCATCGGCATCCTCGCCTTGTTTATCGGGTTTATGCGGATTGCCGAGGTGGCGGGCGGCATCCGGCTGCTTTCGAGGATCGTGGGCCCTTTCTTTTCAAGGCTGTTCCCGGAAATTCCGAAAGGCCACCCGGCGATGGGGCATATGATCCTGAATTTTTCTGCCAACCTGCTGGGGCTTGATAATGCCGCGACGCCGTTCGGACTGAAGGCCATGGAAAGCCTGCAGGAAATCAACCCGCACAAGGAGACGGCGTCTAACCCGCAGATCATGTTTCTCTGCCTGCATGCCGCCGGGCTGAACATCATCCCCATCAGTGTTATTGCCATCCGTGCATCCCAGCATGCCAGTAATCCCACCGATATTTTCATCCCCTGTATGATTGTCACTTTTGTCGGCACCGTTACGGCGATGCTGGTGGTGTCTTTCAAACAAAAAATAAATGTGCTCCAACCCGTGATTATTGGCTGGGTGTTGGGCATTTCGGCGGTGATCACCGCGCTCGTGCTCTATGTCACCACCCTGAATGCGGCCGGCCTCCAGTCTTTTTCCGGGGTACTGAGCAACGGGCTGATCCTGCTGGTTTTTCTGCTGATTGTAGCCGGCGGCGTATACAAAAAAATCGATGTATTCGATGCCTTCATCGAAGGCGCAAAAAACGGTTTTGATACCGCCATCCGGATAATCCCTTACCTGGTGGGCATCCTCGTCGCGATTAGCATGCTGCGCACCAGCGGTACGTTCGAGGCCGTCATTTCGGGCATTAAACAGGTCTTTATGCTGGCCGGCGCAGACACCCGGTTCGTGGAGGGATTACCGACCGCCCTCATCCGGCCGCTGAGCGGTGGCGCCTCCCGCGGGATGATGGTCAGCACCATGATAACCTACGGACCGGATTCCTTTGCCAGTCGTCTTTCCGGGATATTCCAGGGCGCGTCGGACACCACGTTTTACGTGGTGGCTGTTTATTTCGGTGCCGTAAACATCCGCAACACCCGCTATGCCATCGGGGCGATGCTGCTGGCCGACTTGGTTTGCGTCATCACGGGCATCCTGCTCTGTTACCTTTTCTTCGGCTGATGAACCCGTCCTGTAAAAAAATGGCTGCCCGTTGCGGGGCAGCCTGTGGCAGTATGGATTAAAATCGGTTATTGGTGCACGTAAGTAGCCAGTTTCCGTCGCCTGATATCGGCGTTGCTGTTCGATCCCGCATTCCCTTTGAAGTAAAGGGTGTAGGTGCGCTGGTTGCTGAAATTAACACTGTTCAGCGTATCCAGTCCCTGGCCGGTTCCTGTCCTGCGCACATAGAGTGTATCGGAATACAGCCCGTTGTAGGGGTACTGCGTAAAGGCGGTGACGGTGCCTGGTTTGATGCCGGTGAATAGGTAGCGGTTGCTGCGGGTAGACCACACATCGATAGCCTTGCCAGCGGTGTCGTTCAACACGGCGTGCACGAAACGCAGGTTGTAGAATCCTGTCGTGGGCTGCTGGTAAACATCCTGCACAAATATCTGCGAAGAATCTCGGCCGGAGCTCAGTGAATCGGTGATGATCAGCGAATACAGCTGGTTGGGCTGCAGGGTTTTGTTCAGCGTGATAATCGGTATGGAATCCGGGTTTACGGTACCCGCAACCGACAATTTTATGGCGTCCTGCCCTGGGGCAACCGACACGTAACCATAGCCGGAGGAAACCGTGGGGAAATTGCTATTGTAGGTAAGCACGTAGGCTGTTCCGGGGGTAAACGCCGTGGCTTTAACGCCGTTGACGAATACATTGAACGAATCGGACTGGCCATACACTTTCCTGAAGTTCGGCGAGGCGTCAACAATATGGAGCTGGGCCATTCCATCAACGCCGTGAACTGGGGAGACGAGTGAAAAGTCGCGTTTGCAGCCAATCATTCCGGCCACTGCTATGGCCAGGCCCGTCGCAAAAAAAATGCTATTATTTCTCATGATAATTAATTTTTTGCAGCCTAGTCTTTAATGGCGAACCAGGGCAATTTGGTGATGTAATCGGCATTGGTGGCGCCAAGCCGGGTGAGCTCGGGCACGTTATACAGGT
>JBBROE010000153.1:0-7868 GCA_038229695.1 Chitinophagales bacterium | reverse complement strand
TGAAGGACCTGGAAAATCCGCCCGAGGATATCCCGGTCAATGGCCGTGACCTGGTAACCGGTATTCCAAAACAGATTATGGTGAGCTTCCAGGAAATCGCCGAGGCGCTTGATAAAAGTATTTTCAAAATAGAGGAAGCCATCCTTAAGGCGCTGGAGACCACCCCGCCTGAACTGGCAGGGGATATCTACCGCAGGGGATTGTACCTTACGGGTGGCGGTGCGCTGCTGCGGGGTCTTGACAAACGGCTGAGCCAGAAAATCAAGCTGCCTGTACATATTGCTGACGACCCGCTGAAAAGTGTGGTTCGGGGCACAGGCCTGGCGCTGAAACACTACGATCGTTATCCTTTTGTGATGAGATAATTTTTCCCAGGCCGGTCCAACCATTCAAACCTCTCCCGCAGTGCGCAATATATTTCTCTTCATCAGGAAATTTTCCAATTTTCTTTTTTTTCTGGTGCTGCAGATTATCGCCCTTTACTTCCTGTTCACGTATAATAAATTTCACCAGGCCGCATTTATGAACGTTGCCGGTGAATTTACCGGCAGAATCTCCAGCCGCTACAATAATATTGAATACTATTTCCGGCTAAAAAAAGCCAACGAAAACCTGGTCCTCCAAAACGAGCACCTGCTCAACCTGCTGCGGCAGGATTATGAAGCGGCCGATACGGCCCGCAGGTTTTACACCGATACCCTCCGGGTTGATTCACTTGTTAGTATTCAGCGTTACCGGTATTATAGTGCCCGGATCGTCAGCAGCTTCGTGAGCATGCAGAATAACTACATGACCATACACCGGGGAAGCAACCAGGGCCTCCCGAAAAACAAGGAATGGGGAGTGATAAGTCCGCAGGGCATTGCTGGGCGCGTCGTATCTACCGGGGAGAATTTTTCCATTGTCATGAGCGTATTGAACCGCCAGTTTAAAGTGAATTCCATGCTGAAAAAGGGCGGGGAAACGGGGCCCGTTTCATGGGATGGCGATAACCCGCTGTACCTGCGGCTGAACAATATTCCCCGGTCTGCGAAGGTTGCGAAAGGCGATACCGTGCTTACCAGCCATGTTTCGGATATTTTCCCACCCGGGGTAATGGTGGGTACCGTTGCAGAAATAGTGGACGATAAAAGCAGTAATTTTTTTGTCCTGAAAATCAAAACGGCTACTAATTTTTCCACCCTTCAGTATGTTTATGTGCTGGAAGACCTGCAGAAGGAAGAACGGGAGAAACTGGAGGATCCGTATAAAAAAGGCAAATGAGTACACTGCTCAAAAATATCATTCGTTTTGCCCTGTTCATTATCGTTCAGGTCTTTATCCTGCACCAGGTTCCAGCGCTGCATAAACTGGTGACGCCTTACCTGTATTTCCTGTTCATTATCTGGTTGCCGTTTGGCTTAAGCCGGGGCTTCCTGATGCTGATTGCTTTTGCCTTTGGTCTTACCCTGGATTATTTCCTGCTCACGCCGGGTCTGCATGCTGCAGCCTGTGTATTGGTCGCCTATGTGAGGCCTTTCCTTATCAACCTGCTTATCCGGCAGGAGGGAGATGAACAGAATTATGCTTCCCCGTCGATAGTTAGCATGGGTTGGGCGCCTTATATCACCCTGGTGTTCGTCCTCACGCAGCTGCATCATGGATACCTTGTCTTCCTGGAATGGATGCAGTTCGGCACCTTCCTCTATTTCATCGGTAAGGTATTGGCCAGTACCGGCGTCAGTATGCTGCTGATCCTGATTACTGAGCTGCTCTTTTTCAGAAAAGAAAAATTCCGTACCAACACGGTATAATTGAGTTGGCAGCTACAAAAAATCTTCTTTTAACAATAGCAGGTTGGCTGCAGCAGGAAAATAAAATTAGATCCGCGGTGCAATAAAATATATCCTTTCTTCATTCGTAATTTGCCAAGTAATTGCAACGTTACCATGTCTGTTTTTAACCAGTCGCGCAGCACCATCATCCGGCTCATTTTCTTGGGTGTTTTCCTGATCATTCTCGGGCAGCTGGTGCACCTCCAGCTCTTCTCAGGCAAATACAAACAGCTGGCGATGAATAATGCCCTGTTTGCCAAGGTAATTTACCCCGACCGGGGTATTATCTATGACCGTACCGGAAAAGCCATTCTCAACAATACCATTATGTACGACCTGGTGGTTACACCCGGCCAGGTCAAAAATATCGATACCCTGGCCCTCTGTGATCTGCTCGGCATAGATACCGCCGAATTTAAAAAGCGGATAGTGGAAGCGATCTTTAAGAATACCAAATTCCGCCCCTCAGTTTTTGAAGATTTGCTGCCTCCGGATTTGTATGCCCGTATTGATGAAAATATCTGGAAATTTCCTGGGTTCGACCTGGTAGAGCGACCCGTGCGCCAGTATCCGTTCAATGCCGCTGCCCACGTGATGGGCTATGTGGGCGAAGCGGATTCTTCTGTCATCAAGCGTTCCGGCGGTTTTTACCGGCTGGGTGATTATGTAGGCCGAAGCGGGCTGGAACAGGTGTATGAACGGGTGCTGATGGGCACGAGGGGGGTTAGGTATATTATCAAAGACAACAAAAACCGGCTCCAGGGGAGCTATGAAAGCGGAAAATTTGATACCGCGGCGCTGGCCGGCCGGGGGCTGAGAACCTACCTGGACATCCGGCTGCAGCAGCTGGCTGAAAAATTAATGGCGAATAAGGTGGGTGCCGTAGTGGCGATTGAACCGAAAACCGGGGGCATCCTGGCGATGGTCTCGGGGCCAAACTATGACCCCAACCTGCTGACCGGCCCGGAAAAACAGGAGAATTTCAACCGCCTGTTCAGGGATGTCAGCAGCCCGCTTTTTAACCGTGCGATAAAGGGCCAGTATCCGCCGGGATCCACTTATAAGCCGCTCGGTGCCCTCATGGCACTTGACGAAGGTGTGATTACGCCCAGTTACGGCATCGGTTGCAACGGCGCTTACTACGGGTGCAGCAGGCCCGTAAAATGTACGGAGAAATTTGCGGGACATGCAGCCAATCTGCGGCTGGGTATTTCCTGGTCCTGCAACTCATTTTTCAGCAGCGTATTCCGGCTGACCATTGACAACCCCGCTTACCACAGCGCCAGGAAGGGGCTCACGGCCTGGCATAATTATATGAATGCTTTTGGTTACGGACACCGCCTGGGCGTGGATTTGCCGAGTGAGGATGGCGGCAACATTCCGGATACCACCGCCTATGACAAGGAATACCGCGGACCGTGGAATTCCTGCACGATGGTCACGCTTGGCATTGGCCAGGATAAAATGACTGCGACGCCGATGCAGATTGCGAACGCCATTTCTATTGTAGCCAACAAGGGCTATTACTATATACCCCATTTTGTTCAAAAGATTGAAGGGGAAACCGCCGAAGACACCGCGGTGATGAGCCGCTACCGTATTAAACATGAGGTACTGACCCATATACCCGACAGTTCCTATGAGGCGGTGATCGGCGGTATGGAGGGCGTAATGAAAGTGGGTACCGGGCGGTTGCTTCCAAAAATACCCGGAATCAATGTCTGTGGTAAAACCGGTACCGCAGAAAATTTTCACCACGGCATCAAGCAAAAGGACCACTCCATTTTCGTACTGTTTGCACCAAGGGAAAATCCAAAAATAGTAATAGCCGTGGTAGTGCAGAATGGAGGATTCGGGGCCGCAGCAGCCGGACCGATAGCCAACCTGATGCTGGAGCAATACCTTACCGACAGTTTGCGGGCGGACAGCCGAAAAGAACTGGAGAGAGTCAGTGCCATCAACCTTATCCCTTCTTATTTTGCCGCCGAACAGTACACCGCCGATTCCATGCGGGCCTTTAATTATTTCCGGTATTCGAAAGACAGCAGTGTCATCCGGAAGTACCTGAGAAAATCCCGGCCCGTTACGCCTTTGCAGCCGGCCCCCCTGAAAACGCCGTATACCCGGACCCAGCCTTTTGTGCGGCCCACTACTGCGATGAAAAACCGTAAACCCGTCCAAACCATCTCATGAACCAGAGAAATCCCGGTATTTCAAAAGGTGTCGACTGGCTGCTGGTCTGGTTATACATTATCCTGGTGTGCATCGGCATCACCAGTATTTTTGCAGCCACCTTTAAAGAGGGAGACAATGTGCTGAAAAGTTTTCTCTCGATGAAGACAGATTACAGCAGGCAGTCCCTGTTCTTCATCATTTCCGGGATATTTGCTACGTTTATCCTGCTTACCGACAGCAAATTTTTTACCGCCACCGCTAACCTCTCCTATGCTGCCGGCATGCTGCTGATGCTGCTGGTATTTCCTTTTCACAGCGATATCAAGGGTACAAAGTCAATTATAAAATTTGGCTCTGCCATCCAGTTACAGCCGGCTGAACTCTGTAAGCTTTTTGTGAACCTCGCCCTGGCGAAATACCTTTCGCGGGTGGAAACCGATTTCAGGAAGACCAGCTCCCAGCTGATCGCCGCTGCCATTGCGGTAACCCCGGCTATTCTCAGTATTGCCCAGAGTGAAACCGGACTGGCCCTCGTATATTTTTCTTTTTTCCTGGTCATGTACCGCGAAGGTTTGCCGGCCGCGATCCTGGTGGTGGGTTTTTCCATCGGTGCGCTGGTGGTGGCCACGCTGATTGTACCGCCGAATATCCTTGCTCTTTCCCTGACAGCGATAGCCGCACTCACCATCTACCTGAGCCGCCGCCAGATCAAGCGCAGTAAAGAAACGCTGGTGATGATTGTGGTGATATGGATCGCCTGTGTGGGTATCCAGCGATTTGCTGTTCCCTTTGCCTTCAGGCACGCCTTTAAATCGTACCAGGTAGAAAGAATTTACAGTATGCTGGGTAAAGATGTGCCGGATGATTATATCAAAACCGGTTCAGAAGAGGATCCGGAAAAAGCGCTCCGAAAAAAAGAGGCCGGGGATTATAATGTGAAGCAAAGTAAGATCGCAATTGGGAGCGGTGGATTATTCGGTAAGGGCCTGCTGAAGGGTACGCAGACCCGGAATGGGTTTGTGCCGGAACAGCGCACCGATTTTATTTTTTGTACCATCGGTGAAGGTTTCGGCTTCACCGGAAGTCTTTTCCTGCTGGGCATCTACCTGTTGCTGATCATGAGGATTGTGACGGTTGCTGAGCGCCAACGATCGGTATTCAGCCGATGCTACGCATATGGTGTGGCATCGGTTATCTTTTTCCATATCACCATCAATATCTGCATGACGATTGGTCTTGCCCCCGTGATCGGTATTCCGCTTCCTTTTATCAGCTACGGAGGTACCGCGCTGCTTACGTTTACCCTCCTGCTGTTCATCCTCATCAGGCTGGATGCGGACAGGCAGATGGTACTGAGATGATTTTTTAAAACGGCTTGCTGTATACTGGCAGTGCTCATAACTGATGACTGTGACTTCCTTTTAATTTTAGTTGGATTAAATTGCGGCATGACAATAATTCCATTGGGCGAAGGCGCTTTTACCATCGACAAAACCAAGGTGTTTGTGCCCTTCGAACCCGGCAAGGACGATTTGCAGGAGCGCAGCGCAGGTAGCCTGCTCGTGGAGATACAGCCCTTTGTGGTGGTGACCACCGAAGATGTACTCCTGATCGATACCGGCCTCGGTTTTGAACGCGATGGGCAACTGCAACTCCACCGTAATCTCCGCGAACATGGAATTTCCCCGGAGTCAGTCACGAAGGTGCTCATCAGCCACCTCCATAAAGATCATGCGGGCGGCATCAGCAGGAAAACGGCGGCGGGAAACTATACGCTTTCCTTTCCGGCGGCCACCTACTTTGTGCAGCAGCGGGAACTTGCTTTCGCCGAAGACAAAGGACTGCCATCCTATATACCGGAAGAACTGGCCTGTCTCCGCACATCGGATAACGTACGCCTGCTCAACGGGGATGGGGTTTTGGATGGATATATCCGTTACCGGGTAACCGGCGGCCATTGTCCCTATCACCAGGTATTCTGGATTGCGGATGGAGGGCAGAAAGTTTTTTTCGGGGGGGACGAAGCGCCGCAGCTGGGTCAGATGAAGCATAAATTCGTGGCGAAATATGATTTTGATGGAAAAAAATCAATGGAACTGCGCAAACAATGGTGGGAGGAAGGATCCGCAGAAAAATGGACCTTTCTTTTCTACCATGATATAAAAGCGCCGGTGTTTAGCTTTGAATGATGATTGATGGGGATAGCGCATAAAAAAACCGGCATCGTGCCGGTTATAATTTGATCAACGAAAGATTATTTACTGACCCCGCAGGTCCTTTTTATTCATTTGCCGTTCCATTCGTCTCTCCTGCAATTCGCGCTGGATGATGTTCCCAAATTCTTTTTCCGAGCGGAAGAAGGTATTCACTTTATCCGGAGACAGGGCCTTCGTCAGTTCGCTGCTGTACTTTTTTCTGACATTCAGAATTTTCTCTTCCACTTCTATTTCTGTGCCATTTTTTTGTTTTTGCTCCTGGCGGATGGTGCGGATATCAGTCGTGTACTGGTTATAGATTGGCCAGAACCGCTGTGCTTCTTCGGGTGACAAATCCAGTTTTTTGGTCAGGTACGCGATTTTCAGGGCCTGCAGCCGTTCACCGTCCTGGGCCAGGCCTGTTGTTATAAAACCCGTAAGCGTAATCAACAATATGAGTACATTTTTTTTCATGTCGTTAGTTTAGTTAGCCACTGGCGTTTCGGGGCGCTGATCAATATAGGATTCCAGGGCTTCATCAGAAATATCAGCCAGTAAATCTTTTGGATCATCAGCAATATGGCCGGCCAGCTTTGCGGTGCTAAGACTGTCTGCAGCAATTTCTGCCAGCGCAATGGTGTTACTATTTAGGAAATTTTCTATTTCAGGATCAGGGATTTTAGCAAGGGCGGCAGTGTCAATCAAGGTATTTCTTCCCGCTGCTGCCAGAGCACCGCCTGTTTTACTGCCGGAAAAAAGATAGCCCGAAAGTGCGATGACACCGGCTACCGCGGCCGCTACGGCATATTTCCGGAGATTCGTTTTTCGGGACGCAAGAGAAATTACGGGGGTGTTGGGTGCAGATGCAGCCTTCAGCAGTATTGCGTCGGGCAGCTGTTCGAAATAACCGTCTGGTACCGAATACGTATTCTTTTGCTGAGCAGACCGGAGTTCCGGCGAAAGATTTTCCAGCTGCTGATTAACCATATCGAGTGCCTGAACCCCCGTCATCACATTCAATGATAATTCGTCAAAATAACCGGGAGGAGGCGTATACGGGTTTTGACGGCCGATGCTGGCCAGTAAGGAAGAAACCGGGTCTTCAATGGCACCTTCGGCTGCCGCCTCTTCCCGTACTCTTTGCATGACGACAGCTGCAAAACCGTCGAAATATCCTTGCGGTACCTGGTAAGGATGGACGCCATTGCCAGGAACGACCGGGTCGGTACCTGCTTTTTCCTCCAGCGCAATTTTGAGAAGAACGGCAAAAGCCAGCCCTTCGAAATACCCTCCCGGTACCGTGTAGACATCCGCCCGGTCAATGCCTGCAACCACGGAACTGATTTCCGCCAGCTCTTCCAGTATCGTTTGCCTGTTTTCCATGTAACAATTTTAGGACGGTTTCAATCCTTTAAAGTTTAATGGTTCAGGATAAAATCTTCGATTTTTTTCACCGCGTGGTGATAGCTGGCTTTCAGCGCTCCTTCGCTGGTTTCCAACACTCTGCTCATCTCTTCATACGGCATTTCATCGTAATACCTGAGGTTGAAAACAATGCGTTGTTTATCGGGCAGCTGTTGCATGGCCAACTGTAGTTTCCATTCCAGCTTATTGGGATCGAAATATTTGTCGGCTTTAATGGTATTGCTGAGCCCGCTTTCTACGTCACTTAGTGAAACAGCGG
>JBBROE010000152.1:0-8098 GCA_038229695.1 Chitinophagales bacterium | reverse complement strand
AGTTTTGCAAAGCTCACAAATGGCAGTGCGGGTGTCACAAATTTACTCAGCACTAAACTCAACCCTACAGAAGGATAATAATAAGAGTTGTTGGCCTGGGGCAGGGTGGAGCTGATATCGTTGCGGAGAGAGAAGTCAACCACGGCAATGTCAGCGTAATTGATGGTTCCCCTTCCGTAGAAAGACCGTCTTTCATTATAAAACCTGTTATTACTATAGGCAAGCGTGCTCACACTATTGCTCAGCGCGAAGAGGTTGGGGATAGTAAGGCCGCCGCGGGTTGAATTGTAAATGCCTTTATTCACCACCTGCAGGTCATTGGCACCAAGGTTAAAGTCTACATTGAAGTTGCCAAAGCGCTGGTTGTAGGTACCCAGTATTTCATAGTTCTGTTCGCTGGCAAAAGTATAAGTCGTCTGGTAAGTAGATTTAATAGGACGCGTTGCATTGGTCGCACTGAGCGATTCAGCAGAACTTCCGTCATTGGATTGCTCCAATACAAAAGGCACTCGTCCTTCATTGTCGGTCGTAATTGAATTCCGGCGAAGGTACCCGGCAATTTTAAAGTGACTGTTTATTTTGTAGGTCAGGTTCACATCACCGGCAATGCGGTTACGGTTGTTGGTATTGTGAATGTTGTCAAAATAAGCATAATGGTCGAACCAGTAATTGGGGCGCAGGAATGAAGAAGCATTCGCACTGGGCAAACCGTTGATGCCGTTGCCATCGTTCAGGTTCCAGGAAGGTAATACGCCATCCGGGGTACGATAACCGCGGAACTCCTTTAAAATACTCATGTCCAGGTCGCGGTGAAACCACTGGCTGAATCCACCGGAGGAATTATTTCCGTAAGTATCGTCAAATTCACCATTGATCACCTCGTTGGTATAATTAAAATTAATCCCTGCAGTAAAGTGGGAATTCAAATCATAGGAAGCATTGGTGGACACATAGTTCTTCTGGCGGCTGGTGCTGGGCAACAACCCCTTTTGGTTAATGTTGGTATAAGACATCCGGAAGCTGTAGTTGTCGCCTCCTTTTGAAATGGCCGCGTTATTAATGAACTGCCCCGCGCCGTTTCCGTTCCAAAAGTCCCGGATATTGTTGGGCTGCGGTGTCAGCTTCGCTGTTTTGTAAGAATATTTGGTGTTGGGATACCAGGCATACCAGGGAATATATTCCTGGCCCGTCATTCTTGGTCCCCAGGAGGCATCGTCGTTGTACAGGTGATAGTATTTGCCGTCAAGCGCTTTCCACTCAGCCGGCATAGAGGCATCCCAGGTATATTTCTGAAATTCTGACCCTGCGGTGTTGGCACCGAGCCATGAGCCGCCGGAGTAATCATTCTGATAACGAGGCAGGAGGCCCACCTTATCCACCTCGTACGTAGACGTGATGTCCACGCCTATGCCGGGACGGTTCTTTCCTTTTTTAGAAGTAATCATTATTACCCCTCCTTCTGCGCGCTGGCCATACAAAGCCGTTGCGGCGGGTCCTTTCAGCACCTGGAGGTCTTCAATATCATCTGGGTTAACATCCACCGGGTTGATGGGCGTTCCGTCTAAAACATATAACGGGTTCAAATCTGAAAGGGTCGTTGCACCCCTGAGTCGCACCGAAGATGCCGACCCCAGCTTTGCCCCCGATTGCGACCGAACCTGCACCCCGGCTATCTTACCTGCCAGCGCAGTATTTACATCAGTAAGCCGGGTGGTGGTCAGTTTGTCTCCTTTAATACCCTGGATCGCATAAGAAAGGTTGTCTGCTTTTCTCTTAATATTAAGGGCCGTGGTAATAGTCACCTCAGTCAGCGCTTCGCTGGTCTTGGTGAGTGTGAGGTTCATTATCCCGCCTGTCACGGTCACATCCTGCCCGCTGTACCCGACCGAATTAATGGTGAGCACATCGCCGGTGTTGGCTTTGAACGAAAATTTTCCATTTTCATCCGCCGTCGTACCACGTCTTCCTGTCTTTTCCTTAATTGAGGCAAAAGGTACCGGTTCACCTTTCTCGTCAACGACCCTTCCAGTCACCAGCTTCTGCTGGGCGACGGCCAGCAAGGCACATAGAATGAAGGCCGTGCATAACAATGCAAGTTTTCTCATGTTTTTGACTTTGTTTTGATAATTAAATTGAAGAAGAGCCCGTAAATCATCCTTCCATTAGCAGGTAGAAGTGATCCTCAAAAACCCCTCTTCACAAAAAAATTCGGGCAATATTATATTATAGTCAGCAAATTGTTAAAAAATGCTGCTTTAACTTTACATTTAGAATAAATGCAACTGTAATGGAGATGTGTTGACCTATTATTTAACGACTTGGCGTAAGCAAATAAATCTTCGCTAAAAAATAGGGATAACTTTTAGATGCAGTTCATTTCTAATGCGTGATAATCGGATCAAATTCACCAGATTTTAATGATGAACCGAGTCTTACTCGGGATTTTGTTTACTGTTGTACCTTGTTTATTAAAACCACTGCTGATGAAATACGGCTTACCGCTGCTGTTACTGCTTACCACCCTGCTCCACGCCCAACAGAAACTTCCTGCCATTGGGGAAAAAACCAATGGCTTGAAAAAGTACGAGGGGTTTTTTAATTTTTACTGGGATGCAGATGCCGGAAAAATATGGCTTGAAATCAATAAACTCGACACCGAATTCCTGTACCAGGTTTCTTTACCGGCTGGGCTGGGCTCCAACGATATCGGGCTGGATCGCGGCCTGCTCGGGAAGACGGCTGTCGTGAAGTTTTCCCGCGTTGGCCGTAAAATACTGATGATTGAGCCCAACCAGGATTACCGTGCCGTTACCACCGACCAGGCCGAACGCCGCGCGGTAGACCAGTCATTCGCCCAATCCGTCCTCTGGGGTTTTACCATCGAAGCGGAAAGTGATGGCCATGAACTGGTGGATGCCACGGATTTTTTGCTGCGCGATGCGATGAAAGTCGCCAACCGCCTGAAAAGCGGGCAACAGGGGAACTACAGTCTTGATAAAAGTCGCTCTGCGATTTATCTCGCCCGTACAAAAGACTTTCCCCAAAACAGCGAACTGGAAGCTATTGTGAGTTTCGTAAACGCTGACGGCGGCACCGGCCAGCTGGTGCAATCGGTTACCCCTTCCGCTGATGCCATCAGCCTCAGGATGCACCATTCATTCGTTCAGCTTCCGGATAACAATTATCAGCCCCGTCTTTTCGATGCCAGGTCCAGTTTCATCCCCATCAATTTTTTTGATTACAGCACGCCGGTTACCGAGCCTATAGAAAAATATTATATCATCCGGCACCGGCTGCAGAAGATACACCCCGGTTCCACCCCTTCAGAAGCAGTCAAACCTATCATCTACTACCTCGATAACGGTACACCTGAACCCATCCGCAGCGCCCTGCTGGAAGGGGCATCGTGGTGGAACCAGGCTTTTACCGCGGCAGGCTATAAAAATGCCTTCCAGGTTAAAGTACTTCCTGATAGTGCTGACCCTATGGATATCCGTTATAACCTCATCAACTGGGTGCACCGCTCTACCCGGGGATGGAGCTATGGCGCTTCCGTGGTTGACCCGCGCACCGGTGAAATTATCAAAGGGCAGGTATCCCTGGGCTCGCTTCGCGTGCGGCAGGATTACCTCATCGCGCAGGGACTTCTCGCCCCTTTTGAGACCGGGGTACCGGCTGATGATAAAATGCTGAAGATGGCCGTGGAGAGGCTCCGGCAACTTGCAGCCCATGAAGTAGGCCATACCCTGGGACTCATGCACAATTACGCCTCGAGCGTCAACAACCGGGCAAGCGTAATGGATTATCCGCCTCCCATGGTGCGGGTAGGTGCCCATGGTGAAATTGATCTGAAACAAGCTTATGCCGCCGGCATCGGCGAATGGGATAAAGTATCCATCAGCTGGGGGTACGGCGATTTCTCGAAAGAAAAAAATGAAGCAACAGCGCTTAGCAACCTGCTGAAAGACGCCACCCTCAAAAAAGGCCTCCAGTTCATCAGCGATCGTGATGCGAGACCGGCCGGAGGACTCCACCCCCAGGCCCACTTATGGGACAATGGCAACAATGCCGTGGATGAATTAAAAGAAACGCTGAAAGTGAGAGCCGTCGCCCTCAGCCATTTCGGTGAAAAAAATATCCGCCCGGGTACGCCCATGGCGATGCTGGAAGATGTACTGGTACCCGTTTATTTTTACCACCGCTACCAATTGGAAGCTGTTACAAAAATGGTAGGCGGCATGTATTATACTTATGCATTGCGCGGTGACGGGCAGGTGGTGACCAAACCACTTACGCATAATGAACAGCTTACTGCACTGGATGCCGCCATTGCCTGCCTCAACCCAACGGTATTAATTTTGCCGGCATCGATCACTGCGCTCATCCCGCCCCGGCCAGCCGGGTACGGCTTCACCAAAGAGTTGTTTAAAAAGAGAACCGGTCTTGCGTTTGATGAACTGTCACCCGCAGAAAGCGCCGCAGATTTTCCACTGTCATTTTTATTTAATGCAGAACGCGTGAGCCGTATGGTGGCCTACGGGGAATCAGGCGGACTTACCGTTGACGAGATGCTGCAGCGCTTAATAGACAGTACCTGGAAGGCAACGCGAAGGCCGGGCATGGAAGGACGGATCCAGGCGCAGACTGAACAAGTCCTGCTGACCTACCTGCTGGCCCTCTCGGTAGATACCAATGCCGTTTACGGCGCAAGGGAAGCAGCGGTAAAAGCGCTGGCCGATCTCAAATCATTCATCGAAACCCAAAACAAAGCCACCAGCAATTCCTCCCTGGCAGGACATTATTTAATGGCTCTTGACAGGATGAAGGCCCCCGAAAAAGCGAAACCAACCCAGCAGGCCATCGAACTGCCCCCCGGGGCACCGATTGGCTGTGAGGATGACCCGCTACCGGGAACCGGCTATTAACCTTTGTAAAATGACAATGCTCACTGATGCTCACACCCGTATTGGACGTTCCCCAGCGCCGGGACACGCGCCATTTTTTTCCATCCTTATCCCCACCTGGAATAACCTGCCTTACCTGAAACTTTGTATCCGCAGTATCAGGCAGCATTCCGCATTGCCTTTTCAAATCGTGGTGCATATTAACGAAGGAACTGACGGTACACTGGAATGGATCGAACAACAGCGGGATATCGCCTATAGCATCAGCGATACCAATATCGGGGTTTGTTATGCCCTGAATTTCTGCCGGCAACTCGCCACCGCTGATTACCTGCTCTACCTGAACGATGATATGTACACCTGCCCCGGGTGGGACAGCGCACTGATCACCGAGGTGCATAACATCGGGCACCCCTTCTTTTTTCTTTCAGCTACCATGATCGAACCGGTTACCCAGAATCCCTGCTGCATAGAAATGAACTGCGGGCAAACACTGGAAACCTTTGACGAAAAGAAACTCCTGGAACATGGCAATACGGTTGAAAAGAACGACTGGCAGGGATCAACCTGGCCACCCAACCTGGTGCATAAAGATATCTGGGACCTGGCAGGCGGCTATTCGACAGAATTCTCCCCCGGCATGAATTCGGACCCGGATTTTTCGATGAAACTCTGGCAGATGGGTATCCGGCTTTTTAAAGGAATAGGCGCCAGCCGTGTCTATCATTTTGGTTCGGTATCCGTAAGGCGTATCAATAAAAATAAAGGCTATTTCACCTTTGTCTCCAAATGGGGGCTTACGCAGAGTGCTTTTCAACTGGGGTACCTGAGACGCGGAGAAAAATTTGACGGACCACTACGTGAACCGCAGGTCACCACGGCAGTTAAAATGAAAAATATCTTCAAACAAATAAAAGCGGCCTTCAACCGGTAAGCACTCCTGCTAGGATGCCGCGATGGTCTCAGCAAAGCGGTAGAGATTAAACCCCGGTTCATGCATTACTTCCTGAATCCGCTGCATTAATATATCACTGGTGAGATCCGCCATTCTTTTTTTGCTGATGAGGCGGTATAATTTTTCGGTGAGCAGCCGCAACTTTTTGTCGGCCGCCTGCGGCTGATCCTGCTGCTGCCTGATGGCAGAAAGTATGGCACCGATACCCTCCCGTTGTGTTGCAATCGTTTTAATAATAGGAATGGCACGCCGGCTGAAGTCCGGTGTACACATGCTGCGCAGGTGCCGGATAAATGTTTCCGCGCCCGGCCGATCGGATTTATTAACCACGAAAATATCGGCGATTTCCATCAGCCCGGCTTTCATATCCTGGATGTCATCGCCCCCTTCCGGCACCAATACCACGACCGTCGTATCGGCCAGCCCCGCAATCTCCACCTCGCTCTGCCCTACGCCTACAGTCTCCACATAAATATGATCAAAGGCGGCGGATCTCATGACATCGGTGATTTCGATCATTTTCGGTGACAGTCCGCCCAGGCTCCCACGCGAAGACAATGAACGGATATAGACCGAGGGATTATTATACCATTGGTTCATCCGGATCCGATCGCCCAGCAGCGCCCCCTCGTGGAACGGGGAGGCGGGGTCTACACAAAGCACCCCGATCCGTTTGCCTGCCTCCACTTCTGCTTCGATCAGGGCATCAGTCAGCGTGCTTTTCCCTGCACCCGGAGGACCTGTTATCCCGGTGACCTTAACGGGGGACCCGGGTAGTTGCTGCAGTAGCGCGGCATACCCCTCCGCCTCATTTTCTACGAGGGAAATCAGCCGGGCCAGCGATTTTATATCGCCCCCGGCAACCCTGGCTACCAGTTGTTCGGTATTCATGGTGTCACCCTCCTTCCTGCTTCCGCCCGGTAAATAGCACTGGCCACCTGTTGCGGCGTTACTTCTTTAATGCAATGACAGGCCGCTGGTGATTTCCGGCACTCGCTGCAAACACGGTGCAGCACCAGGGCGTGCGCATCAGTACCTACGGGAGCCCACCGCCCGGGATGTACCGGCCTGAGCGGCGCGTATATCCCAAAAGCAGGGACGCCTACCGCAGCAGCGATATGCAGGGGCCCCGTGGAATTGGCGACCAGGCCATCTGACTGTGCGATAAAAGCTATGAATTCATCGAGCGGCATCGCGCCGGTAATGTCAATGACCGAATCGCTTACCTGCGCAAAAAAATCATCCAGCCCCTTTCGTTCACCGGATGTTCCGGAAATAAAAACCTGGTACCGGGTCTTATCCAACAGGGCTACCAGGGCCGCAAAATTATCGAGCCCCCATTCTCTCGCGCTTCCCTGCGATTTGGGATGCAGTATGATATTAAGTTTGCCGGTTTGCAGCAACGATTTCATTTTCGCGGTAAGCGGAACCCGGGGCGACATACCATACCAGGCAGCTATCTCCCGCAGCGCCGGTACCGAATGAAAACCGAGCGGTCGTAACAATTGCAGGTTGAGCTGCGCCTCATGCAGGTCCGAATGCCGCCGGCTCAGCCTCACCAGTTTGTTACAGGTCGCCCAGTGATACGCGCGGTTAGTAGTGCCGATGCGAAAGCCAATACCCCGTTTCATGGCTGCCCATGCTATGGCGGCGTCGGGAAAAACATGGATGATACAGTCTGGCGTATTGCCGCGCAGCAGTACCGGCACGGCCAGAAATTCCTGCCGGTCGATAAATTCATCCACATGGCTGCAGGCTTCAATAACCGGGCGGGTATAGTTGCGCCCGATGAAGCCGATATAAATACCGGGAAACAATTTTTTGAGTAGCCCCGCCATCGGCAGCGTCAGTACTACATCACCGATACTGTCGGTGCGGCTGATGACGATATTTTGCGGCCGCAGAGGAATCAAAACAGGGTAATCTTTTACATGAATTAAGGGAAGGAAGGCAGTGTGCCGTCCCGGTTGTCGCGATAAAATTATTTCATTTTAACGGTGCAACGGCATTATCGTAAAGTTTGATGAAAAACCGGGTATACTTACCGTCAACGTCTCCGGTAAGGGACGTTGCGGCATTTAATGGATAACTCTCCATTTCTTCTACCTCTTTTCCGCTTCTTTTTGCTTCGCCAAAAAGAAGCGGCAACCGCGCCCCGAACACGATGACAGGCCGTTTCCGTCCCTTACTTCCCAACAACGTCTTCCGGAAGGGGACGCTGTGATCTTTGAGAGAATTT
>JBBROE010000151.1:0-8181 GCA_038229695.1 Chitinophagales bacterium | reverse complement strand
CGAGCGTTTCCATTTTTTCGCCACTGCTGATAAATTTGATGGGCTTGCTGACCGTATACCGGATGGACAAGGCTGCCCCACCCCGGGTATCACCGTCCAGCTTTGTGAGCACCACCCCGCTGAAGTCGAGCCGGTCATTAAATGCCTTGGCCGTATTCACGGCATCCTGGCCGGTCATAGCATCCACCACAAACAGTACTTCAGTGGGGTTGACGGCAGCCTTTATCCCGGCTACCTCCTGCATCATCGCCTCGTCAATTGCCAGGCGGCCGGCTGTATCAATAATGACAACATTTTTATTCTTGCTGCGGGCTTCCATCACCGCGTTCAGCGCAATAGCCTTGGCATCCGTCACGCCGGGCTCGCTATATACATCAATGCCAATCTGTTCTCCCAGCACTTTCAGCTGGTCGACCGCAGCAGGCCGGTAGATGTCTGCCGCAACCAGCAGTGGGGATAACCCCTTCTTTGTTTTCAGGTAATTGGCCAGTTTCCCGCTGAACGTTGTTTTACCGGAACCCTGCAGACCAGCAATGAGGATAACGGCCGGGTTGCCTTTTGCCAAAAACTCGCTTTCTGCACCGCCCATCAGCTCAGCCAGCTCGTCCTTGACTATTTTGACCATGAGCTGGCCAGGGCTGATCGCGTTGATGACCTTCTCCCCCACCGCCTTGTCTTTGATCTTATCGGTGAATTCTTTGGCAATTTTAAAATTCACATCCGCATCTACCAGGGCACGACGGATTTCCTTGATGGTTGCCGCAATATTGAGCTCGGTTATCCTGCCCTCACCCTTGAGCTGCTTAAAGGCGGATTCCAGTTTGTCACTTAACGATTCAAACATACACGTGTTATTTACGACTGCCTGCAAAAAAGGTGAATGTAATACACATTCACCTAAGCAGGATTGCAAATATACTGACGATTATAAAATCAGCTCCCTAAATAGCTGCGTAAAATTAAAGTCCGGTTGGTGGTTTTAAGTTTGGTGATGGCCTTGTCCTTGATCTGCCGTACCCGCTCGCGCGTGAGGCTGAAATGGTCGCCGATATCCTCCAGGCTCATGGGATGGTCAATACCAATCCCGAAAAAATAACAGATGACTTCCTTCTGTCTCTCCGTCAGCGCCTTCAGCGATCGCTCAATTTCTACCTTCAGCGATTCATCGTGTTCGATGTTTCGCTCGGTCCGGACGGCATTCGGATTTTCCATCAGGTCGATCAGGGTCCCGTCCTCGCCTTCAGAGAGGGGGGTATCCATGCTTACATGACGGGCATTTATACTGAGTGTAGAGGTCACTTCATCGATATCAAGTTTTAATAAATCTGCCAATTCCTCCGCAGAAGGTTCACGTTCAAATTCCTGCTCCAGCTGGGAGAAGGCTTTCTGGATCCGGTTGGTCAGTCCTACCTTGTTCAGCGGCAACCGAACAATCCGCGCCTGTTCGGCAAGTGACTGCAGAATGCTCTGCCTGATCCACCATACCGCATAAGAAATGAATTTAAAACCCCGCGTTTCATCGAAGCGCTGTGCGGCTTTAATAAGGCCCAGGTTGCCTTCGTTGATAAGATCTGGCAGCGAGAGGCCCTGGTTCTGGTACTGTTTGGCCACGGACACCACAAAGCGCAGGTTGGCCTTGGTAAGCCGGTCCAGCGCCCCCTGGTCCCCCTGCCTGATTAAACCGGCCAGCCTGACTTCCTCCTCGGAGGTTATCAGCTCCACCTTACCGATCTCCTGGAGATACTTTTCCAGGCTCTGGGACTCCCGGTTGGTGATTGATTTAGTAATCTTTAACTGTCTCATGCTCATAGGTGGACTGTATTAAAGCTTGGTTGGATGAAAGGGTCAAGCCTGTTAATTTAACTAAACGTTAAGACTGCCTTTTTCTTATCCCGCTAGTAAGAAATCATTTCTAACGCGGTCGCCTTTGTTGAATCCTCTCCTGCAAACCGTGGGCGGACTAGTTCAGATCTAGAAACCTGGTTAGCAGTAAATTATCGTTTAAAAGTGAGAGAAGTTGTATTTAAAAACAACTTCGGCAAAAACTAAAATTTTGCTGCGTGGAATAATTTTCTATTATTGCATCACCAGAGTCGATATACCGCCAATGATTGCGAAATGAGTAAAAAACAACTATTTACATTAGAATATCCTGTGAGGTGCTCCCCCTCGATTCTCTATGAATTTTTGAGTACCCCCGCCGGCCTGCAGGAATGGTTTGCGGATAAAGTAGATGAGCGGGATAATATCTTCAGCTTCAGCTGGAGCGGGAATGTGGAGAAAGCAGAAATTGTAGAAGGCGAAGAGGAAAAATATGTAAAATTCCACTGGATAACCTCCCCCAAGGAAGAATACTTTGAATTCAGGATTGAAAAATCGGAAGTGACTAACCAGACCATCCTGGTGATCAACGATTTTGCAGAAAAAAAAGAGATTAAAGACCAGAGCCAGCTCTGGGACTACCAGGTCAAAGACCTTTTTCACCGCATCGGTAACTGACCTGCCAGTACGGTCATCAGTCTATCAAAAAAAACCATGACCAGGCCATCTACCGTTTCCCATTCGCCCAGCGCAAACCGGCAACTGATTTTAAAGTAATCCTTAACATCCCCCGCCGCCAGAGCTTCCCATTGCCCGGGCGCCAGGTATGCGGAACCATCCAGCGTGAAACTGAATTCATCCCCGCTTACGGAACAGTAACAACGGGAAAAATCCTGCCTTACCGCAGGCGACAACAGCGTTTTTACCACCGGCTCCAGGAATTTTCCTTTTACCTGCAGCGACACGCTGAAATAGTTTCCCCACCAGAAAAATGTGCGGACTGCAAACACATCGGACTTCGAGAAAATCCGTGGATAATCCAGCACCACCCAGGGCAACTGCTCATATTGTTCCCCTTTTGAAATTTTTGGTGCTATCAAATCCAGTGCTGCCGGCAACCCGTTGTGATGATATTTTATGTATTCCTGCATCTGTACCGCCAACAGCCCAAACATATCGTAGACTTTTGCTATTACCCGGTGCTTTGTTAAAATCCAATCCGTGCTTTTCACGAGTTCCAATTCCTCTCCGGAAAGCCTTATTTTTGACCGATCCATCATGCAAAGTAATTCATCAAAACCTTCTTCAACTACGCCGTGATTAAAAAATTGGACCGGCTGATCCTGCAGGCATTTATCGGCCCCTTTATTGCCACCTTTTTTATCACGCTTTTTGTGCTGGTACTCCAGTTTTTCTGGCTGTATATTGACGATATAGTCGGAAAGGGCCTCGATTTTTTTACAATTTTCAGGCTGATGAGTTATGTTACCGCTTCGGTGGTTCCCCTCGCCCTTCCGCTGGCAGTGCTCCTTTCCTCCATCATGACCTTCGGCAACCTGGGCGAGACTTTCGAACTGGTGGCCATTAAATCGGCCGGCATCCCGCTCCTCCGGTTTATGCGCCCGCTCCTCATCACCAGCCTCGTCATCTGCGGCATCGCATTTATCTTCAACGATTTTATCATCCCGCATGCCCAGTTAAAATTGAACACCCTTAAATACGATATCATCATAACCAAACCGGCCCTCGATATTAAAGAAGGCATATTCTACGATAAGATAGACGGCTATGTGATTAAAGTGGGCAAAAAAGAAAAGAACGGTACCATTCGCAACGTCGTGATTTATGAGAAAAACTATAACCTGCAGGACGTTATTACGGTGGCTGACAGCGGGCTGATGCAGGTTTCCGCCGATAAAAGATATTTAGAATTTTACCTGCACGATGGCTGGCGCTACTCGGAACGGGGAGACCGGATGACTACCAACACCGAATTCACGCGTATGGGTTTCAAAGATTTTAAAAAAGTGCTGGACCTCAGCTCGTTTAAAATCCAGAAAACGGAAGACAGCGTTTTTAAAGACAACTGGCGGATGCTCACGGTACAGCAACTGGGCAGGAACATCGACACCCTGGAAAAAAAGAATGACAGCATGGGGAATAAGGTTCGCCTCCAGGTCAACGCCTACCTGCCGTTTATGCGGGTGATGGACAGCAATCACCTTCCCCGTCCCAAAATAACCCACCCGGCCACTTCCTTCAAGCAGCTTGTGCCCGACAGTGCGAAACAGGCCATACTCGACGCGGCCATCAGCCAGGCCAGCTCCGTCCGATCGCTGCTCGACCCCGATGCCGGCGAATACACGGCACGCAAACAAGAGCTGCGCGTGCACCTGATTGAGTGGCACCGCAAATTCAGCCTGTCGCTCGCCTGCCTCGTGTTATTCTTGATCGGTGCCCCGCTCGGATCCATCATCCGCAAGGGTGGGATCGGTACGCCACTCATTTTTGCCGTTATCTTTTTTGTAATCTTCTTCCTGCTCAACAATTTCGGTGAAAAGTTCGTGAAGCAGGATGTGCTGCGTCCCCTGGCGGGTATGTGGCTCGCCACATTTATTTTGCTGCCCATCGGTATATTCCTCGTCTATAAAGCCATGAATGATTCCCAGCTCTTTAACCAGGAATACTACTTTCGCTTTTTCCGCCGCGTGGGAAGGATGCTCCGAAAAGAAAAATTACCGGCTGCCGATACCCGCATTACCTAACTTTATCAAAATAACTGTTATGAAAAAAATAAACCGCCGCGCCTTCATCGCCACCGGCGCTAAAACCAGCCTGGTATTGTCGGCAGCCCACCTGCTCCCCGGGCAGCTACTGGCTTCCGGCGAAAGGTCAGCGCCTTTATTTACCACGTTCGACCAGGCCCCGCTGCCCTACGCCTACAATGCACTGGAGCCCCATATCGACGCCCAGACCATGGAACTGCATTACGCCAAACATGCCGCGGGTTATGCGAAAAATGCAAAGGAAGCGGCGCAGGCCGAAAACGCGGATACCAGCCAGCCGATCGAAAACGTGCTCGCCAAAATTTCCGGTTATTCCACCAAAATGCGCAATAACGCAGGTGGTCATTACAACCACGAATTCTTCTGGAAAACAATGACCCCTCACGGCCAGGGCAAACCCGGCGGCAGCCTGCTTGCCGCCATCGAAAAAGAACACGGATCGTTCGACGCCTTTAAAACGGCTTTTGCGAACGCGGCAAAGACAAGATTTGGAAGCGGTTGGGCATGGCTGGTAGCAGCCCCGGGTAAAAAACTTTTAATCGGTTCCAGCCCGAACCAGGACAACCCGCTGATGGACATCGCTGAACTGAAAGGCAAACCCCTGCTCGGCATCGATGTGTGGGAACATGCCTACTACCTCCACTACCAGAACCGGCGGCCTGATTATATTGACAACTGGTGGAATGTCGTGAACTGGGATACCGTGCAGCAGCGGTTCGACCAGGCCTGAGGCTTACAACCTGTACACCCGGTGTGAAAACAGCCGGGTTTTTAATTTCCAGGCAGCCGCCGGGAAACAACTGCAAACTAATCCATCCCAATAATTGCCGGTTTGACCAGAGAAAAACAAAGTTACCGCGTACAGCAGTTCATTGTAACCGTTGCCATCATCCTGTTTGTGGTAAAGGTCATTGCCTGGTACATTACGCGGTCGGTAGCCATCCTCACCGATGCGCTGGAGAGTACGGTAAATGTCATCGCCGGGTTCATCGGCCTGTTCAGCCTGCACATTTCCGCCAAACCCCGCGATACGGATCACCCGTACGGTCACGGCAAAGTGGAATTTGTATCGGCCGCAATTGAAGGCACACTCATCTTCCTCGCCGGCCTGATCATTATTTATTCTTCAGCTGAAAATTTTATCCATCCTAAAAAACTGGAGCAGCTCGATTATGGCATTTTGCTGGTCGGACTTACCGGTGTCATCAATTTTTTCGTAGGAACTTACGCGATCAACAAAGGCATAAACAATAAATCCCTCGCCCTCCAGGCAAGCGGTAAACACCTGCGTACGGATACCTGGTCCACCATCGGGATCATTATTGGGCTGGCACTTATCATAGCCACGGGCTTTACCTGGCTAGACAGCCTGGTAGCCATTATATTTTCAGCCATCGTTTTACATACCGGTTATAAAATTATCCGCACCTCGATGGCCGGTATTATGGATGAAATTGATACCGGGCTGCTGTCTTCGCTCATCACCATGCTCAATGGTCATCGCCGGGACAACTGGATCGATTTGCATAACCTGCGCGTGATAAAGTATGGCGGCCAGTTGCATATAGATTGCCACATGACCGTTCCGTGGTACCTGAATGTGCATGAAGCCCATGCCGAGATCGATGCTCTTATCGCGCTGATCAAAAAAGAATCGGGTGATGAAGTGGAATTCTTTGTGCACACCGACGGATGCCTGCATTTCAGCTGCCATATCTGCAGCAAGGAGGATTGTCCGGTAAGGAAGCACCCGTTCGAATACCGGGTACATTGGACCCTCCAGAATGTGATCAGCAATAAAAAACACGGCTTACCCCAATAGATAAAAATGGCGGTTGTTGCTCCTCATAAAAATCCTGCACCGGTATCCATGGTGGTGGCGGCATTTGCCGCTTTGTATATCATCTGGGGATCCACGTATCTCGGCATTGCCATCGCGTTGCGAGATATTCCGCCGTTCCTGCTCGCTGCCACAAGGTTTATCGCAGCCGGTGTCATTTTGTATGCCTGGTGCAGGTTACGGGGACAGTCCACACCACCGCTGTCCTCTGTAAAAAAAATCGCATGCTCCGGCATAGTGATGCTGTTCCTTGGGACAGGCAGCTTGGTGTGGGCAGAACAATATATTCCCACCGGCATCGCGGCCATTGTTATTGCAACGGTACCCTTATGGTTTGTACTGCTCGATAAGCGCCAGTGGCATTTTTATTTCAGCAACCCCGCAGTCATTACGGGGCTGCTGGTGGGGTTTTGCGGCGTACTGGTGCTGTTTGCCGGCCATCGAAGCGGAGGATATGCCACCGGCAACATGCAGCTGGTCGGTTTTGTAGTGCTGTTGCTCGGCAGCGTGGCCTGGGCGGCAGGGTCGCTGTATGCGAAATATACGCCGATGGAAGGCAGTACGGGTATCAAGGCCTCCATCCAGATGATGGCGGCGGGTTTCATTTCACTGGTCCCTTCATTTGCCAGCGGTGAGCAGCATCAATTCGACATCTCACGGGTATCAGTACCTGCAGTTATGGCGATAGGCTACCTGGTTACGTTCGGCTCATTGATTGGGTTCCTTTCGTATGTGTGGCTGCTCGGGGTTCGTTCCCCGTCGCTTGTGGGCACCTATGCGTACGTGAACCCGGTGGTCGCCGTGTTCCTGGGCTGGCTGTTTGTGCATGAACCGATCACGCGGCAGCAGGTGATTGCGTTGATCATCATACTGGCTGGCGTCATTATCGTCAATTTCTCCAAAGAAAAGAAGTTGCCCGCACAACTGGTACTGCCACCTGACCGCTAGTGTTGGTTTGTGTGCCCGGCATCATACCATTGCGCAGCGTTGTTGCGTCGCACACTTGTACGGCCGTGTGCTATTCAGCCAAGAGCAGATCATCCAGCCTGTAAATTCGTCTTTCCTCCGCCGCAACGTCCCCTTGCGGGAGACGTTGCTGGGAAGAGCGGGAGAAAACGACCGTCATCGTTTTCGGGGCGCCTGTTGCCCGTTCTTTTTTGGCGAAGCAAAAAAGAACATAAATGAAAGAAAGAAAAGGAAGCGTAAAAATGTGGTGAAGTCCGATCAGGGCGCTCACCACAGCCCCACTGATCTTCACCTCTATGCACAAATGATCAACAGCGAACCACCCGACAACAGCCGTCATCGTTTTCGGGGCGCCTTTTTTGCGTTCTTTTTTGGCGAAGCAAAAAAGTACATAAATAATCTAAATGGACTTTTATTGAGAAAAGCGAGTTGCTCCGGCTTTGCCATTGCTTTGCCTTACTTTTCTCTTGAAAGAAAAGTAACAAAAGTTCAAGGCTGCGGCAAAAAAGCTACAATCCGGGCGCTTCCGCGGCACCGAAAAAGTCATATCCCAACAGTGGTTCTTTTTTCAGCGGGAACTAGTGAATGACTGTTGTACGACACGGATCATTTTCGCTGCTGTTCGCTGCAGCAGCCCGGATTTTTTAACGCTTTTTTCCCGAGGCCTTTTAAAAACCCTCCCGGGGATAAGAGAAGTTTGGGCTTCAAATCAAGAAGACTGTTTGCAGCAACATAAACGTACACTGGGAATCAAGCCAAGATAACTTG
>JBBROE010000150.1:0-8183 GCA_038229695.1 Chitinophagales bacterium | reverse complement strand
ACGTCAAGTGAATTTGTTTTCTCCTCCCAGCCGCTGCAATACCAATTGTCTGTTGCTACGGTGAGTGGGGCGTTTTCCATTGCCGCCTTCTTTTCAAAAACGGGCCGTGTCTCCGGCAAAACCGCACCCACTACCACGGGCACACCCGGTTTGATGATACCGGCTTTCTCATAGGCTATCAAAGGCAGCGTAGGGCCCAGGATATTCATATGGTCCCAGCCAATGTTGGTGATTACGGAAAGTACAGGGGTAATGATGTTGGTGCTGTCCAGCCTGCCGCCCAGTCCTACCTCTATAACGGCAATATCTACCTGCTGATCAGCAAAATAATCAAAGGCCATGGCTACGGTTATCTCAAAAAAAGAGGGGTCTAGCCGTTCTGCCTGCTCCATGGTTCGGGTTACAAAGCCGGTTACAAACGACTCGTCGATCATTTCGCCGTTTACCCGGATCCGTTCCCGGAAATCTTTTAAATGCGGTGAGGTGTACAGCCCGGTTTTATACCCCGCCGTTTGTAATACCGCCGCAAGCATGTGGCTGGTGGAACCCTTGCCGTTGGTTCCGGCGATATGGATGGAAGAAAATTTTTGGTGGGGATTGCCCAGTGTTTCGCAAAGCGCGAGCGTATTGGTGAGGTCAGGCTTCAGGGCAGCTGCACCAATTCTGCTGTACATCGGCAACCGGGTAAAAAGATAATCGAGGGTTTGGGCGTAGGTCATCGGATAAAAATAAGTCAGTTGGCTGGTTACTGAAGATCGTTGGTCACCCATACCCGTTTGCGCGGGTTCGCCTCAACGGTTAATTATTTATCCGGAAATTGATGATTACGGTGCCGGTTTGTTCATCTTCGCCATTGGCCACCGGATTGAGTTTTGATTTTTTTACGATTTCGACCGCTTTGTCTTTATAGTTACCAGCTGCCGTAGTAGATCCCCTTGGCTGGTAGGAAGCGCTTAATACGTTACCATTTTTATCTATCCGTACGTCGACCGCCACCTTTTCATTGGTGCTGAAATCGCCCTGGTAGTTGTAAACCTGGGTGAAATACCGTCCGCTCAATCCTTTTGAAATGCTCAGTCCTGAATTGCCATGGCCGCCGCCGCTGTAATTTTTGCTGTCGGGATTCCCGCCGGGTCGGCCCTGGTCGCCTTTGCCCCCCGCTATGCCTTCGCTGCCGCCTTTCTTATAACTATCGGCCTCATTGCCTCCCGTTCCTGTACCATTAACGCCTTTAAAAACAGCTTTAGGTCGCGGAGGCGCAGGGGTGGGAGGAGTTTCCGCTGCGACCACCTTAGGCATCACTTTCTTTGGGGTTTCTTTATCCGCAATTTTAGTGGCATCCGGTTTTGTCACAGGCGGCTTTTTGATTTCCGGCGCATCCGGGTCCTTATTGTCAGTGGCCGGGTCCTTTACCTCTTCCTTCTGCGTTACCACGGCTTTGGGGGGCGTATAGCGTTGCTGCTCCTGCGGCGCAGGTTTACCGGGCTCGAAAGGCTGGTCATTCCCCAGCCCGGCATCGCTGCTGCCGAGGTTTACTTCCATACCTTCTTCCGGCACCGGTGTCAGAACAGTCGGGGTCGTCCAGCCTACAAAAAACAACAGGATAAATAATAGCAACAGTAAACCGAGTGTGATACTCCCGGCCTGCATATTTTTTTTAGATTCGAAAGCGGCGTCGTAAGCGTGTGTCATAGTCGACCGGTTTAAAGGCAAAATTAACGCGATACCAGGTTCATCTACAAGTATAAGGCTAAAAAATAAGCCTGCGGCTGAACGGGCTCTAAAGTAAGGTTAAAGTACAGGTTGTTATAAGGATGGGCACGGTCTACTTTTCTTCCGACTCCTGTTTATCACTGTCGTAATCATTATGCCAGCCGGCGGATTTAAGCGCCCTTACTTTCGCCTCCACGCCTTCCGAAAGCTGGGTTTTGTAGGCCGACAGCAGATCGGCTGTCTCCGCATCAAAAGCGCCGATGATATGCACTGCAAGCAGCCCGGCGTTCCTGGCTCCGTTCAGCGCCATGGTAGCTACGGGTATCCCCCCGGGCATCTGGAGGATGGATAAAATCGAATCCCAGCCGTCGATCGAGTTGGCCGACTTCACCGGTACGCCGATGACCGGCAGGGTGGTCATGGATGCAACCATGCCCGGCAGGTGAGCCGCACCGCCTGCCCCGGCGATAATTACGCACAGCCCCCGGGACCGCGCCGTTTCAGCATAGTGCACCATGCGCTTCGGTGACCGGTGGGCGGAAACCACCGTTAGTTCATACGGTATATTGAATGCCTTGAGAATTTCAGCCGCCTCCTGCATGATCTTCAAATCACTGTCGCTGCCCATGATGATGCCCACCCGTTTTTCCATGTAAGGGAATTTGTGGGCAAAGGAAATACAAAAATCCCGGATTAAAGGCGGCTTAAAGTTGACAAGGAGGCAGGCCGTAATTTGATTATTTCGGAACGAAAAAGGACCTCGCTTAATTAATGCGTTTTTAATGACACTTTGTATCCATTCAAAGCTCCGCTTGTCTTTACCGTGGTAAAACAATATATATTTGAATTTTGAACCAACTCCATAGTTAACCGGAATATGTTAATAACAAGCCTGCGCAATAATCATTTTGCTTTTTTGGGTATTCCTCTTTTATTTATGCTGATTGTCGCCTGTAAGGAAAAGCCGGAGGTGGTTAAACCGAGGGCTGCGCCCCCCACGGTGGTGGACGTACTGGTTGCCGGATCGCAGGTGATTTCACATATTGTGGAAGCCAATGGCAATATCGTTGCCAATGAATATGTTGAACTGCACCCGGAGGTAAGCGGGCGGCTTACTTACCTCAATGTCCCTGAAGGACACCCCGTTCAGCAGGGAACTGTGATAGCACGAATCAATGATGCCGATTTGCGGGCGCAATTATCGAAAAGCAAAGTACAGCTTGACCTCGCACAAAAAACCGAAGGACGGTACAAGCAATTGCTTGCCGTAAACGGGATTAACCAGGCGGACTATGACAATTCACTCAGCCAGGTCAATGGTCTGCAGGCGGATATCGGCTACACGCAAACGCTGATTGACAAGACGGTAATCAAAGCCCCGTTTAGTGGCGTCATCGGCCTTCGCCAGGTGAGCCCTGGCGCTTTTGTTACCCCGGCTACCGTTATTGCCACTATCCAGCAGGTGGCTAAAGTGAAAATTGATTTTACCATCCCGGAAGAATACAGCAACACCATCAGGGTCGGAGATATTGTGGACGTGGAAGTGGATGCCGCATCCCATAACCGCCGTCATGCGCAGGTAATCGCTACCGAGCCGCAGGTAAACCAGGCTACCCGTAACCTGAAAGTAAGGGCCATGCTCCAGAACGGCACCGCCAACCCGGGAGCTTTTGTAAAAGTCTTTATCAATTCTGCAGGAAATAAGCAGGCGGTGATGATACCCACCAATGCTATCATCCCGGACGATAAAAACAACCAGGTCGTACTCGTAAAAAATGGAATGGCCAGTTTCGTGAACGTCACTACCGGTGTGCGCCAGAGTGAAACCGTCGAGATTGTTTCAGGCATCAAGGCCGGCGACTCCGTAGTGGTCACCGGCGTTTTGTTTGCCCGTCCCAAAAATCCCCTCAAAGTACGTTCTGTTAAAACGCTTGACCAGCTCAGCAAACAATCGCAGTAACCTGCCGGTACGTCCGGATATTTTTTATTCCGTAATATAAATATGAACATCTCAGAACTTTCCCTGAAGCGACCGGTGCTGGCCACGGTGATGAACCTGATGATCATTTTATTCGGTGTGGTGGGTTTCACTTTCCTGGCGGTCCGCGATTATCCCGCGATCGATCCGGCCATCATCACCATCAGTACCTCCTATACCGGCGCCAATCCCGATATCATGGAGAGCCAGGTTACGGAACCGCTGGAAAAACAAGTCAACGGCATTCCGGGGATTAGGACCGTAACCTCCTCCAGTTCCCTAGGCAACAGTCAGATCACCGTTGAATTTAACCTGGGAGTAGACCTGGAAGCTGCTGCCAGTGACGTGCGGGACAAGGTCGGGCAGGCGTCGCGCAGCCTGCCCCAGGATATAGATGCACCCCCCGTGATCAGTAAGGCCGATGCGAACAGCGACTTCATCCTGATACTCGCACTCCAAAGCCGCAGCAAGAGTTTGCTGGAACTGAGTGACTACGCGGAGAATGTCTTGCAGCAGCAACTCCAGACTATCGACGATGTAAGTTCAGTGAATATATTCGGACAAAAACGGTATGCCATGCGGCTCTGGCTGAATCCTGACAAGATGAGCGCGTATGGTATTGCGTTCACTGATATCCGCACGGCCATGGCCACCGAAAATGTTGAACTGCCGCCCGGCAAAATATACGGAGACAACACCGAGATGCTCATTCGTACGCTCGGCAGGCTCACGTCTGAGAAACAATTCCGGGAACTGATTGTACGGGAAGACAGCAGCGGTATCATCCGCCTGGGCGATGTGGCCAGGGTGGAACTTGGCCCCGAACAACTGGAACAAAGCTGGAAATATAACGGGGTAAATGCAGTGGGCCTTGCCATCATTCCGCAGCCCGGTGCCAATAACATCCGGATTGCCGACGAGTTTTACAAGCGTTTTGAGCAAATCAAAAAATCGAACAAAACAGACATCGAGATCAATGTACTGATCGACAATACCCAGAACATCCGGCAATCTCTCGCTGAAGTAAAGGAAACGCTCATCATCGCCTTCATCCTGGTGGTACTGGTCATCTTCTTCTTTTTCCGCAACTGGCTGATCGCCTTGCGACCGCTGATCGATATCCCGATTTCACTGATTGCCACCTTTTTTATCATGTACATTTCCGGCTTTTCCATCAATATCCTGACCCTGCTTGGGATCGTGCTGGCGACTGGGCTGGTGGTCGACGATGGTATCGTGGTCACCGAAAATATTTTTCGCAAACTCGAGGAGGGAATGCCCATCCGCAAAGCTGCCATGGAAGGCAGCAAGGAAATTTTCTTCGCCGTTATTTCCACCTCAATTACGCTGGCTATCGTGTTCCTCCCGGTTATCTTCCTGCAGGGATTCGTCGGACGCCTGTTCCGCGAATTCGGTGTGGTCCTCGCTGCCGCGGTGCTGATCTCGGCCTTTGTCTCGCTTACCATTACACCGGTACTGAATGTTTACCTCACCCGCAAAAACATGAGCCACGGATGGTTCTACCGTAAGACGGAACCGTTTTTTGTGGGGATGGAATCCGGCTATAAAAGAATGCTTACCGCCTTTATGCGCGTTCGTTGGATGGCCTGGGTAATCATCGGCATCTGTGCCGCGATTATCTGGTTGACGATGCACACCCTGAAAAGTGAAATCGCACCCCTGGAGGATAAGAGCAGCGTACGGTTTACCGTTACCGCGGCAGAAGGAACCAGTTTCAATTACATGCAGCATTATGTAGACCGCATTGCGAATTATCTCTACGATTCCGTACCCGAACGGGATTTTGTTTTTGCCCGTACGCCCGCTGGCGGCAGCGTAAACACCTCTCAGCCCCGCATCGGCTTGATAGACCCTTCTTTGCGGCGGCGATCGCAGAATGAAATTGCCAATGATTTGCAGCGGAAACTGGGCCGGTTTAACGACGCCAGGATATTTGCGGTACAGGAACAAACAATTGCCGTGGGTGCGGGTTCAAGGGGCGGACTGCCTATACAGTTTATTTTACAGAACCAGGACCTGGCGAAGCTGAAAGAAGTGATCCCAAAATTCCTCGACGAGGTGAGGAAGGACAAAAGCTTTTCTAACGCGGACGTCAACCTCAAATTCAACAAGCCCGAAGTGGAGATTTCGCTCGATCGTATGAAGATTAAGGACCTCGGCCTCTCCACACAGGACGTCATTTCCGCTATGCAATCGGCCTTCAGCGGCGGCCGGCTGGCCTACTTTATCCAGGGGGGCTACCAGTACCAGGTCATTGCGCAGGTGGACCGGACTGACCGCGACAAGCCCATCGACATTGAACGCATATACGTCCGCAACAGCAAAGGACAGAGTATCCCGCTGAGTTCCGTGGTCCATATGGAAACGAGCAGCAGCCCGTCGACCCTGTACCATTTCAACCGGTACAAAGCAGCCACCATTTCTGCTTCCCTCGCCGAAGGACAGACCATTGGTGATGGCATCACTGCCATGCAGGCCATTTCGAACAGGCTGCTCGATGAAACCTTCCAGACTTCGCTAAGCGGGCCATCTCGAGACTACGTGGAAAGTTCTTCCAACATCATGTTTGCGTTTGGCCTCGCCCTGATGCTCATTTACCTCGTGCTTGCTGCCCAGTTTGAAAGCTTTCTCGATCCATTTACCATTATGCTTACGGTTCCCCTGGCGTTGTCCGGTGCCCTGCTTAGCCTTTGGGTATTCAACCAGACACTGAATATATTTTCTGAAATCGGGATGATCATGCTCATCGGCCTCGTCACGAAAAACGGGATTCTTATCGTGGAGTTCGCCAATAAAAAAAGGGAGATCGGACTCACCAAGATGAACGCGGTGATTGATGCGGCTACGCAGCGTCTCCGTCCTATCCTGATGACGAGCCTGGCTACTTCCTTTGGTGCATTGCCGATTGCGCTTAGCCTGGGTGCCGCGTCCACCAGCCGTATTCCACTGGGTATCGTGGTGGTTTGTGGTATCCTTTTTTCCCTGTTGCTGACACTGCTCGTCATCCCGGCAGTATACACGTATATATCCGGCAAACACAAGGTGCACCAAACCAACATCACTGAATAATAACGCTGTCATGAACCGGTTATTTTATGTTATAGTTTTCCTGGCATGCACGGTACCAATGTCCGCGCAGGTACTCACGTTGCCGGAAGCGATCAATATTGCACTGAGGAACAGCCTGGATATGCAGCTCGTAAAAAATAACCTCCAGATCAGCAACCTGAATAATTCCCCGGGCATCGCCGGCGGTTTACCCGTCGTTACCGCTACGGGTTCCGACAATGAGCAGACTGTTGACATCAACCAGAATGTGAGCCAGAAAATCAGCGGCCGCGATTCATCCTATCATATCCAGCGGAAAGGAGCCGTGTCAAACCAGCTGTCGGCGGGTGTGGGCGGAAATCTTCTATTGTACAATGGCCTTCGTGTGGTGGCCACCCGTCAACGGCTGGCAGAATTGGAAAAGCAAAGCCGGGAGTATGTGGCTTCGCAGATTCAAACAGTAATTGCCGGTGTCATGACCAGCTACTACGATGTAGTTCGCCAGCAGGGATATATCAGGACCATTGATCAGTCGATAGATGTGGCCAAACAGAAACTGGAGATCATAAAGGCGCAGCAAAATGTAGGATTGGCCAATAACGCCGACCTCTTCCAAGCGCAACTTGACCTCAATAACCTGCTACAAATCAAACAAAGTCAGCAACTGGTTATTGAGCAGTCGAAGACCAGCCTGCTCAGCCTGCTCACGCTAAGGCCCGAGTCTTCCGTTGTGATCAGCGATACTATTATTGTCGACCGGTCAGTGGTGCTGGGTAATGTGCTCGACAGCCTGCATTCCAGCCCGGATTTCCTTGCGGCTGCCGGGCAGGTGCGGATCAACCAGATCATTGAAAAAGAAACTGCCGCCCAGCGTTATCCCACGGTTCGGGTGAGTGCTGGCTACAACTACACGCGTAACCAGGCTACCGCCGGACAGATTTTACTGAACCAGCAAAATGGTCCTTTTGCCGGGTTCAACTTTATCATCCCGATTTATAACGGTTCGGTGTACAAACGGCAGCAGCAAATCGCCGGCGTCAATACGCGGAATGCCGGGCTGCAGGAAAAGATGCTGCTGCGCGATAACCAGGCCAACGCGGTACGTACCTACCAGGCGTACACCAGTGCGTTGCTGCAACTGGAGACCGCTCAAAAGAACGTGGCGCTGGCCAGGCAACTGCTCGACCTGGTGTTGCAACGGTTCCAGTACCGGCAGAATACAATTGTGGAAGTAACGATTGCCGAGCAGTCGTTTGAAACTGCCGCTTACAGTCTCATCAACCTGTCGTATGCCGCAAAAGCTGCGGAAGTGGAACTCAACCGGCTGACCGGCCGGCTGACGCCATTACCATAATTTCAGCGTCAGGATTTGACACGCAGGGTCCGCCGGATGAGGTGGGCTTTGTGGATCAGCTCCTGTTTT
>JBBROE010000149.1:0-8232 GCA_038229695.1 Chitinophagales bacterium | reverse complement strand
GTTTCGGTTTACAGATAGTCGCGCCGAAATCCATAATGGCCTGGTTGTAGCCGCCGGGATTCCCGGTGTCCAGCAGGCTTGCGGCCAGGCTGTTGTACAATCTTTTACCGCTCGAGGTGTCAACCGGCGTGTTGATACCAAAGTAGCGGGACAACACCCGGAACACATTCCCGTCAACGACAGCATGGGGGAGGTTGAAGGCAAAAGACGAAATGGCGGCTGCCGTATAGCTGCCGATGCCTTTAAGCTCAAGGAGGCCGGTATAGGTCTCCGGGAATTTTCCATTTCTTTCACGGTGTAACAGCGCTGCCGTCTGAATTAGATTTTTGCAACGGCTGTAGTAGCCAAGTCCTTCCCACAGTTTGAACACCTGTTTTTCAGGAGCGAGGGCAAGGGCTTCCAGCGTTGGGAACGCCGCAATAAACCGCTCATAATAAGCCGTTCCCTGTTCTACCCGTGTTTGCTGCAGGATAATTTCGCTGATCCAGATTTTATACGGGTCTTTTTCAGCTTTCCAGGGCATTTCCCGTTTGTTTTCAACCCGGTTCCACCGCATCAGTTTCTTCGTAAAATCGGCTTTCATAGCTGCTGTACAACGCGGTTTTGCACTGAAAATGATAAAAATACCCGGTTTTTTGACTTTTGGGACGGTTATTTCTTCAAAACCAATATTTTACCGTGTTTTTGCGTTCTAACAAAAGTTCTTTTATATTATCTTCGTTATTGGTTATGAAGCAGATATGATAAGAATAAAAATTTCGTTTTGTCACGGATATCATTTTAAACCCTCAAGTTTTAAATAAAATGAGAAAAGCCGACTTAATCAATCAGATTGCAGAAAAAACAGGTATTCCGAAGATTGATGTTCTGGTAACCCTGGAGGCGATGTTTAAAGAGGTGAAGGACACCCTCGCCCAGGGGGAAAATATTTACATCAGGGGATTCGGAAGTTTTATTACCAAAAAGCGCGCAGCTAAAATCGGTCGCAACATCAAAAAGAATGTGGCCGTCCACATTCCTGAGCATTTCATTCCGGCTTTTAAGCCAGCAAAGGAGTTTGTTCAGGAAGTTAAAAAGCTTGAAACCGTAAAAGAAGATCAGTCAAACCCCGAAGGCGAGATGTAAATTTGCAGCCTAATTTACCGCTTCGTGAAGAAACAGCAATTTATTCTAGTTGGATCCGGCTTTGTTTTACTGCTGCTCATTTACTTTTTTGGGAATACCACACCCCCCCGTAAGCCCGTGCCTGCTGCGGTGGGAGATGGAACGGCCGCTCCGCCACTCACTGCGGAGGCTGTAGTTGACGCTGCCAAACAGAAACTTTCTCCTTCCCGCCAGGCTTATGTGAACGGGTTGCAGACGGCGGTGGTCAGAGGGGATGTTAAGGATCAGCAGATTAAGGTATATCGCCAGCTGGCTGTCTTCTGGCGGGACTCCGCTCACTTCTTCGAACCTTACGCTTATTATACCGGTGCCGCGGCCAAGTTGGAAAATTCTGAAAAAAGTCTCACCTTCGCAGCCCGCCAATTTTTAAATGAATTACAGGGAACCAATCAACTACCCGTAAAACAGTGGATGGCGAATGAGGCCAAGGACCTTTTCACCCGGGCCCTGGAACTGAATCCCGGCAATGATTCAGCAAAAGTTGGCCTGGGAAGCTGCTATATTTTCGGGAGCAGTGCCGCCAATCCGCAGGAGATTATGACTGGTATCCAGAAAATCCTGGAAGTGGCAAGACGGGACAGTACCAATATGTATGCGCAGTTGATGCTGGGAGTCGGTGGGGTGGTATCTGGTCAGTTAGATAAGGCAATAGAACGACTTACGAAAGTGGCGGCCCGGGAGCCGGACAACCTGGAGGCTATTTTTATGCTGGCAGAGGCTTATGAACGGAAAGGAGATAAACCCGGTGCCGTGTACTGGTATGAGACGGGTAAAAAATATGTTGCCGACCCGAGGATGAAACAGGAGATAAATGATAAGATTAAGTCTTTACAATAACATTACTTACACTATTACTCATCAAATAACTAAACAATTCAGCAATGCCTTGTGGTAAAAAGAGAAAGCGTCATAAAATAGCAACGCATAAACGTAAAAAGAGACTGAGAAAGAATCGTCATAAAAAGAGAAATAAATAAATCTTGCAGGGCCTCATATACTGGAAGGGCCCTGTTTTTCTTTTACTGAACCTTTTATCTGCCTATTATCGACAGTTTTGCCTGCTGTATGAACAGCTGTGGATAGCTGGTTCATGAGAGACGCTTCAGCCATTTCCTTTTAGTGTGTGTCGGTTATACTTGTAAAAGTAATTAAGATTGAACAAGGAACTCATTATAAACGCGGCTCCCCAGGGAGTGGAAATTGCCTTTTTAGAGGATAAAAAATTAGTAGAACTGCATAACGAAAAAACGGATGCAAGTTTTGCTGTGGGCGATTTATACCTGGGCAAAGTAAAAAAGCTCATACCCGGGCTGAATGCCGCATTTGTAGACGTTGGCTTTGAAAAAGATGCCTTTCTGCACTATACGGATTTAAGTCCCTATGCCAGGTCCCTGCTCAAGTTTACCCAGCAGGCGATTACTGACCAGGAGGAAAAGGGATTCGATTTCGGCCAGTTCAGGGTGGAACCCGAAATTATTAAAACCGGGAAGATCAATGAGGTACTTGGTGGTAAACCGAATATCCTGGTTCAGATTTTAAAGGAGCCGATCGCTGCAAAGGGTCCGCGCCTCAGCTGCGAAATTTCGTTGCCCGGACGGTTTGTGGTCATCACGCCCTTCAATGACATCGTGGCGGTTTCCCGGAAAATCCACTCCTCGGATGAACGGAAGCGCTTACAGAAAATCATTGAAGCCATCAAACCCAAGAATTTCGGCGTAATTGTGCGCACTGCTGCCGAAGGAAAAAATACCGCGGAGCTGCATGAGGATTTGCTGTCACTCGTAGAAACCTGGAAGCTTATCCAAAATAACCTGAAAAACGCTGTGGCACCGGCCAAAGTGCTCAGCGAACAGACCAAAACAACCAGCATCCTCAGGGATCTGCTCAACGAAGATTTTAACCGCATCGTGGTTAATGATATGGGAATCTACAATGATGCAAAGAATTACATCCAGCGTATCGCCCCTGAAAAGGCTGATATCGTTTCTTTCTATCATAACGGCTCACCGATATTCGACCAGTTCGGCGTTACCAAACAGGTTAAAGCGTCTTTCGGGAAGACGGTGAACCTGCCCAGCGGGGCCTATCTTATCGTGGAACACACCGAAGCACTTCACGTAATTGATATCAACAGCGGCTACAAGAGCGTGAGCAATAACCAGGAGCAGAACGCCCTCGAAACAAACCTGGAGGCGGCCGATGAAATTGCCCGGCAATTGCGGCTGCGCGATTTGGGCGGTATCATCGTAGCAGATTTTATCGACATGAAGCTTCCGGAAAACAAGCGGAGGCTGATGGAAGCCATGGAAGGATTCATGAGGACCGACCGGGCCAAGCATGCCGTACTGCCCATTTCTAAATTTGGCCTGATGCAGATTACGCGTCAGCGCATGAAGCCGGAAGTTAATATCAATACCCAGGAAATCTGTCCCAGCTGCAATGGAACAGGTAAAATTTCCAGCGCGCTGATTCTGGAAGATGAAATAGAAAAGAATTTAAACTACCTGCTTACCCATAAGCATTCAGACCTTACGCTTGTGGTTCACCCCATCATGTACGCCTACCTCACGCGGGGCGGGCTGTTCCGCTCCCGGTTATGGAAATGGCGGTTTAAACATCGTCAGAAAATCAAGCTTAAAGAAAATACCACCTATCACCTCACTGAGTTCCACTTTTACGACAGCCACGAGGAAGAAATTAAACTATAGACACAAAAAAAGGAGACTGCCAACGCAATCTCCTTTTTTCATTATAGTTGTTTGCTATTGCTTTTGAAGGCTGAATGTATTTCCGCCGTAAATCGCTCCGCCATAATCCACATTTACCAGCAGGGTAATGAAGCCGGTACAGGAGAAGACAAAACCTGTTGCGTCAACACTGGCTTTGGTCGATCCATAATTGCCTACATATTGTTTGACCACCGTGGCACTGCCCGAAGCAGGGTCCACCTTAACAATCCAGTTTTGCCTGTTCGATCCGCCCCCGAGTACTACGGAGGGATAAGCCATAAACTGGATGGAATTGGCGTCGGGACCGGCGCTTACCGTGATGATGTCGCCGGTATTGTAGTCCACCCAGTCGCCATCATACACTACTTTATAGGTGCCTACTGAGGCGGCCTGGTTGAAAGCGCAGACCGCAGTGGCTTTCCAGGTGAGCCCAAATTTGTAAGCAGGGAAGGAGGTATAATTGCTAGGAGTGTTATAGGCAGAAAACTTTCTACCATCTTTCAATACCACCTCGTTTTGAAGCACGTATTGGTTCCCCGGTTGAATGGCGGCAGGAGCCAATGCCTTTGCCAATTCCGCAGTACTCACGGTCAGGATGGTGCTGTCCGTTGTAAAAGGAACATTTTTGATCAGCTTCCATTTAGACGAATCGGTGGCGCCCCCGGTAGCTGCGTAAATATTGATCGAAACCGGCTTGAGTCCGTAGCTTCCGACGGCAATGGAAACGGTAGCAGACGGGGAACTGAAATCCAGGTTCCCATTAATGGATTTTTTCAACGTCAGGTAAGAGCCTTCAATCAGGTTTTTGCTATCCCCATTCACGTTGTCCTTCCGGCAGGAACATAACATTCCTGACAGAAGAAGAACTATACTCATGAGTGCATTTATATTTTTTAGCATAGTTTAAATTTTAATGGATGAAATCTTTTGGATTAGTATCCCAGAACACCTGTACAGAAGTAACAGTTTTCTGAACTGCCGATTTATTGAAGTCAACATACACTGAAGGATAAAAGAAGGACCGGATAAAGTCACCTTCGTTAGGAAGCAGCGTGCGCTGGAGGTTATCCGGCTTTCCCGTTCTCCGGTAGTTGTTATAGGGTTCAATGCCATTACCCCAGGCGGCCAGGTAATATTCCTTGATGATCACGTTGAGCTTTGCATCGGTGGTTGCGGCGCCCTGGTACAGGGAAGCAACTTTATCCAGGTACCTCTGCTGTTTATAGGGGGTTATCAGCAGAGTGGTGTCAGATGTCGGCAACGTGTATCCAATCGTAGCCGCAAAGTTTTTCACCTTATTAAAAGATTCGGTCACACCGGCCTGGGTCAGTGTAAGGGGATCGCCGGTAGTTCCGAGGGTGAGGGCTGCTTCAGCTTTCAGGAAATTGGTAAAAGAGGAAAGAAAGATAGGTGCCTGTCCATCACCCTTGGCCCCGGAAATTCTGCCTGCACTCTGTCCGGTGGATTTATTCTGGTTGGCATCAAACTCGCCTCCAACCGGGTAGAGACCCCAGGTGGATTTCAGCAGGTTATCCGGCCCGGTGCCTTCATTGTTTCCGTGGTCTCTTCCCCAGTAACCGGTGCCAATGATACAGTAGGGCGTTCCTGCGGGATACGGAGAGGCACGGTAATAACAGGCGAGTGCAAACTGGGTGGTAGTTTGATCCGGCAGCCGGGGGTCGTTGGTGATGTTGTCAATCTGCCTGTAAATATAATACCTCGTGCGGGGATCGACGATACCTTTTTCCACGGTTAGGGCCCACATGAAATGATTGCCCAGGTAATCAGAAGCCGCATTATCGGTGCCGTAGTTGCTGGCATAATGTGGGGAGCGGCTGTCGGGTGACTGATCCTTGGTGCTGTAGCTGAACACAAAATCCTGCGAGGAACTGTTGATCAGGTCGTTTTCTGCAAGCAGGGCATTTATTTTAGCCGTCACATTTGCCGCGTCAACCAGCCGGGTTTGAACATACGCTTTCAGTTTTATGGTCTTGGCGAGCGTCGTCCATTTCGCTTTACTGCCTTTGTAAAACAGGTCATTACTCGGACTGGCAGAAGAAGTCTTGGCAAAATCTGCAATGGCATTATCCAGGAGGGCCAGCGCGGAATCGTACACCAACCGGCCTTTATCAACCTTTGGATTGGTGATGGCTACACCCGCATTCGCTTCTGTGTAAGGCACATCCCCAAAAAGGTCTACCAGGGTAATCATGGTATAAGCCTTAAGCACCTTGGCAATACCGGAATGGATATACTGACCATTCGAAGACGCGATCGGTATCATGGTATTGGCTGTTTTGAAAACGCCGAGATAAGCACTGTTCCAAACTCCATTGAAACTGGCCGCCGAGTATGCATTTAAATAGGTTGGCCCGAAAAGCGTCTCCATTCTCATAAGCGGGTCAGTGAGGTCGGATGCCTGCTGAAAAAAACTGTTGAAATTCAATTCCAGGTTACCGAGGTAAAGGTTTACGTCGGCCGCTGCGGGGCTGGGCGAATTCGGATTGTTCAGCTGGGCGTCCAGGCTGTCGTTGAGCTTGTTGCAGGCCAGCATGGATACTGCGGCACAAGCCAGTATGATAAATTTTTTCATTGTCATAATTAGTTATTTTTCGATTAGAACTGAATCTTCAGACTGGCTCCGATCCGGCGTGAAGAAGGACCAGCGAACAAGTCAATACCACGGGCATTGCCTACTCCGAGGCTGTTGCTTTCCGGATCAAACCGGGTATATTTCGGAAAGTTGGTAGCCAGGTACCACAGGTTGTTTGCAGAGGCGCTGAGCGATACGCTTCCAAACGGCGTTTTCCTCAGCCATTGCTGCGGGAACATATAGGTTAAAGAAACTTCGCGCAGCCTGATCACAGTGGCATCCCAGACGGTAACAGAATTCGGTCCAAATCCATAGGCATTAAAATAAATGTTGTCGACGCTCTGCTGGATATTGTTCGGCGTACCATCCTGTTTAACGGTATTGGGGATGATATAAGGCAGTGCCCGGTCAAAATCCGTATCCTTGGTTAAACCGCGGGAAAGTAATGTACGCACTGTATTGGAAAACATGTCTCCGCCACGGCTGTAATCCCACAGCATCCGGAAAGAAAGCGATTTGTAGCTCACGGTATTGATACCGGAAATTTTGTACAAAGGGTTGGGGTCCCCGATAACGGCGATCCCGGAAGAACCCAGGAAATAACCATTGGCATCTACGATACCCAGGCCGGTTTTAGGGTCTCTCTGTACATAGCTGCCCTGCAGGATGCCGAGTGGCTGGCCATTAATTGCATAAGTACCAACACCTCCGCCATATCCGCCGATCTGGATTTGTTTGATATCATCCGGCAGGTCGTGCACCTTGCTTTTATTGATAGAATAGATACCGTCGATTTGCCAGGTCCAATCCTTTCCATTGACAATTTTATATCCGAGCGCAGCTTCTATTCCTTTATTGTCTACCGCACCGGCATTAATAGTTGTTGAATTATACCCGGTGGAGGCATCCAGCTGGCGGCTCAGGATTTGGTTACTGGCCGTTCTGAAATAGGCGGTTAGGTCGAGCGTCAGGCGGTTGTTGAAAAATTTTCCTTCCACACCAGCTTCCGTTTCCCGGATAAGCTCTGGTTTCAGGTTAGGGTTGGGAACGTTGTTGGGGATGGATGCAATGTTGACCACCGTGCCGCTCCTGTCTACGAATGCATTGGTCGCCAGGCTGAGTGACGCACGGGTATTGTACGGGTCAGGAAAGTGAGCACTGGTGGAATACCCCACGCGCAGCTTGAGGTAATTGACCACGTTGCTTCCTTTCAGCCCTTCGATGATGCTGGTCGGAACGAAAGAACCGCTGATTCCAGGGTAGAAAAGACTGCGGTTGTTTTTTTCAAGTGTTGATACATAGTCGTTCCTGCCATTGAGGGTGAGGTAAAAAAAGTCGCGGAAGCCCACAACAGCTTGTGCAAAGAGGCCTGCCCTTGTCTTCTGAATTTTATAATCCAGGTCAGTTCCGCCTTCGCTCAGGATGTCATGGCTGATAAAATTGCTGTGATCAAACAGTCCGTACACTATTTGCTGCGTACTTTTTAAACCGGATTGTGTGTAACTGTCCTTACGGAGATCTGCGCCGGCATCTACTGTCAGGCTGAAGTCTTTACCGAGGCTACGGTTATAGTTCAGCAGCAGGGTATGGTTGAGGATTTGGTTGAAGGAACTGGTGGTCCTGTATAATCCGTTCACGTATCCCGGCCCGCCGCTGATACCGCCTTTGTTTACGGTAAGCGACTGCAGTTCGTTATAGAGGTCAAGCCCGAAACGATAAGAAACGCTGAGCCCTTTCAACAAATCG
>JBBROE010000148.1:0-8236 GCA_038229695.1 Chitinophagales bacterium | reverse complement strand
GACGGAGGGGAATCGATATTGGCAACCTTAAAAAAAAACAAGATAAAAGCCTCGTTTTTCCTGACCGGCAATTTTTACCGTAACCCGAAAAACAAAGCATTGATCAGGTCATTGAAGGCAGCCGGCAACTTCCTGGGCGTACACAGCGACCGCCACCTCTTATATTGCGACTGGAATAACCGTGACAGCCTCCTCGTTACCCATTCGCAGTTCGCCACGGACCTGGACCACGCCTACGAGGAGCTGGCAAAGTTCGGGGGCGATAAAACTACTGCCCCATATTTTCTTCCGCCCTATGAATGGTACAACGACAGCATCTCGGCATGGACGAAAGAAATGGGATTGCAGCTGCTGAACTTCAGTCCGGGGGCGCGGAATAATGCCGATTATACTTACCCGGCTATGGGAGAAAAATATGTGAACAGCGAGGCGATTTTTACTTCGATAAGGAAGGTCGCGGGAACGTCTCCGGATGGACTAAACGGCTATCTGCTGCTGCTGCACCTGGGAACCGATCCCCGCCGCATGGATAAATTTTACTACAGGCTGCCACAGTTGATCAAGGGCCTCGAACAGGATGGATACCATTGGGTCCTCCTCGATAAATTGCTGGCAGATGCCAATTAACCGGCATGGCGCTAAGCCCGTTCCTGGCGATGCTTGTCCGCTCCAACAGCAAGTACCACCGGGCCGTCCAGGGAAAAGTATCCTTTACCGCGGAGGAGAAGCTGGGGTATGAATTTTTCAAAAAAATGTGAAACCTGCCACAAAGAGCCTTTGTTCACGTATTTGTTGTACCGCAACGCCGGGATGACGGTTGATACAAGCCTCGAGGATCATGCCGGGTAAAGATCACCGGCATTAAGGAGGGTGACATGAAAGGCAAAGTGCCATCGCTACTAACCGTTGCCTATACCTATCCCATGCTCAGGAAGGACGTTTTTTCAGCCTGCAGCAGGTGTTTGAGCATTACCGGAATAAAATGATCGTAACACCGCTTACGGATCCCCTGCTGCGGCATAAAATAGCTTGGACGAATTATGAGACATTAGCCTTACTTCATTGTTGCGTACCCTTACCGTTACGATGTTGATGAAAAAGCCTGATTTCGCCATGCAGGGCTATGCCATCAACCCCATCTATATCCATTACCGGTGAGGAAGCTTAGCAGGCTTTCAGTTTTATTTCAGCCATGAGTGCGGCAATATTTTTCTTTTCGCTGCCGGCAAAAATCTTTTCGCCGATAATAACCACGGGCCTTTTCAGGAACGTGTATTCGCTGAGCAGGAAGTGGCGATAGTCGGCCTCCGTTAATACCCGGTCCTTGAGGCCGAGCTCGCGGTAAAGGACCGCCCGCCTGCTGAAGAGGGCTTCATGGCTGCCGGCCATTTTCTTCATCCTGTCAAGTTCGGCAGTAGAAAGCGGCTTGGTTTTAATATCGCGAAAAGAAAAGTGCTCGGTGGTTATGCCGGCGTTCTTCATCACGGACATACAGGTGCTGCAGGAAGGAAGATAAAAAAAGACAGCTGCCGGGTTATTCATGCGTTACTGCGGTTACCCGTTGGTGGTGATCCTTTCCCAGGCCTTGGCCTGGTGGTTATATTGTTTGATGACTTTGGCCGGGTTGCCGGCTGCGATCGAATAATCCGGAACGTTGCGGGTAACCACACTGCCCGCGGCTATCACGCAGAACTTTCCGATGCTGACCCCCGATGTAATGACGCTGTTTGCCCCGATCCAGGACCCTTCACCAATAGTAATCAGCGACGTTGTACAGGGCTGGTAGCGGAAAGCAGTAGTGACCTCAGCGAAACCATGATTGAGCCCGCTCATGACCACGTGCTGCGCCGTCATAACGTCGTTCCCGATGGCTACCGGTCCGATGATGACATTCATAGCGCCTATAAACACGCGGTGCCCGAGATTGACCGGTCCTACGCCGTTATTGATGAAGGTAAAGTCTTCAATGGTACAGCCATCGCCCGTTTCAAATACGTTGAAAGGCATGGTATCAATACGTGCGTTGGGGAAAATGACGGTGTTGCGGCCCCTCTTATGATAGAAGGGATTTACAAAATGCTTTACCCACCACCTCGGACGCACGCCCCCGCCTGCAGCAATGAGCCTAAGCGCCAGGTTTTTCAGTGCCTTATTTGATTTTATTTTTTCAGCAATAGACATTCAGCGGGGTTCTGGTAAGTACAGCCAGCCGGCGTAAAGCTGCCGCCGTGGCATCTGTTCAAACATACAATTTACTGTGCATAAAGGCAAATGATTAAATGCTGTTAATAAAAAGCATCAGAAGTCAAATTTCCGTAATTTGTCATTTCATTCCCAACGTAAATCGCTTGTCATGCCTACTCCTGTTCAGGATACTCCCTGCCGGCCAACGGCAAAAATTTTTTTTCGGGTCTGTGGTGGTTACAGGCAGCCGAATCTATTACGACAGACAACCTGCAGCCCCGTGACCCTGCGCCTGCGGCCTGGTCTCCGCCGGAAAGTACGGCAGATGGCTGGGGCGTTAATCCCTCAATAATCTGACACAGCTATATTCACCCACTTTTAAATACGATACATTGACATCCAGAAAAAAATTTCTACAGCAATCTTCCCTGTTGCTTGGCGCGGGCGCCATAGCTTCAGCAATGGACAACCAGGCTTTCGCGTATTTCAAGAACCGCGTGATGCCCAGTGACCAGCTTAACATCGGTGCTATCGGTATTAACGGCATGGGATGGGCTGATGTAACGGCTGCCCTTAAGGTGCCTGGTGTGAACCTGGTGGCGGTATGCGACATCGATAAGAATGTTATCGCCAAACGGCTTGGAGAGTTAGGCAAGACCGGGAAAGACACGTCAAAAATCAAAGTCTATGACGACTACCGGAACCTGCTTAACCAGAAAGATATTGACGCCGTGGTAATCGGTACGCCCGACCACTGGCATGCCCTGATTATGATGCACGCCGTGGAAGCCGGAAAGCATGTGTACTGCGAAAAGCCGGTCGGCAACTCGATCGACGAGTGCCGCGCCATGGTGGCGGCCCAGCAGCGTTATAAGAAAGTGGTGCAGGCGGGTCAATGGCAGCGCAGCCAGCAGCATTTCAAAGATGCAGTCGATTTTGTGCAATCGGGCCAGCTTGGAAACATCCGAACAGTAAAAGTGTGGTGTTACCAGGGCTGGATGAAGCCCGGACCGGTGGTACCCGATTCGGCGCCGCCTGCCGGGGTCGATTATAAACAATGGCTCGGACCTGCCCCCGTCCGCCCTTTTAATTCCAGCCGGTTTCATTTCAATTTCCGTTGGTTTTGGGATTATGCGGGCGGGCTGATGACCGACTGGGGGGTGCACCTGCTAGACTATGGCCTGCTGGGCATGAAATCGCCCATCCCCAAATCAATCGCAGCATTGGGGGGACGATACGCTTACCCGGATCTGTACGAAGAGACGCCGGACACCCTTACCACCCTGTATGAATTCGATGGCTTTAATATGGTTTGGGATTCAGCTATGGGGATTGACAACGGTTCCTACAACCGCGATCATGGCATTGCCTATATCGGCAATAACGGAACACTCATTCTCAACCGCGGTGGCTGGGAAGTAATAGAAGAAAGACAAAGTAAAAATAAAGTGAGTAAACCCTTTGTGAAACCATCCGACAACGGGCTGGATAAACACTGGGAAAATTTCGTGGGGGTAATTAAGTCCGGCAAAATGGAAGATCTCCATTGCCCCATACAGGCGGGGGCACATGTAGCCACCGTTGCACAAATGGGTAACATCGCTTACCGCAGCGGCAAGAAACTATTCTGGGATGCCGGAAAGGAAAAGTTCACAGACGATGCGATCAATAAAGAATACCTGATGAAGGAATATCACAATGGCTACAAACTGCCAACGGTTTAATGTTTAAAACAAATTATAATTTCACCATGCGGCTGCCCGGCTTGCGGCAGTCAACAAATAAAAAATTATGCGGATAAAAAATATCGTTTTCACAACCGGCATCGCGCTGCTTGCGCTCCACGCGGGCGCCCAGCAAAAAGGCGATCCAAAGGAAACAGAATTTTATAACCCGGTACCCAAAGTGGTGACGCCTGCCCGAGATTGCGGCGGGGCGCCATCGGACGCTATCCTGTTATTCGATGGTAAAAACCTCGACCAGTGGACCTCGGTAAAAAATCCCGGAGAGGCCGCCAACTGGGATGTCGCAGACGGCATTCTCACGGTGAGTAAAACAGCAGGAAATATACAGACCAGGAAGAGCTTCACCGACTACCAGCTGCACATGGAATGGAAGATCCCGGAAAACATCAGCGGCACAGGCCAGGCCCGTGGAAACAGCGGTGTGTTCCTCGCTTCTACCGGCCCGGGAGACGACGGGTACGAAGTGCAGATCCTTGACTGCTACAACAACAGCACCTATGTGAACGGGCAAACGGGTAGTATTTACAAACAGGCAGTGCCCATGGCCAATGCCTGTAAAAAGCCCGGCGATTGGCAGACTTATGATATCTTCTGGACAGCACCAAGGTTCAATGACGATGGTACACTGAAGACGCCCGCCTATGCAACCATCATCCAGAACGGGGTCCTCCTGCAGAATCATACGGAACTGACCGGCCAGACTTTATACATCGGCAAACCGTATTACAAACAACACGGACCTGAACCGATCAAGCTGCAGGCACATGGCGATAAAAGCGAGCCCCTCAGCTTCCGGAATATCTGGGTAAGAGAAATTGCCCCGATGGAAAAAGCACATTGACCCGAACTTCATACAACAACCCATGTTTACAAAATCTTTACTCTTCGCCCTTGCTCTTGTTCCATGTTGCGCGTTGCAGGCACAGACCAAACCGGAGGAAACGGAATATTATTCGCCGGTACCGCCTGTAGTGACTCCCGGAAAAAATTTTGCCCTGCCGCCATCGGATGCCATCATACTATTTGATGGTAAGAACCTTGATGAGTGGGTGGCTACAAAAGACACCGTATCCGGTAAGAAATGGATGGTATCGGATAATATCATGACCGTAGATAAGACTGCCGGTGACCTGCAAACGAAAAGAAGATTCAATGATTACCAGCTCCATATTGAATTCAGGATTCCTGAAAATATTTCCGGAAGCGGTCAGGCCCGCGGCAACAGCGGCATTTTCCTCGCGGCGCTGCCCTGGGGCGCCGGCGGCTACGAACTGCAGGTACTCGATAACTACAATAACAGCACCTATGTAAATGGTATGGTAGGCAGTATGTACAAACAGGCGGTACCGCTGGCCAACGCGGCACGTAAACCGGGCGAATGGCAAACCTATGATGTGGTCTGGACGGCTCCCCGGTTTAATGATCACGGTGTGCTCCAATCGCTGGGACGGGTAACGGCTTTTTTCAACGGCGTGCTGGTGCAGAACAATACCGCGTTGCTGGGGGATACACCTTATATCGGTCAGCCTGCCTATAAGGTGCATGGCGCAAGCCCGATAAAACTGCAGGCGCATGGCGATAAAAGTGAACCCATCAGTTATAGGAATATCTGGGTGCGTCCGTTATGAGACATCCTGGTAAAAACAATGAAAATTGCAGCCCGGCCGGCTGCTATTTTTTTTGGGAACAGATTACGGCGTACCGAAACGACAGGGAAGTGTGGTGGTGAACATCACCGGTGCAACAGGCGCTATAGTGTAATTGTCGTGACCCACTAAATCCCGGAATTGCATAGATTGGAGAGGCGGCACAGAAGCGAGAACCTGCTGATACCGTAACCCGGCGGTAGATCAGCCGTGCTGCCGAAGATCAAAAACCGCAATCGGCGCGTTTCCCAGTGACAGTACACTGCTGTCCCGGTCCGGGTTGCTTGCCATGATCGCCTCCATGACCCAGGCTGCATGCACATCCTGTGTTACATTGATTCCGGCGGGATGACAGGACCAGATAAATACTGCTGAATCATCGTCTTCCTGCCGGCCAAAGAAAAAGTAAGCGGCTGCGAGCCGGTCCCAGGGACGCGTTATGCGTAATAGCCCTGGTCACCTGAAGCAGTGTTGACAGTAAATCCCAGGGGAAAGCCTTACTCAACTGGAGGTTCACTTTACTTTAACAGTTGTGCCGGATGGTGAGGAGCTTACTCAGCATTAGCCCGTTAGATGGAAAATCTTACTCAGGTAAAAAGGAAATTATTACTCAGCCAGGACAACTTGCGCTTGTTTTCAATTAATGGCCGGGAAATTGGATAAGGGAGAGGAACACGAACAGTATTTTGTCATAACAAAAATTAAGAACAATGAAAACTACCATAACCACCTTAGGCGGTTTCCTGGCAGCCGGTATCCTGGTAACGGGATGTGTCTCTTCGAAGAAATATCATCGTTCACAGGACGAAGTGGCTAGGTTGAGAACGGACAGCACTAGCCTCGCGCAAAAGGGCAGTTCATTGCAGGAAAGCCTTACTTCCCAGCAACAGAAAACCACTGAACTGCAGCAGACTTATGCAAATGAGCAAAAGACCAATGCTGATCTGAAAAAAAATGTGGCCTATTACCATGATTATTTCAACGAACGGCAGACCGCCACAGCTCAGTTAAAAGACAACCTCAGCAGCACCCTTACGCCGTCTGGCCTCAACGATGCGGACGTGTCAACGACAAATGGTAAAGTATATGTAACCCTCGCAGAGAACACATTGTTCCGCGGTAATTCTGCCAACCTTTCCCCTAAAGGAAAAAAGCTGATTACCAACCTTGGCGAATTTGTGAAGAGCCAGGAAAACGTGGATGTAACGGTAGCCGATTTGCAGAACGCTTCCATGGATATGAATGGCACAGCGGCAATGAGCCCTGGTATGGATAATAACGGGACAACCGGATCCGGTACCAGCACGGTAACCAGTAATACTACCGGTGCTGCCTATACGCCGAATACAGCTGTAGCTGCTAAGGGCAGTTCATCTTCCACCACTGCCACAACCGAAAAAAACAGCAGTTATAAATACAATAACAGTTACAATAATTCCGGTACAACAACAACCAAATACGATCATCACAGTCCGAAGAAGTCAGCAGGAAGTGGCAGCAGGTCTATGGCGGCCAGCCATCCCCGTAAAACAAGTACTGCTACGGTGGGTGAAAAGAAATCAGTCGCTTACAATACAGGCAAACGCCACAATTATACCCGCGACCGGATGAATAACAAAATGGCCCACAGCATTGCGTGGAAAAGGGAAAACACCGTGGCTGATGCATTATTAAAAACCGGTATACCAAAGGTAAAACTGGTATCCCGTCTTGAGAATGGCAGCAACGCCGATGGTCAGAAGGGTGTGCAGGTTATTCTGTCGAAAAATGCTGATGACATGTATAAACACATGAGTGACGCTCCCGCCGGGCAGCCGGTGAGCCGTAACCCATAGACTATACCTATTTTAGCTAACAATAATCATGTAAGAGCAGTACCGGTCACCGGTGCTGCTTTTTGCTGTCAGGCCATTACTTCGGCCACGAGCTTTTGCATTTTTTGCAGGCCGGTCCTGGCTACCGCCAGCGGATCCTGTGACCAGTATTGTTTATTGAAAAGTTCCAAAGAAAGTGTTTTGGGTCCACCCATTTTTTTCAAGGCAGATAGTATTTTACGGTAGGGCGCCGCACCGTCTCCGGGATAAACGCGGTCAGCATCGGTCAGGGCTGCAATGGGAATGCCGGCGGGATAGTCGTTCATATGAATGATGTCAATTACATGGCCGCTGACCAGCGAAAGGCTCTCAAAACCGCTCCCGCCCCGAAAGAGATGGTACACATCGGGCAGGATCCTGGCGTCGCTGTCATTCGCCGCGGCGGCAATCGCCAGCGCCTGGCTGAAGTTGTGAATGACCGGCGAGGGTCCCCAGAATTCAAGTAGGGGTATTACGCCGTGTTTACGGCCCAGGACAAGCGTCTCCCGGTAACGCTCACTTGCTTTTTCGATATCCAGCACCTGGCCTGCAGGAAGCCCGGACGGGGGTGCGGCAATCCGGTGGCAGCCGATAGCCGACAACATGACCATCTCCCTTTCGAGGGTGACCAGCGCGGTTTTGCGGGCCGCCTCATCGTCCGACAGCCAGGCGGTAAAGCTGATGGCATTTTCGACGGTGATGTTTTTTTCCTGCAAGTGGCTATGGAGGGCTGCGGGGGTATTTCCGCCGGCGAGCCAGTCGTGAATATCTTTTATCCAGAGTTCCACGCCGTCATACCCTGCTGCAG